>CAJCJI010000038.1 GCA_903970595.1 Verrucomicrobiota bacterium
GGAACTGGGTTTTGTGCAGGGCGAGCCGGTGCGGGTGGTGGCCCGGGGGCCGGTCGGCGGCGATCCCCTGCTGGTGCAGATCGGCTACACACGGTTCGCCTTGCGCCGCACCGAGGCCGCGCGGGTGCTGGTGCAGGCGGAGGCCGCGTGAGCGCCCCGGCCGCGACGCTCTGGTCCGTGCCGCTGTCGATTGCCCTGGTCGGCAACCCCAACTGCGGCAAGACCGCCCTGTTCAACCGCCTCACCGGCAGCCGCCAGAAAGTGGCCAACTATGCGGGGGTCACGGTGGAGCGCAAGGAGGGGCGGTTTATTGCGCCGAGCGGGCGGCTGGTGCGGGTGCTGGACCTGCCGGGGGCCTACAGCCTCAACGCCACCAGCGCCGACGAGGCCATCACCCGCGACGTGTGCATGGGCCTGCACCCGGCGGAACAGCCTCCCGACCTGATGGTCTGCGTCGCCGACGCCACCAATCTGCGCCTGCACCTGCGCTTCGTGCTGGAACTGATGCGCATCGGCCGGCCGATGGTGCTGGCCCTCAACATGAGCGACGCCGCGGCGCGCCGCGGCATTCTCATCGACCGCGACAAGCTGGCGCAGCGCCTGGGCATTCCCATCGTCTCCACCGTGGCGGTACAGCGCAACGGCGTGCGCGAGTTGATCACGCAACTCGACGGCGCGCCGCCGCCGGCGCCATCGGCGCCGCGCGACGCCAACCTGCACGCCGAAGTGCGGCGCCTGCTGGCGGAATGCGTCAGCATGCCGCGCCACACAGCCGCCATCGACGATGCGCTGGACCGCGTCGTGCTACATCCGGTGTGGGGCCTGCTGATCCTGGCGGTGCTGATGTTTTTCATGTTCCAGGCGGTGTTCACCGGCGCCCGGCCGTTCATGCTGGAAATCGGCAACGGCATGCAGGCGTTCGGCACCTGGCTCGGCGCCGCCCTGCCCGCCGGCCCGCTGCGCAGCCTGGTGCAGGACGGCATCGTGGCCGGCGCCGGCACGGTGATCGCGTTCCTGCCGCAGATCCTGCTGCTGTTCCTGTTCATCCTGGTGCTGGAGGAAAGCGGCTACCTGCCGCGCGCCGCCTTCCTGCTCGACCGCATGATGGTCGGCGCCGGCCTCACCGGCCGTTCCTTCATCCCGCTGCTGTCCAGCTTCGCCTGCGCCATCCCCGGCATCATGGCCACGCGTACCATTCAGGATCGCCGTGACCGCCTGGCGACCATCCTGGTGGCGCCGCTGATGACCTGCTCGGCGCGCCTGCCGGTGTACACCCTGCTGATCGCCGCCTTCATCGCCGACCGCAAGGTGTGGGGCGTGCTGAGCCTGCAGGGCCTGGTGCTGTTCGGCCTGTACGCGGCCGGCATCGTCGCCGCGTTGGCGGTGTCCTACGCGATGAAGCTATGGCGCCAGCGCCGCGGCCATGCGGTGGAGGAACACTCGTTGCTGCTCGAGCTGCCCTCCTACCGCGTGCCGCATGCCTTCGACATCGCCATCGGCCTGTGGGAGCGCTGCTGGATCTTCTTGCGCCGCGTCGGCACCGTGATCCTGTCGCTGACGGTGGTGCTGTGGTTCCTGTCCAGCTTCCCGGCCGCGCCGGCCGGCTATGCCGGCCCCGCCATCGACTACAGCCTGGCGGGACGCATCGGCCACGCCCTGCAGTACGTCTTCGCCCCGATCGGCTTCAACTGGCAGATCTGCATCGCCCTGGTCCCGGGCCTGGCCGCGCGCGAAGTGGCGGTGAGTTCGCTGGCCACGGTGTATGCCCTGTCAGCCGGCGCGGACCAGGCCGCGGGGCAACTGCAACCCCTGATCGCGGCGCAGTGGCCGCTGGCAACGGCGCTCTCGCTGCTGGCCTGGTACGTGTTCGCGCCGCAATGCCTGTCCACGCTGGCCGTGATCCGCCGTGAAACCAACTCGGTGAAGACCATGGCGATTGCGGCAGGGTACTTGTTCGCGCTGGCCTACCTGGCCTCGCTGCTCACCTATCAGATCGCGCACGCACTGGCATGAGCCCGGCCATGAACGTCGCGCTGCAATATCTGATCATCGCCCTGATCGTCATTCCCTGCGCGATCTATGCCGCCGGCGTGTTCTCGCCGGCCATGAAGCGCCGCGCGCAGCGCCGCGCGGCCTTATGGCTGCTCAAGGAACAGCGCCCAGCGCGGCTGCGCCGCCTCGGCCAGCAACTGCTTCCCCCGGAACAGGCCGCTGGCTGCGGCGCCGGCTGCAGCGACTGCAACAACTGCGCGCCGCCGGCGCGCAGCGCCGAACAGCCATTGATCGATCTCCGATCGCCGCGAGCGCATTGATCAGCCAAAGATGAGTGGCTGGTATCGGGAAGTGAGAAACTTCCAGAAAAAGTCCGAATCTGATACAACCGCATTGCCTGGAGCGCGGTCTTACCGACTGGCGTGTCCCTTCACGCGGCCATCATATGGGGCAGAAGTCGGTCAGTCTCTCTTCTGACAACCGCATAGCATTCACAGCACATACGTTCCAGCATTGGCCGATCGAGGATGGTGATTTGTCCGCGCACATAGCTGATCGCGCCCGCAGCCTGCAGCTTGCCCGCCGCTTCCGTGACGCCTTCGCGGCGAACACCCAGCATATCGGCGATCAGCGCCTGGGTCATCGTCAGTTTGTCTTCAGGGAGGCGATCAATGCTCAACAACAACCAGCGGCACAACTGCTGCTGCACCGAATGATGTTGGTTGCATACCGCCGTTTGCGATGTTTGCGTGAACAGGGCTTGCGTATATCGCAAAAGGAGCTTGCGAAAGGTAGCGGAGCGGTCAACCTCTTCAATCAGATAGTTTTTCTTTAGCCGGAATGCATGTCCGCCGCTCTGCACCACCGCCCGGCTAGTGGTGGTTTCGCCTCCCATGAACAGGCAGATGCCCACCATGCCTTCGTTCCCCACGATCGCGATTTCCGCCGACTCTCCATTTTCCATCACATACAACAAGGATACGATGGAGTCGGTGGGGAAGTAGACATGCTGCAATCCGATACCGGACTCATGCAGCACTTGACCGAGCTTCAAAGGCACCCATTCCAGATTGGGGGACAGACGCCGGCAGTCCGCCTCCGGCAGGGAGGCCAATAGAAGGTTTCTCTGTCGGTTCTTCTGGTACTGGGAATTCATTCGTGGGTTCCTTCGTTCGTGGAAAGCGTAGGCACGGCGACAACGACTGCCAGCGCAATCCTGCCGATTTCAGTAGATCAGCAGGGGCCACGCCCTATCCGTTCGGCTCCGTACATTAGCCTTTCAATCCCGCGCAGTAACGACCCTGGGGGCCTGCCGTCTCGCGCGCGGCCCGACATTGAGGCGCTCTGGATAACAACGTTCTTGCCGCACGACATCTCCAGGTTCGCAAATCTATAAGGGAGCCAGCGTACCGACACGATGCCAGTGCATTGGTTAGTGTTCGTGAATCCCACCCATGCCGCCACGCAATTCCGGCCTTTGAGGTCATCATGAAACACTTGATTGAAATGAGCGAAGAGAGAATGACGGCGCAACAACGCGACGCATTTTCCAGCGCCTGTATCGGTTTGAACGGGTACAAGATCACGAAAAACATAATTCAGCCACAGACTCTATCGGACCCCCGTGGAAGGCGCTCGTTCATCGCACTCGATGACGTTGCCGAGCAGGTTAGAACATTCTTCCTGTAACGAAAAGCGCCTGATAGACCCCTGCACCAATCTCTCGACCGAGGCAGTCCGATCGCCGATACGGGCCATCTGATGCCATCGCCTTAGTTCACAGCTCCACGGATATCTGCAATGAAAGCTCTTGTATATCTTGGCCCCAACAAAAAAACACTTGATCAGCGTCCAAAGCCGGAAATCGCCGCGCCAACAGACGCAATCGTCAAGGTCAGCAAAACAACGATTTGCGGTACCGACCTGCATATTCTCAAAGGCGACCTGCCGAGTTGTCAGCCCGGCCGCGTCCTGGGTCATGAGGGTGTGGGCATAGTCGACACGGTCGGCAAGGGAGTCGCGGCTTTCAAGCCGGGAGACCACGTTCTGATCTCCTGTATCAGCGCATGCGGCAAATGCATGTATTGCCGCAAACTTATGTATTCCCACTGCACCACCGGCGGCTGGATTCTCGGCAATAGCATCGATGGCACCCAAGCGGAATTTGTCCGGATTCCCTATGCCGATACCAGCCTCTATCGGATTCCTGCGGATTCCGACGAAGAGGCACTGGTGATGCTGAGCGACATCCTGCCGACGGGCTTCGAGTGCGGAGTGCTCAACGGCAAAGTGCAGCCGGGCAGCTCGGTTGCCATCGTCGGCGCCGGGCCCATTGGCCTCGCGGCACTGCTCACCGCCCAGTTCTACTCCCCGGCCGATATCATCATGATCGATCTCGATGACAATCGACTGGAAATGGCGCAGCGCTTCGGCGCCACGGCTGTCATCAACAGTTCCGACGGCAAGGCCTTGGACAAAGTCCTAAAACTGACCGATCAGCGCGGCGTGGACACGGCGATCGAAGCGGTCGGAATTCCGGCCACCTTCGAGTTGTGCGAAAAGCTGGTCGCTCCTGGCGGCACGATCGCCAACATCGGCGTACATGGGACAAAGGTCAATCTGCATCTGGAAACCTTGTGGAGTAGAAACATCACGATCACCACACGCCTGGTCGATGCAGTCAGCACCCCCATGCTGCTCAACGTCGTGCGATCCAATAAGATCGATCCCAAGCTGCTGATTACTCATCGCTTCAAGCTGGATCAGATCATGGATGCCTATGAAACCTTTGCCAATGCGGCAAAGACGAAGGCGCTCAAAGTGATCATTGAAGCTTAGCGGCCATACGTGCCGAACTTATTCGGCTCCCGAAGCAGAATATTGATTGAAAGAGAAATAAATCATGAGCTACGAAAGCATTAACCCCTACAACGGCAAGCATCTCAAGTCCTTCGACATTCTCACCGATGCGCAGCTCGAGAAAGCGCTGATCACAGCCGATGCCTGCTTCAAAACCTGGAAGCGCAAGAGCTATAAGGAGCGCGCGGTGATTGTCGACAAGGCCGCCGCCCTGCTACACGCCCATGTCGACGCGTTTGCCAAGCTGGCGACTCTGGAGATGGGTAAGAGGATCGACGAAGCACGAGGAGAGGTCAACTTCAGCGGCAATATCCTGGCCTATTACGCCAAGAACGCGGCGACGTTTTTGGCGCCCGAGCAACTTAATCCGACGCGCGGCGAAGCCCACATGGAAAGCAGCCCGATCGGCGTCATCTTCTGCGTCGAGCCCTGGAACTTTCCCTTCTACCAGCTCGCCCGCGTCGCGGGACCGCATCTGATGGCCGGTAATGTCGTCGTCGTGAAGCATTCCAGCAACGTGCCGCAGTGCGCCATTGCCTTCGAGAAGCTGTGGATCGACGCCGGCGCGCCCCCAGGGCTCTACACCAATCTGCTGATCTCGCACGAACAATCCGACAAGGTCATCGACGACCCGCGCGTCAAGGGTGTGGCTTTGACCGGAAGCGTCGAAGCGGGCAGAAATATTGCGGCCCGGGCGGGACAGATTCTCAAACCTTCGTCCATGGAACTCGGCGGCAGCGACGCATTCATCGTGCTCGACGATGCCGATCTGGAAAAGACCATTCCCTGGGCAGTGTGGGGCCGCATGTACAACCAGGGACAAACCTGCTGTGCGTCGAAGCGGTTCATCGTTCTGGAATCCATCGCCGACAAGTTCCTGGACAAGTTCAAGGCGGCGCTGGCCTTGCAGGAGCCCGGCGATCCGATGGATGAGAAGACCACCAAGGGTCCGATGTCGCAGGAAGTTGCGCTGGTCGATCTGCTGAAGCAGGTCGATGGTGCCGTGGCCCACGGCGCAAAACTCCTGATGGGCGGCAAGCGCATCGACCGTCCCGGCTCCTTTATGGAAACGACCATCCTGACCGATGTCAAGCCCGACAACCCGGCGTTTCGTGCCGAGTTCTTTGGTCCGGTGGCGCTGTTCTTCCGCGTCAAGAACGAGCAAGAGGCCATTGCGCTGGCCAATGACTCAGACTTCGGCCTGGGTGGATCTGTTTTCACCAAGGATCTGGCGCGCGGCAAGCGTGTGGCCAGCCAGGTGGATACCGGGATGATGTTCATCAACAACATCGACTGGACCGATGCCGAACTGCCGTTCGGCGGCGTCAAGGATTCGGGTTACGGACGAGAACTTGGCGATATGGGCATCCAGCAGTTCGTCAACAAGAAGCTGATCCGCACCGCCCATATCGACGCACCGGCCTGATCTAGGCCATGTACGTCAACGTCGCTGTTCTGAAGGAAACACAAAAACACGAGCGCCGGGTGGCGCTCGTTCCTTCCATTGTTCCAAAACTGATCAAGCTCGGCGCGAAACTGCACATGCAGTCCGGCGCGGCGGAGGCCATTCACCTGGATGAGGCCGCTTACAAGGATGTCGCATTCGTTCATGACCGCAAGGCACTCGTCAGCGATGCTGACGTAGTGCTCGCTGTGCAGCCACCCGCATTGGAAGTCATCGGTGCCATGAAGGAAGGGGCGATTCTCATTTCCTTCGTGTACGCCAATCATGAAATTGCCTTGGTGCAGCGTCTGCTGGACCGCAAGATCACCTGCTTTGCGATGGAATGCATCCCGCGCATTTCCAGGGCGCAGTCGATGGACGCATTGTCGAGCCAATCCGCGCTCGCCGGTTACTACGCGGTACAGTTAGGTGCGACCCATCTCGCACGGGTACTGCCCAAGATCACCACTGCAGCCGGGGCAATTGGCCCTGCACGGGTGTTGGTCATGGGGCTAGGTGTCGCGGGCCTGGAAGCCATCGCGACCGCTCATCGTCTGGGTGCCGTTGTGGAAGGCTACGACGTGCGTCCGGAGACCCAGGAGCAAGCGCTCTCCTTGGGCGCAACATTTGTGGAAACCGGCGTGGACGCGCGGGGCGAAGGCGGCTACGCGCGCGAATTGAGCGCCGAAGAGAAGAGCAAGGTAGCGGCGGTGCTGACCCAGCATATTCAAAAGGCCGATTTGGTCATCACCACCGCCGCCATCCCCGGGCGCCCTTCGCCGAAGCTGATCAGCAAGGCGCAAGTGGCTGGCATGAAGTCTGGCGCAGTCATCGTTGATCTCTCAGCCGAAGGCGGCGGCAATTGCGAAGATACAAAAGCCGGCGAAACGGCGCGGATCGGAACCGTCACCATTGCGGCGCCGCTGAATGTTCCTTCTTTGCTCGGCGAGGATGCCAGCGAACTCTATGCCAAAAATCTGTATCACCTGCTTGAACTGATGATGAAGGACAACGTCATCGAGATCAAATGGGATGACGAGGTGTTGGCCAAGACGGCGATCACGCATGCCGGCAAGCGGATGAACCAACCAGGCAAGCAAGACCCCAGGCCGGCGGCAGCGGTTACCAGTGCCTCTGCAGCCACCATCGCAAAAGCGGCATGAGTCTTCGGCCAAATTGAAATGAACTTCCATATCGCAATATCGGGTTTCGTGGCGCTGTACGTTTTCATGATCGCAGCCTTCGCGGGTTGGGTCATTATCGGCCGTGTCCCCGCGATCCTGCATACGCCCCTGATGTCAGGTTCCAATTTTGTGCATGGAATTGTCGTGGTCGGCGGGCTATTCACGCTGATCAACGCAAGCACGGTGTTGGAGCAGACCATCGGATTTGTCGCCGTTCTGCTTGGTGCCGGAAACGTCGCCGGAGGTTATGCCGTCACCGTGCGGATGCTGGCGATGTTCCAGCCCAGCGCACACGGCACGCAGCCGGCCAGAGCCGGCCATGCAAAACCCGGCCACGCAAAAGCCGGCCATTCAAGAAAGCATTGAGAGACCGAGATGATCGACACACTTTCACAGGCAGCCATCGGCATCGTCGATCTGGTAGCCGCTTTTCTTCTGATGTATGGCCTGTTACGTATGTCCTCGCCGGTGACAGCGCCATCGGGGATCTTCGTTGCGGGTATCGGCATGTTGGCCGCCATCCTGGTCAGCTTCCTCTATATTGCCTCTGTTGATGAGGCTGTGAAGCCTCATCTCTTGATCAATATCGGCCTAGCGATCCTCGCGTTGCTGATCGGCGGGGGTGTTGCCTGGTGGAGCGGAAAAAAGGTCGCCATGACCGCGATGCCACAGATGGTGGCGCTCTACAACGGTATGGGGGGCGGTGCGGCAGGTGCGATTGCCGCGGTGGAGCTTTTTGGCAACAAGGCAGGTGCGGCCATACCGCTTACCGTGACGCTGCTTGGGGCCCTGATCGGCGCTGTCTCGCTGTCCGGATCCTTAATTGCGTGGGCCAAGCTGGATGAGATCATCAAGAAGCCGCTCCGGTTCAAGGGGCAGCGGGCCTTCAATGCCCTGTTCATTCTGGCGACCATAGGCATTGGCGCGTACATGGTTGTCGTAACGCTGGGCCAGAATCCGCCGCTGATGTCGATGTCCGGGCTGATCGTGCTGTTCTTCGCTTGCGCGCTGGTGGTGGGCATCCTGATGACCTTGCCCATCGGCGGAGCGGACATGCCGGTGGTGATCTCAATCTTTAATGCTTTCACCGGCCTGGCAGTCGGGCTCGAGGGCTATGTGCTGCAGAACCCGGCCCTGATGATCGCCGGTATGGTCGTGGGTGCCGCCGGCCTGCTACTGACCCTTCTGATGGCGAAGGCAATGAACCGTTCGGTGAGCAATGTCGTATTCACCAACTTTGGCGACACGGCCAAGCGCAAGCAAGGCAAGATCAAAGGCAGCCTGAAGCCCATGCAAGCCGGCGATGCCGGTATTGCCATGCGCTACGCCAGTTCGGTCGTCATCGTTCCGGGCTACGGCCTGGCGGTCGCCGAAGCCCAGGGCAAGCTGTTCGAGTTCGTCAAGCTCTTGCAGGCGGGCGGCGTCTCGGTGAAGTTCGCCGTCCATCCCGTGGCTGGCCGCATGCCGGGCCAGATGGATGTGCTGCTCGCCGAGGCCGGTGTGCCCTACGACATGATCTTCCAGCTTGAAGATATCAATGATGACTTCAAAACCACTGACGTGGCTCTCGTGATCGGCGCCAATGACGTGGTGAATCCAGCCGCTCGATCCGACAAGACCTCTCCAATTTTCGGCATGCCAATTGTGAATGCCGATCAGGCTAAGAAAGTATTCGTGGTCAAGCGCGGTGAAGGCAAGGGCTATGCTGGAATTGTCAATGCGCTCTTCTACGGCGACAACTGCAATATGGTTTACGGCGACGCCCAAGCCGTACTTATCAAAATGATTGAAGCAGTTCGGGGGCTCGGCCTTCCGGCCGCCGCCTGAGCTTCATCAACTAACGGAGATGGTCATGACGTAAAAAATGCAAGCTGCAGTGGTCGAGCAATTTGGTAAGCCCCTCGTTGTGGCGGAGCTGACAGTTCCGACGCCAGGCCCGGGCCAGATACTGGTCAAGACCGAGGCTTGCGGTGTATGCCACACCGATCTGCATGCCGCCAATGGCGACTGGCCGCTCAAGCCAACGCTGCCCTTCACACCCGGACACGAGGGGATCGGCATCGTTACAGCCCTGGGCGCGGGCGTCACGGCAGTCAAGGAAGGCGATCGCGTCGGAGTGCCATGGTTATATTCGGCATGCGGTCATTGCGAGTATTGTCTCTCGGCACGGGAGACGGTCTGTGCCGATGCGCAGTTCGGCGGCTACACCAGGAATGGCGGCTTTGCCGAATATATGATTGGAGACCCGAATTATGTTGCACACATCCCGGCAAAGTTATCTGCGCGCGAAGCCGCGCCGCTGATTTGCGCCGGCATCACCTCTTACAAAGGCATCAAGGAGACGCAGGCACGCCCGGGCGAATGGGTGGTAATCTCGGGTGTCGGCGGCCTCGGACATCTGGGCATCCAGTACGCCAAGGCGATGGGTCTGCATGTCTGCGCGGTGGACATCGACAATGGCAAGCTCGATCACGCCAAGAAAATGGGCGCGGATGCCCTGGTCAATGCGAAGCTTGGCGATCCTGCGGATGCCGTCAAAAAAATCACCGGCGGCGGAGCACACGGTGTATTGATCACTGCGCCCTCGCTCGGTGCATTCAAGCAAGGTGTCGACATGACGCGCAAGTGCGGCACCTGCGTGCTCGTTGGCATTCCTCCAGGAGAATTTCCGACTCCCCTGTTCGAAGTGGTGGCCAACTGCATCACTATCCGGGGCTCATTTGTCGGGACTCGCCGCGATATGGCCGAAGCGCTGTCATTTGCCGCCGACGGCAAGGTCAAGGCCGACATCGAGTTGCAGCCGCTATCGGCGATCAATAAGGTGTTCGAGCGCCTTGCGCGCGGCGACGTGCCGTCGCGGGTCGTACTCGATTTCTCGAAGCGGTGAATGAAGTCGCTGCCCCAGCCATGAACACATTAAATGCCGACGGTTTGACAATTCGACCACATCATGACCACGTTGCGCTGAATGGCTCGAGCCAGAAAGCGCTTGAAACCATATTCCGCCACCCTTTGGCGCATAACCTCGAATGGAATCATGTCATCAGTCTGATCGAACATATTGGCAGCGTTGAGTACAAGTCCAATAACGAAGTCGCATTCGAGGTATCCGGGGAGCGCCATCGCTTCCATAAGCCGCACACCAAGGATTTGGCGAGTCCCGAACTGATTGAGCTGCGGAAATTTCTGATTCGAGCGGGTTGGTCGCCGGAGGCCGAATCACAAGCGGTCATCGACACCGATCCAGCTGCGCCAAGCCTTCTGGTTGTGGTCGATCATCACGAGGCAAGGCTTTACGCGATCGCCGGCAGTGTGGACGATCATTCAACGCATGAAATAAAGCCATACGATCCTCACCACTTCCTGCATCATCTCGCGCACAAGGATCAGACGCGCGAGCAAGGCCAAAGGGCGCCGGAAAACCCAGCATACTACGAGCAGATCGCCCAAGCCCTGGCTACGGCCGGACAGATCGTGGTCATCGGTCATGGCACTGGAAAGAGCAACGCGGCGCATCACCTGGCCGAATTCCTGCGCGCTCATCATCCGGAAACCTATCAACGCATTGCCGGTCAGCTGCTTGCTGACCTATCCAGCGTGACGGTGCCGGAGCTCATCGAAATGGCACACCAGGCGTTGCGCAAGTCGCAACCATAATGGCCGAATCCCATGCACGCAATGATGCTGAAAAAGGCGGGGCAGGCCTTGGAATGGACGGAGCTTGCGGATCGGCAACCCGGCCCGGGAGAAATTCGGGTCAAGGTCGGTGCATGCGGCGTTTGCCGCACTGACCTGCATGTGCTCGACGGCGAACTGCCTTATCCGAAGTCGCCGATCATCCCTGGCCACGAGATCGTGGGTCGAATCGACGCGCTGGGGGCGGGTGTGGAAGGCTTGCGCATGGGAGAGCGCGTGGGGATTCCCTGGCTTGGCCACACCTGCGGCTCCTGCCCGTTTTGCAGGGGTGGCCAGGAAAATCTTTGTGATCTCCCGCTCTTTACCGGATATACGCGGGACGGCGGCTTTGCTACCGCGACCATCGCCGATGCCCGCTATGCCTTTCCGCTCGGCGAGGCGGGCAGCGATGTGGCGCTTGCCCCACTGCTCTGCGCCGGCCTCATTGGCTGGCGCTCTCTGGTGATTGCCGGGGAGGGCCAAAAGCTGGGTCTTTACGGCTTTGGTGCCTCCGCCCATATCGTCGCGCAAGTGGCGAAATGGCAGGAGCGGTCGGTCTTCGCCTTCACCCGGCCGGGAGATGCGAGGACTCAGGCCTTTGCCCGGAGGCTCGGTGCGGTCTGGGCGGGTGGATCGGACGAAATGCCGCCGGAACCGCTCGATGCGGCGATCATCTTTGCCACCGTTGGCGATCTCATTCCACTGGCGCTCAAGGCAGTGCGAAAAGGTGGTCGCGTGGTGTGCGCCGGTATCCACATGAGCGACATTCCGAGCTTTCCCTATCGGTTGCTTTGGGAGGAGCGTCAGTTGGTTTCTGTCGCCAATCTCACGCGACAGGATGGAATTGACTTTCTGCGCTTGGCGCCGGAGATCGGGATTATGACCGAGACCACGCCGTATATGCTCGACCAGGCTAACCAGGCCTTGGCAGACCTGCGCGCTGGCCGGTTCAACGGGGCCGCTGTCCTGGTGCCCTGACCTTGGGCAATCACCATGATGGTGCCCACGGCGATTCTCCTGATTCGCTGAGTGATCCCGTATGTGGCATGGCGGTGAATAACTCCTCGAAATATCGGCGGGAGTTGCGGGGCGCGACCTACTACTTCTGCGGTAGCGCGTGCCAAGGCAAATTCGCGGCGGACCCGGAACATTACGTCAAGCCCCAGGAGCGAGCGCCATCGCCTGCGACTCTCCCGAACTCCGCATCCACGGGCACGATCTACACCTGTCCGATGCATTCACAGATCCACCAGCCCGGTCCCGGCCATTGTCCGATCTGCGGCATGACGCTGGAACCGGTTGGCGCCACGAATGGTGCGGCCGAGGCGGCCGAATTAGGCAGCATGACCCGGCGCTTCTTGCTATCCGCCGCGCTGTCGGTGCCGCTGCTGTGGCCGATGATCGGCATGATGTTCCGGGGGCTGGACCCGATGACACTGTTCGGCGAGCGTGACGTTGCCTGGGCAGAGTTTGCGCTGGCAAGCCTGGTGGTGCTTGGTTGCGGCGGCATCTTCTTCGTGCGCGGCTGGCAGTCGCTGGTACGTCGTAGCCTCAATATGTTCAGTCTGGTCGCCCTGGGCAGCGGGTCTGCGTGGCTGTTCTCGGTGTTGGCGCTGATCGCGCCCAGCGTGCTGCCGGACTCGTTCAGGCTCCCCAACGGTTCGCCACCGCTATACTTCGAGGCTGCCGCCGTGATCGTAACCCTGGTACTGCTGGGCCAGGTACTGGAACTGCGCGCCCGCTCGCAGACTTCCGGTGCGATCCGTTCGCTGCTGCAACTCGCGCCGAAGATCGCGCACCGGCTGGATGCGCAGAACCAGGAATCCGATGTTGCACTCGATGCCGTACAAGTTGGAGACCGCCTGCGCGTGCGCCCCGGCGAAAAGATCCCGGTGGACGCGAAAGTTGCGGAAGGTTCCAGCCACGTCGATGAATCCATGCTCACCGGCGAAGCCGACCCGGCACACAAGAATCCCGGCGACGACGTCACTGGAGGCACCATCAACGGCTTTGGCAGCCTGATGATCCGGGCCGAGCATGTGGGCGCCGACACGGTGCTGTCGCAAATCGTGCATATGGTGGCGGAGGCGCAGCGCTCTCGCGCCCCGGTTCAGCGTCTGGCGGATCGCGTCGCTGCCTGGTTCGTGCCTGCCATAGTCGGCATTGCGGTGCTCGCGGCGACCGTTTGGGGAATTTGGGGACCGCCACCGGCGCTGGCGCATGCCTTGCTGGTGGCGGTGTCGGTATTGATCATCGCCTGTCCCTGTGCGTTGGGATTGGCCACGCCCATGTCGATCATGGTTGGCGTCGGCCGCGGCGCCCGCGAAGGCGTGTTGATTAAAGACGCCGCCGCGTTGGAGACTCTGGAAAGGGTCGATACCCTGGTGGTGGACAAGACCGGCACGCTGACCGAAGGCAAGCCCAGCCTCCAGACAGTGGTCGCGCTTGCCGGGGTCACGGAAACCGGCCTGCTGCGCGCCGCCGCTGCAGCCGAGGCCTCCAGCGAACACCCTCTTGCACGCGCCATCATCGAGGGGGCGAAAAGGCGGGGCCTGGGCGTGCTGCCGGCGGTACTGAACTTCGCATCCGATCCGGGTCTGGGCATCTCGGGCCTGGTCGAAAACCGCAAGGTGCTGGTCGGCAACGTGCATCTGCTCGAGCGCGACGGCATGGCGGCGGACGAGCAGATGCGACAAGCGGAAATCTGCCGCACCAAGGGCCAGACTGCGATATTTGTCGCCATCGACGGCAAGCCGGCTGGTTTACTGGGCGTGGCCGACGCGATCAAGGCCTCTACGCCTGCAGCGGTCAAAGCACTCAAGGCGCAAGGCATCCGCATCATCATGCTCACCGGCGACAACGCGCGCACCGCCAAGGTGGTCGGCGATGCGCTTGGGATTGAGGAAGTCGTCGCCGACGTACTGCCCGCGGACAAGGCCGCGGTGGTCAAGCGCCTGCAAGGCGAGGGCCGCATCGTGGCCATGGCCGGCGATGGAGTGAACGACGCGCCGGCCCTGGCGCAGGCGCAAGTGGGTATTGCGATGGGCACCGGCACCGACGCGGCGATGCAGTCCGCCGGCGTGACCCTGCTCAAGGGCGATCTGCGCGGTCTTGCCAAGGCGGTGAGCCTGTCGCACCTGACCATGCGCAATATCCGTCAGAACCTTTTCTTCGCCTTCGCCTACAACGCCCTCGGTGTGCCGGTGGCCGCCGGACTTCTTTACCCCTTCTTTGGCGTACTGTTGTCGCCGGTCATCGCCAGCGCGGCGATGAGCCTGAGTTCAGTGTCAGTCATCGGCAATGCATTGCGCCTGCGCAAAGCCGCCCTGTAGTGCGAACGGGCCAGCCCAACTAAGTCCGAAACCTGAATGCGGACATGTTTGAGTGCCGTAAATATTGTCTGGATAAGCGAGTGCTCGTACAGACGTGAATGCAAAGCCGGCGCAAGATCAACGTCCATCTACAAGATCCAGAGAGTGCCATGAAAACCGACATACAATTGCAAAAAGATGTGACCGCAGAACTAAGCTGGGAACCTTCCATTCATGCCGCGCAAATCGGCGTTGAGGTCAAGGACGGCATCGTAACCCTGGCCGGCCACGTCAGTTCCTACGCGGAAAAGTGGGACGCCGAACGTGCCGCGCAGAGGGTGGCGGGCGTCAAGGCCCTTACCGTCGAAATCGACGTCAAATTACATGAGTCCAGTACCCGAACCGACATCGATGTCGCAAGCTCGGTGGAAAACGTGCTCCTGTGGGCGACGGATATACCACAGAGCAGTCTCAAGGTGAAGGTCGAAAACGGCTGGGTCACGCTAGGTGGCGAAGTGGACTGGGACTATCAAAGACAGACCGCTGCAGATGCCATTCGACATCTCACCGGAGTCAGAGGTGTCAGCTGCAATATCGCGGTCAAGCCCAAGGTTTCTTCAAGCGCCGTCAAAGCGGACATTGAAGCAGCATTAAAGCGGCGCGCCATAAGCGAATCTCAAAAGATCGTCGTGGCGGTACATGGATCGAGCGTTACCTTGAGCGGCACGGCACACAGCTGGTCTGAGCGGGAGCTGGCGACACATTCCGTTTGGGGCACGCCCGGTGTTCAGTATGTCGTGAACGAGATCACGGTAGTCAACTGATCCCCACGCAGGGTCCGACGTACTCGGACCCTGTCTTGACCGCCGGCGCGGACCAGGCCGCGGGCCAGTTGCAACCCCTGATCGCCGCGCAGTGGCCGCTGGCCACCGCGCTGTCGCTGCTGGCCTGGTACGTGTTCGCGCCGCAATGCCTGTCCACGCTGGCCGTGATCCGCCGTGAAACCAAGTCGGTGAAAACCATGGCGGTCGCCGCGGGCGCGTTGATCAGCCAGAGCATTGCGGGTATCAATCGGCGCCTAAGCCTGGACTTCGGCCTCATGTGCCAGGGCGTAGTCGATCGCTCCACACACCGCCGCCACCTGTGCGGCGATGCACTGCTCGGCGGTAGCGCGCGGGCTGTCGGGATAGACTTCGGTGGTGGTCTTGTATGGCGCGTTGGTGATGCCCGCGCAGAGGCCAAGCTGTTTCAGCGGATAGTGGATGATGCCCGGGGCGACGACCGGCGATCCGATGATTTCGCCCTTGGCATCCGCCGCGGCAATGTGGGTGACCTTTGCCACGGCGGCGAGTACGGCCTGCTGGAATGCGGTTTGGGGATGCTCGCTGTCGTCGACCACGTAGAAGCCGTCCGGAATCTCGCCCCGGGTATTGACCACGCCGTCGCGCGCGGCCCGCGCCGGGAGAAATTCGGACTCGTCGGTATCGGTGGTTTCGTGCAGATCGATGTGCACCAGCACCCGGTCGCGCAAGGGCGCAACCAGGCGCAAGAGGGCGGCCGACTCCTGCGCCGGGCTGCCCACGAAAAACGAGCGGTTGGGATCGACCGCATCGAGGTTCCAGCGCTGGATCGTCTCATAGGCCCAGGGACTGACGCAGGGCGCGACGAGGAAGTTGACCCGGCCGGCATAGCTTGCGGCGTGCCTCTCGACGAAGCGCAAGGCCCCGTGCACGCCGCTGGTTTCGTAGCCATGCACGCCGCCGGTGATCAGCACGCAGGGCAATTCGTCCCGCCAGCCGCGGCTCCTGATGCATAGCAGGGGGTAGCGATCCGGGTCATGGTCCAGGGCGCCGTACTGCGCCACCTCATAGCGCTCGCGCAGGCTGTCGATAACGCTCAGCACCTGCGCCTGGTAGCTCCGCTTGCGGGTTTGCAGCGCCTGCCAGGCTGCCACTTCCGCTGGGCCCCAGGGGCGGCCGGGGGTGCCGATCGGATACGGCTGAATGGTCGTCATCGGATTTGACACTCGGCTTGCGGGAACTGGCGCCTATGGTATTCGGCTCATGTCCCTCCAGGCCAATCCGGAGGATCGGGACTTTGCATCCGCAATGGCGCCGACGTGAGATTTGCTTCCGGCTAGAGCATTTTTCGTTTAAGTACATACACGCTCATGCTCCGGTGGCCCGGAGGGCCAGGAGAGGGGCTTTGGAGCTGGGGAAAGCCCCTCTCCCCTAACCCCTCTCCCGCAAGCTGGAGAGGGGAAGCTGTATGTAGCTGCAGCAAAAAAGCGCTAGCCGGCCGCGGCATCCCGCCGGGGCCGGCGGACGGCTCTCACCTTACCGCTTGTTCCGCCGCCGCAGAAGAACCGGTCGCCGCCATCGGACTCCAGCCCGGACACGCCAACCCCGGCCGGCATTTCCAGCCGCTCCAGGGCCTCGCCTGTTTGAGGATCGATGCGCCTCACATCGCTCTCCTCGCCTTCCCAGGTGCCGTGCCAGAGATCTCCGTCGACCCAGGTGACCCCGGTGACGAAGCGCTTGGACTCGATGCTGCGGAGTATCTTCCCGGTCTCCGGGTCGACCTGGTGGATTTTCCGCTCCCGGTAGTGCCCCACCCAGAGCGATCCCTCGGCCCAGGCCAGGCCCGAGTCGGCGCCGCCGCCAGGCGCCGGGATCGTGGCGAGCACCCGGCCGGTCTGTGGATCGATCTTCTGGATGCGATCCTCGGCGATCTGGAACAGGTGCTGCCCGTCGAAGGCCGTACCCGCGTGCGCGGCCACGTCGATCGAACGCAGCGTCTCGCCGCTGCCCGGATCGAAGGACTTCAGCTGGTCTCCCGCGGCAATCCAGACTTGCTGACCGTCATAGGTGACGCCATTCACCCGGTCGACGCCCGGGAAGGGCCCATATTCTCGGATGATTTCTGCTGCCGATCTCTTCATGCCTTGGTCCTCGGGTTTTTTAAAAAACCTGAAACTGTCCTCGCAACTCTAGTCGCCGGGCAAGGGGCCGGTGAGTAACAAGCTTGTCGTGAATCCCGGCATCGGCGGCGTCATCCAGCGGCGGGCCCGCCCGCGGCCGTAGGGCTGCACCTTGCCGGCCGCCGCCAGCGCATCGAGTGCGCGTTGCAGGGTGCGCTGGCTGGTTCCAAGCGCCAGCGCCAGGGCCGAACTGGACCAGGACTCGCCGTCGGCGAGGAAGGCCAGCACCGCCGCATGCGCCTCTTCGACGGGCTGCGCCAATACCACGACCTCGCGCCTACCGTGCGGCGCCAGCGCAAAACCCTGACTGGTTGCACTCACATCGGCCAAGCACCGCAGTTCCTTGCGCAGCCGCCCGACTTCGACGCGCAGGCGCGCGCGATACGATTCATCGGCGCGCCGGGCGCGAAATGCCCGCGCGACGAGCGCATCCCGCGGCACGTCCGCAGGCCAGGCTTCGGCGAGGGCGCGGACCAGGGTGAACAGCACCGGACGGCTGGCGAGCGGGATCACCGTGTCCGCATTGCGCACGACATAGCGGCACGCGTCCACAACCAGCGCCTTCGAGGCGAGCAGCGCTTCCACCTCTTCGAGCAGGAGCGGGCGCTCCACGCCGCCCGCAATCAGCCGCGCCGCGGGTGTGTTCAAGGTCCGGGCCAGGCTTTCGACCTCCGCCATCAGCGCCGGGATGCCGGCCTGACGCGCGGCATGCCCGGCGCGGACGAGGGCGGCGCGCGCCGTCTTCGTGCGCAGCCGCCGCATCGCGAGCCCCGCGACCGCCAGTTCGCGGGCAGCCATCAATGCCGGCGGAAGGGGCGCGGTCTCAAGTGTGGCAAGCATGCGCTCGGCTTCGTCGAGGCGCCCGATCAGGAGCAGGCGCCGGACTTCCAGATAGCGCGCATGCGCCGCGTTGACCGGGTCGCCGTGTTGTTCGAGCGTCACCCGCGCCGCG
>CAJCJI010000039.1 GCA_903970595.1 Verrucomicrobiota bacterium
CGGGGAGCTGCTCCACCGGCACCGCGGCGGCCAGGCGCAGGGCGTCCTCCGCCTCCGGCACCGGCTCCGCCGGCAGATCGATGGTGGCCAGTTCGGCCTGGTAGTCGGCGCGGCTGCCCAGCCGCCGGTTGACCCGCAGCGTCAGCGGCCCGGCCTCGTTGCCGCCGGCCAGCACCGTGCGCCAGCTGCCGGGCCAGTCCGCCTTCACCGCCGCCGCCAGCCAGTCGGGGTAGGACTGGCGGATGGCCGCGGTCACCCGCAGCGCCGTGTCGATCGCCGCCTGCTCGCGCTGGTAGCGCCGCAGCACGGCATTGACCAGGCCCTTGGCCCAGGGCTTGTCCAGCGCTGCGGCAGCGGCCACGGTTTCGCCCACCGCGGCATGCGCCGGCACCCGCATCGAGCGCAGCTGGAACAGCCCGCAGGCCAGCAGCGCCGCTATTTCCGGTTCGTCGCGCAGGGGCTTTTGCAGCAACAGGCCGGTCAGCGCCAGCAGCAGGCGGTGCTCGCGCACCACGCCGTAGGCGATGGCCCGCAGCAGGGAGGCGTCGGGCGCGCTCAGGCCCGGACTTTGCGCCAGCAGCGCCTCGTCCAGGTTGGTCCCCGAAAGCACCCCGGCCACCGCCAGCGCGGCGCGCGCGCGGACGTTGATCAAGAGAAGGTCCTGCCCAGGACCGCCCAGCCGCGCAAGGCCAGCGCCGCGTCGAGCAGCTTGCCGCCGGGGCGCTGCAGCTCGGTGGCCAGCATTTCGCCTTCGCCGCAGGCGATGCGCAGTCCCCGCGCGTCCGCGGCGACGACGGTACCCGGCGCGGCGCTGGCCGCCACATGCAGGGCGCGCGCGTTCCACAGGCGGATGCGTTCGCCCTCCAGCTCGCTCCAGGCCACCGGCGCCGGGTTGAACGCGCGTACCCGCCGCGCCAGTTCCTCCGCCGGGCGCAGCCAGTCGAGCCGCGCTTCTTCCTTGGACAGCTTCTTCGCGTAGCTCATGCCCTGCGCCGGCTGCGGCTGCTCCGGCAGTTCGCCGCGCTGCAAACGCGCCAGCGCCTCGACGACCAGGCGGCCGCCGAGCGGGGCCAGCGCCTCGTGCAGCTGCGCGGCGGTCATCTCGGGGGTCAACGGGATGCCCTGCCGCAGCAGCATCGGCCCGGTATCGAGCCCGGCGTCCATGCGCATGATGGTGATGCCGCTTTCGCTGTCGCCGGCCTCCACGGCGCGGGCGATCGGCGCCGCGCCGCGCCAGCGCGGCAGCAGCGAGGCGTGAATATTGATGCAGCCCAGCGGCGGAATATCCAGCACCGCCTGCGGCAGCAGCAGGCCATAGGCCACCACCACCATCACCTCGGGCGCCAGGGCGCGCAGCAGCGCCTGCGCCTCGGCCTGCAGCTTCGGCGGCTTGTACACCGCCAGGCCCAGCGCCCCGGCGCGCAGCGCCACCGGCGAAGCCTGCAGCTTGCGGCCGCGGCCGGCCGGGCGGTCGGGCTGGGTGAAGACGCCGGCGATGTGATGCCCGGCGCGGTGCAGCGCGTCCAGCGCCGGCACGGCGAAGTCGGGGGTGCCGGCGAAGACGAGATTCATCACGGCGGGAAACTGCTTTTAGTCACCCGCAGCAGCCTTCAGCAGCTTCTTCTTGATCCGTTCGCGCTTCAGGCTCGACAGGTAATCGATATACAGCTTCCCGTCGAGGTGGTCGATTTCATGCTGCACGCACTGCGCCATCAGGCCTTCCGCTTCCAGCTCGTAAGGCTGGCCATTCCGGTCCAGGGCGCGCAGCCTGATCTTGTTGTAGCGCTGCACCTTGTCGCGGATGTCCGGCAGGGACAGGCAGCCTTCTTCCATTTCCTGCCGTTCCTCGGCGCCCAGCACTTCGGGGTTGATCATGACGATAGGCTGGTCGTGATGCTCCGAGCAGTCCATCACCGACAGGCGCAGCTGCACCCCCACCTGGTTGGCCGCCAGGCCCACCCCGGGGGCGGCGTACATGGTCTCGAACATGTCGTCGATCAGCCGCTGCAGCTTCTGGTCGAACTGCTGCACCGGCGGCGTTTTCTTGCGCAGCCGCGGATCGGGGTGGTGGAGGATGGGCAGGACGGCCATGTCGGCGGGGTCAGGCGGTGTGACTTGTGAAATTACTGCTGGACTTGCGGGCAACCGTGCGTCACTGCTCAAGTTTGTGCCAAAATCGGCAGGCGGATATTCCGGTTGTCGACGGGGTTGCAGAAAATAGGGAGTTGCAACATGGGGAAGTATAACGCCTCAATGGGTCAATTGGGCCTCGCGCGGGCCGCGCAAAGCGCGGCCTTGGGCCTGCTCCTGGCGCTGGCTGCCGGCTGTGCCGGCGAAGAGGCCAGCTCGCAGAGCGAGCAGACGGCCCCGCCGCCGGTCACCGCGCCGGAACCGGCCGACGCCACCGTCAGCACCGTGGACGACATCGGCCAGGCGACCGCCGCCGCCGGCGACCTGTCGCTGCGGGACGAAGCCCCGCTGCATTACACCGTGAAAAAGGGCGACACCCTGTGGGGCATCGCCAACTACTACCTGCGCGACGCCTGGCAGTGGCCGCAGCTGTGGTACACCAACGGCCAGATCAAGAATCCCCACCTGATCTATCCGGGCGAAGTGCTGGTGCTGGTGATGGTCAACGGCAGGCCACGCCTGACCCTGGCCGAGGACCGCCTGCATCCGCGCATCCGCGAGACGCCGCTGGAACAGGCGATCCCGGCGATCCCGATCGACGCCATCCGCGAATTCCTGCGCGGTCCGCGCGTGGTGAGCAAGGAAGAGTTCGAGAAGGCCCCCTACGTGGTGGAATTCTCCAACGAGGCCCTGATCGCCGGCCAGAACGAGGGCATCTACGTCAAGAACCTGCCCAAGGACGCCGGCTCCAGCTGGTCGGTGGTGAAAATCGGCTCGCCCTACAAGGACCCGGACAACGACCAGATCCTGGGCTATGAAGCCATCCCCACCGGCGAAGCGGACCTGCGCGAAGTGGGCCCGCCCGCGACCATGATGCTGACCAAGTCGCCGCGCGAAGTGGAGATCGGCAACCGCCTGCTGCCGCTGGAACCGGAAAGCTTCAAGGCGGATTTCTACCCGCATGCGCCGGCCAAGCCGGTCAAGGGCCGCATCATCAGCGTCTTCGGCGGCGTGATCGAAATCGCCCAGTACAGCATCGTGGCCATTTCCGCCGGCAGCCGCGAGGGTATCGATCCCGGCACCGTGCTGGGCATCTACCAGCCCGGCCACAAGGTGCAAGACCCCTACGGCAGCGGCAAGGTGGAGCTGCCGGACGAAAAGGCTGGCGAGCTGATGGTGTTCAAGGTCACCCCGCGCCTGAGCTATGGCCTGGTGATGACCGAGACGCGTGCGGGCCATGTCTACGACAAGGTGCACGGCCCCACCCCCACGCGGCACTAGGCAGCCGCTGCCGGCGCGGCCGTGGATCGGGAGGAACTGCGCGGCTGGCTGGCCTTCGC
>CAJCJI010000040.1 GCA_903970595.1 Verrucomicrobiota bacterium
CAGCGCGGCGCCGAACAGCTCCAGCGCGCGGACCTCGGTCTCCAGGCCATTGGCCTGGCCCAGCCGCAGGCTGCGCCACAGCAGCTGCCGCTCCAGCGTGATCGCCGCGGGCAGCGCCGCATGCGTGGCGCCGAAAGGGCGGTGTTCGCGCTCGGCGGCCGGCGCGTCGAAACATTGCAGCAGTTCGCGCAGGCTGGTCTCGGACAGCTCCAGGCTCAGGCAGTCATCGCCGCCGCCGGCCGGATGACTCACCCGGTAGGCTTCGCCGGAATTGAAAAACAAGGCCTGGCCGGCGCTGGCCACCACCGCGGGTCCGCCCTCATGGTGCTTGACGAACACCCCTTTGAGCGGCAGCGCCAGGGTGTGCGCGCCGGCCTGCTCCGGGGCGCCGCAGCCGGTATCCTGCGGCTGGCAGCAGACGCAGCTCACCCGCAGCAGGCTGCTCTGGTGCAGGCGATGGCTGGTCAGCGACATTGCCTTACGATAACGCCATATCCTTCAATCCGGAACGCCGCAATGAAACAGAAGACCCGCTGCCATTGGGCCGGCGAGCAGCCCCTGATGCAGGCCTACCACGACGCGGAGTGGGGCCGGCCGCAGCACGACGACCGCGTGCTGTTCGAATTCCTGATCCTGGAAGGCGCCCAGGCCGGCCTGAGCTGGAGCACCATCCTCAACAAGCGCGACAATTACCGTCGCGTCTTCCATCAGTTCGACCCGAAGAAAATCGCCCGCTACGGCGAGAAGGACCGCGAGCGCCTGCTGGCCGACGCCGGCATCGTGCGCAACCGCCTCAAGATCGGCGCTGCCATCCTCAATGCCCAGGCGTACCTTGAGCTATGCCGCACGGAGGGCAGCCTGGACACCTGGCTCTGGCGCTGGGTGGACGGCAGGCCCATCGTCAACCGCTGGCGCGACCCTGCCCAAGTCCCGGCCCGCACCGAACTGTCCGACCGCATCAGCAAGGACTTGCAGAAGCGCGGCTTCAAGTTTGTCGGCAGCACCATCATTTACGCCTACCTGCAGGCGGTGGGGGTGGTGAATGATCATTTGGTGGGGTGTTTCTGTCATGCGGAGCTGGCGGGCAAAGGAAGTAAGACGCATGCCGACAAAAAGTGAGGAAGTCCCCTCTCCCCACGTTCGTGGGGAGAGGGGACTTATGGCGCGTCGACGTACCGCCAGCGCACACCTTGCGCCGAATCCTCGATCAGCACGCCGCGCGCCTTGAGCGCGTCGCGGATGCGGTCGGCTTCCTTGTAGTCCTTGGCCTTCTTGGCGCTGGCCCGTTGCGCGATCAGGTCTTCGATTTCGGCGGCGGCGGGCGCGCCGCTGCCCTGGGCGCTGGGCAGGGCGAACCAGTCCTGCGGCGGTTGCTGCAGCAGGCCGAGCAGGCTGCCGGCGTCGCGCAGCTGCGCCGCCAGGCGGGTGCGGTCCTCGGCGCTGTCCGCCTTGTTCAAGGCACGTGCCAGTTCGAACAATTCCGCCAGCGCGGCCGGCGTGTTGAGGTCGTCTTCCAGCGCGGCGACGAAGGCCGCAGGGGCCTTGGCGTCCGAGGGCGCCACGGTGCCGGCGTCGCGCAGCGCGCCGTAGAGCCGGTCCAGCTTGCGCCGGGCGTCCGGTATGGTCTCGTCGTTCCAGTCCAGCGGCTGGCGGTAGTGGCCGGTGAGCAGGCCCATGCGGATGGCTTCGCCCGGCGCGTGCTTGAGCATTTCGCGCACCAGCAGCACATTGCCCAGCGACTTGGACATCTTCTCGCTGTTCATGGTGACGAAGCCGTTGTGCAGCCAGAAGCGCGCGAACACCTTGCCGCCGTGGGCGCAGGTGGATTGGGCGCGCTCGTTTTCGTGGTGCGGGAACACCAGGTCGTGACCGCCGCCGTGCAGGTCGATGGTTTCGCCGAGCAGGGCTTCGGCCATGGCCGAGCACTCGATGTGCCAGCCCGGGCGGCCGCGTCCCCAGGGCGAGTCCCAGCCCGGCAGTTCCGGCCCGGAAGGCTTCCACAGCACGAAGTCGCCGGGGTCGCGCTTGTACGGCGCCACTTCCACCCGCGCCCCCGCCAGCATTTCGCGCGTATCGCGCCTGGACAGCTGCCCGTAGTCGGCGTAGGTCGCCACCTGGAACAGCACATGCCCTTCGGCGGCATAGGCATGGCCGGCGGCGATCAGCCGCTCGATCATGGCGATGATCTGCGGGATGTGCGCAGTGACGCGCGGCTCGAAATCGGGCGGGGCCACGCCCAGGGCCGCGAGGTCCTGGTGGAAGGCTTGCGCATAGCGGCTGGTGATGACGCCGATCGCCACGCCCTCCGCGGCGGCGGCGGCGTTGATCTTGTCGTCGATGTCGGTGATGTTGCGGGCGTAGAACACGCCGGGGTAGCGGCGGCGCAGCAGCCGCGCCAGCACGTCGAACACCACCGGCGGCCGGTAGTTGCCGATGTGCGCGTAGTTGTAGACCGTGGGCCCGCAGACGTACATCGTCACCCGCCGCGGGTCCTGCGGTTCGAACGTTTCTTTGCGGCCGGTGGCCGTGTTATGGAGTTGCATTGCGGCGGCCTTATGGTCAGTGGGTGTCGGTTCAGCCCGAAGCCGCCAGCAGCCGCGCATTGCCGCCCACCGCTGCCGTGTTCACCGTCAGGGTCCGCTCGGTGATGAAGCGCAGCAGGTAGTGCGGGCCGCCGGCCTTTGGCCCGGTGCCGGAAAGCCCTTCGCCGCCGAACGGCTGCACCCCCACCACCGCCCCGGTCATGCCGCGGTTGATGTAGCAGTTGCCGACGCGCGCCAGCGTCTGCACCTTGCGCCAGGTCGTTTCGATGCGGCTGTGCACGCCCAGCGTCAGCCCGTACTGCGAGCGATTGATCGATTCGAGCACCGCCTCCAGTCCGCGGCCGGGAAAACGCGCCACGTGCAGGATCGGGCCGAAATGCTCCCGTTCGAGCTGCTGCAGGCCCTCGATCTCCACCGCCAGCGGCGCGAAATAGCTGCCGCAGGCGCAGCTTTGCGGCAGCTCGAGCTGCCCGATGATCCTGCCGCTCCGGCCGATCGCTTCGCCATGCGCGGCCAGCCGGGCCCGCGCGGTTTCGTCGATCACCGGGCCGACGTCGGTGGACAGCAGCGCCGGATCGCCGATGCTCAGCTCCTGCATCGCGCCCTTGAGCATGTGCAGCGTCTTGTCGGCGATCTCCTCCTGCAGGAACAACATGCGCAGCGCCGAGCAGCGCTGCCCGGCGGAATAAAACGCGGAATACAGCGCATCCTTCACTACCTGCTCGGGCAGCGCCGAGGAGTCGACGATCATCGCGTTCTGGCCGCCGGTCTCGGCGATCAGCGTCGCGATCGGCCCGGTCCTGGCGGCCAGGGTGCGGTTGATCAGCTGCGCCACCTCCACCGAGCCGGTGAAGGCGACGCCGGCGATGCGCGGGTCGGCCACCAGCGCGGCGCCGATGTCGCCTTCGCCCAGCACGTTCTGGAAGACGTAGCTCGGCACCCCCGCTTCGCGCAGCAGCTGCGCCATCAGCGCCGCCACCAGATTGGTCTGTTCGGCCGGCTTTGCGATCACCGGGTTGCCCGCCACCAGGGCGGCGGCGATCTGGCCGGTATAGATCGCCAGGGGGAAGTTCCAGGGGCTGATGCAGACGAACACGCCGCGGCCGTGCAGCTGCAGCTCGTTGTGCTCGCCGGTGGGGCCCGGCAGCGTCTCGGCGTGCGCCAGCAGGCGGCGCGCCAGGCCGGCGTAGTAGCGCAGGAAATCCACCGCCTCGCGCACCTCGGCCAGGGCGTCGCCCACGGTCTTGCCGGCTTCGGCGATCAGCAGGCGCATGAATTCGCCGCGGCGGCCCTCCAGCCGCTCGGCGGCGCGTTCCAGGATGGCGGCGCGGCTTTCCACCGGGGTGGCATTCCAGCGCGGATAGGCCCCCACCGCGGCCGCCACCACGTCAGCCACCCGTGCCGGCTCCAGCGCCAGCCATTCGCCGATCACCTCCTGCCGGTCGGCGGGGTTGGTGATGAGGCGCGGCGCGCCGCCGCCGGCGCTGCCGTCGTAGAGCAGCGAGGCGGCTCGGGTCAGCGGCGGCGCGTTGGCCAGCTCGCGGGCAAACCCGGCCTGCACCGCTTCGTCGGCCAGGTTCAGGCCGGCGGAATTGCGCCGCGCGGCGCCGTAGATCTCGGACGGCAGCGGCAGCACCGGGTTCGGCTTCACCGCCAGGGCCTTGACCGCGGCGACCGGATCGGCGACCAGCTGCTCCGGCGCCACCGCCTCGTCGAAGATGCGGTTGACGAAGGAGGTGTTGGCGCCGTTCTCCAGCAGGCGCCGTACCAGGTAGGGCAGCAGGTCCTCGTGGCTGCCCACCGGGGCGTAGACGCGGCAGGGGATCGCCGCGTCCTCGCGTACCACCTGGTACAGGGCCTCGCCCATGCCGTGCAGGCGCTGGAATTCGTAGCCCTGGTCGTTGCCGGCATAGGCGCGCACCGCCGCCACGGTATGGGCGTTGTGGGTGGCCAGCTGCGGATAGAACAGGTTGCGGGCCGCGATCAGGCGGCGCGCGCAGGCCAGGTAGGCGACATCGGTATTGGCCTTGCGCGTGAACACCGGGTATCCCGGCAGGCCCTGTTCCTGCGCGCGCTTGATCTCGGTGTCCCAGTAGGCACCCTTGACCAGGCGCACCGGCATGCGCCGGCCGACGTCGCGCACCAGGCCTTCCAGCCACTCGATCACGGCGATGCCGCGCTTCTGGAACGCCTGCACCGCCACGCCCAGGCCTTCCCAGCCGCGCAGCGAATAGTCGCGGTACACCGCTTCGAGCAAGTCCAGCGACAGGTCCAGGCGATCCGCCTCCTCGGCGTCGACGGTGAGGCCGATGTCGTGAGTGCGCGCCGCCTGCGCCAGGCTCAGCAGCCGGGGGCTCAGCTCGGCCAGCACCCGCGCGCGGCTGCCGAACTCATAGCGTGGATGCAGTGCCGACAGTTTCACCGAGATGCTGGGGCGCTGGAATACCGGCACGTCGGCATGCAGCCCGCCGAAGTTGCCGATGCTGGCGATGGCTGCCTGGTACGATTCGAAGTAGCGCTCGGCGTCGGCGCCGGTCAGCGCCGCCTCGCCGAGCATGTCGAAAGAATGCAGGTAGGCGCGTTGCTCGCGCCCCTGCGAGCGCTTCAGCGCCTCGCCGATGGTGCGGCCCATGACGAACTGGCTGCCCATCATACGCATGGCACGGCGCACCGCCACGCGGATCACCGGCTCGCTGCTGCGGTTGACCAGGCGCTGCCACACCGCGCGGTAATTGCCCGGCGTGTCGATCGGCATGCGCACGATGCGGCCGGTCAGCATCAGGCCCCAGGTGGACGCGTTGACGAACAGCGAGTCGCTGGCACCCAGGTGCCGGTCCCAGTCGGCCTCGGACAGCTTGTCGGCGATCAGCTTCTCCGCCGTCTCGTCGTCCGGAATGCGCAGCAGGGCTTCGGCCAGGCACATCAGCAGCACGCCTTCCTCGGAGGTCAGGTCGTACTCGCGCATGAAGGCGTCGAGCGCGCTTTGCGATTCCTTGAGCAGCCGCACCCGGCGCACCCAGTCGGCGGCCTGCTGGCTGATCTGCGTATTCAGTTCGGCCGGCACCTCGGCGATGGCCAGCAGGCGGTTGACCAGCGCGGTTTCGTCGGCCAGGTACAGTTCGGTGATGGCGCCGCGCAGCGGCGGGCGGACCGGCAGGGGCTCGGCGAAAAGGAAGTTCGGCTGTGTGGGCATTTGCATGCGCGGGTAATGGGATTGGCGCTATTTTCGCACGAAGCCGCCTGCCGGGAATCGGGAATCGGGAATCGCCAACAGCTCAAAGCTTAAACCTGGTTTTTACGATTCCCCATTCCCGTCTCCCGCCCCCTCACAAATCCGTCCGCACCAATCCCATCCGCGCCGCTTCAAGGGCCGCTTCCGCCCGGCTGGAAATATTCAGCTTGCGATAGATGGCCTTGATGAAGCCGGCGGCGGTATGGCGGGTCACGCCCAGCTGCTGGGCCACGTCGGGCAGGCGGAAGCCCTTGGCGATCAGCACCAGGGTTTCGCGCTCGCGTGCCGTCAGGCGGGCTTCTTCCGAAGCGTTATGAGTCAGCTCGTCGCTGAACACGCGCAGCAGGCGCTGCGCAATGGCCGGCGACAGCGGCGGCTCGCCGCCGCCGATCGCCTGCAGCGCTGCCACCACCCGGTCCACCGGCTGGTCTTTAAGCAGGTAACCCTGGGCGCCGGCGCGCAGGGCCGGAAACAGGTGGCGGTCGTCGGCGTAGATGGTGGCGACGATGCAGCGGCAGGACGGGTAGGCGCGGGTGAATTCGCGGATCAGGTCGACCCCGGAGCCATCCGGCAGGTCCAGGTCGACCAGGGCGATGTCCGGCTCGGTCTGCAGGGCCTGGGCACGGGCCTCGGCCAGGTTCTCCGCCGTCACGGCATGGATACCGGGAAAGGCTTCCGTCAAGACGCGCGCAAGCCATTGTGCCGAAGCGGCGAGGTCCTCCACCACCAAGCCGTGCCGCATCTGCTCCACCCCGAGAAATTGCCTGCGCTGGTTCACAGTTTCCGCCTCATCCTTGATCTTTACACCCCCTGAAACAGGGTGGATTCAAATTCTAGCCATGCAGCGGCAAGCGAATCGCGAGCTGCGTGGTGCTGGTGTCACCGTGCAGTGTAAGGCTGCCGCCGAGCCGCTGCATGCGCTGGTCCATGCCGCGCAGTCCCAGGCCGCTGCGCCACTGCTGCGGCGGCAGCGTCGCGCCGTCGTTGACCAGGGTGATTTCCAGCATCTGGTCGACGATGGCGACATCGATGCCGATGCGCGTCGGCCGGGCATGGCGCAGCGCGTTGCTCAGGGCCTCGCGCAGCACCCGCGCCAGGTTGAGCTGCTGCGGCGCGTCGAGCAGCATGGTCGAGACCAGGGCGTGCTCGTTCCACTCCAGCCGCACCCCCCGGGCCTCGCAGCGGTCGCCCGCCTCGGCCCGCCACTGCGCCAGGCAATTGCCGATCGGCTGCGGCCGCGCCCCCAGCCCGTACACCGTCAGCCGCAGGCTGGCCAGCACGTCGCGGATGGCCTGCGCCGCCTCGCCCTCAGAGCGGTGCAGCAGGGTCAGCAGGCGCGCCCCGATGTCGTCGTGCAGGTCCTGCGCCACGCGCGCGCGCTCCTGTTCGATGCCGCGTTCCACCGCCAGCTGGTAGGCCGCGACCTGGTCCAGCACGGCGCGCACCGCCGCGGCCACCTGCGCGTCTCGGCGCGAGAACAGCCGCTGCCCGTTGCCGGCGAAGCGCGCCTCCCAGGCCCGCTCGCCGCCGATGCCGGGAACGCGCAAGGCCAGGCCTTCCTCGGCGATCGTCACCTCGGCCTGGGTCTCGGCCAGCACCCGCAGCGCCAGCGGATTGAACAGCTGCCGCAGCGCCTCCGGCAGCAGCTCGTCGGCGGCGAAGGCATTCGGCGCCAGCACGTCGCGCAGCAGCGCCGGCACGTCGTCCACCCGCAGCCGCTGCGCCCCGGTGAGGAAGCGCGACATCAGCCATTGCCGCGCCGGAAAGTACAGCCAGCTCGACAGGATCAGCGAGGCCACCAGCGCCGCCGGCGCTTCGAAGTGCAGCATGGCGGCGAACAGCACGTCGAGCAGGATCACCGAAAAGCCGCCGAGCACCAGCATCACCGCCCGGAACCACCAGATCTCCAGGTCGAACAGGCGGTAGCGCGAAATGCCCAGGGCCAGGCCCACGGCGATCAGCAGCATGAAGCTGAAGGCGTAGGCCTGCAGGCCGCCGCTGTCCAGCCCCAGGATCGCCGGCACCGACACCAGCGCCAGGAACGCACCGCTGCCGACGAACCAGGACATCAGGAACCATTGCAGGGCCGCGCGGCGCAGCGGGTCGCCGCGCGCGGCGCGCCACTGCAGCATGCCCAGTACCACGCTGACCAGATAGCCGGCCAGGATCACGACTTGCTGAAACAGGTTGCCGAACGGCAGCCACTCCAGGAAGTCGCAGACCCATACCGTCATGAAGCCCAGCACCAGCCACAGTCCCGGCCGGGCCCGGCCCAGCGGCTGCGGGTAATACCACAGCACCGCCATGAAGGCGCCGATGGTCAGCAGGGCGCCGAAGTGGTTGCCGCCCGACAGGATGCGGAACAGCCCGGCCGGCAGCGCCAGTTCGCGCGAACTGTAGACCGCGGCGCAGGCAGCCATCAGCATGGCGCCAAAGCCCGCGACGGCGCTGTAGGCCGCCGCCGCCTGCTGCGGCCGGAAGGCGAAGATGGCGGCCCCGGTCAGCCAGCTGCCGACGGCGCAGACCAGCTGCAGCCAGAAGATGAAGGGCAGGTCGAAGGCTGTGCGGTGCGCCGCGGGCCGCAGCCGCGCCACGCGGCCATCGGCGGCTTCGAGCTCGACTTGCGGCGCGCGCAGGATATCGGCGATGCGCTGCTGCCTCTGCAGGAATTCGTCGAACGCCGCGTAGCTGGCGAAGGCTGCGTCCGGCTCCTGCGACAGGTCGTCGCCGCGCAGTGCCAGCCGCGGGCCTCCGCCGGCGGCGATGGAGGCGATGACGGTCCCCGGCTCGAACGGCAGCGCCGGGTCCGCCGCCTCCAGCAGTTCCGGCGCCCCGGCGGCGGACACGCTGCGCAAGTCGAGGCCCGGATGCGGGTGGCCGCAGGCCAGCTCCAGGCACAGCACGATGGCGGCCAGTGCCAGGGCCACGGCAAATCCGATCACGCGCGAAGGCGGCAGGGCGCGCACCTGGATCGCGCTGTCGGGGTGGGCGGTGCTCATCATTCCCGACTGTAGCGAGCCCCGCTCCCCGGCGCCACGCCGGGTAGCGGGGTGGCAAGCCGCGGAGCGGCGCTTTAGACTCCGCCTCGATCTTATGTCCGCGTCCCCCCAAGACACCCTGCTGGTCTTCGTCAGCTGCCCCGCCGAGGCCGCCGAGGTGCTGGCCGGCGCCCTGGTGGAGCTGCGCCTGGCGGCATGCGTCAGCCAGCTGCCGGGGGTCCGCTCGGTATACCGCTGGCAGGGCGCGGTGGAGCGGGCCGAGGAAACCCTGCTGATCGCCAAGACCAGCCAGGCCCGCTATGCCGAGCTCGAAGCGGAGGTGCGCCGCCGGCACCCCTACGAACTTCCGGAGGTGCTTGCGGTCCATGTCGCGGGCGGCCTTCCCGCCTATCTGCAATGGGTCCGCGAATCGACAGCATGAATAGCGCCGCGCCAGATCGTGAGCGGCAGCCGCAGGCTGTCGGCGGGGGGAATGTGGACCGCCCGGCTGCGAAAGCCCGGTTGCGCGCCGCATGCCGGGGCGGTCTGAGGCTCGCGCTCGGCAGCGCGCTGTTGCTGGGGCTGTGTCCCGGCCTGGTAGCGGCGGAGGGACTATCGCTCAGCAACGACCACGCCGGCGGCAATCTGCTCAAGGCCGACCAGGCCTTCCGCCTGGTCGCCGCCGAACGCCAGGGCCAGTCCCTGCGCATCAGCTGGGATATCGCGCCGGGCTACTACCTGTACCGCAAGCGCATCAGCGTGCAGGTGCTGGCGCCGGCCGGCGCGCGCCTGGGCGCGCCCGAACTCCCCAAGGGCGAGGTGGTGCACGACGAGTACCAGGGCAGCGCCGAGATCTACCACGGCAGCCTGCAGGCGGCGCTGCGCTGGCCGGCGGACTCGGCGCCGCCGCGGCGGCTGCGCGTCGGCTACCAGGGCTGCGCCGAAGCCGGGGTGTGTTACCCGCCCCAAAGCCGGCAGATCGACGTGATCGATCTGCCGCAATGACCCAATCGAGAACACGATGCGCGCCCGCTCCATCATCCTGATCGCTGCCGCCGGCCTCATCGCCGGCGCGGCCGGTTACGGCTTCTACCGCTACCAGCACGGGGGCGCTGCGGTCGCCGGCGAGACCCTGCCGGCCGGCCTGGAGATGAGCGGACTCGACGGCAAGCCGCACCGTTTCGAGGAGTGGCGCGGCAAGCTGCTGCTGGTGAACTTCTGGGCGACCTGGTGCACGCCCTGCCTGCACGAGATTCCGCAGCTGGTGAAAATGCAGAAGCAATACGCCGCACGCGGCCTGCAGATCGTGGGGCCGGCGGTGGACGATCCGGATGCGGTGCGCAGCATGCAGGGACCGCTCGGCATCAACTACCCGGTACTGACCGGTTCGCCGGACTCGATGATCGACATCATGGAAAAACTCGGCAACGGCCCCGGCGGCCTGCCGTTCTCCATCCTGGTCAGCGCGGACGGACAGATCCTGGCGCGCCAGTCGGGCGAGTTCACGCCGGCCGAGCTGACCCAGCTGGTCGAAGCGCACCTGCCCGCCTCGGCCGCACCATAAGAGGGCCCGGCCGATCCGGTTTGCGCCGTCTCAGGCTCCATAATCTGCATTCAACCGCGCCCATCATGCCGTGAATTTCGGCTAACGTCGCGCCCGTGTTGTTTCCGCTGCACGATTCATGCACAATGCGGCGAGACCTTGAAACGAGCCTTGGCGTGAGCCGACTGCTGCTGCTGAATGGCCCCAACCTGAACCTGCTCGGCCGCCGCGAGCCGCAGGTCTACGGCACGCAGACCCTGGCCCAGATCGAAGCGCAGCTGAGCGCCGAGGCGCAGCGCCTGGGCCACCAGCTCAGCTGCTTCCAGAAGAACCAGGAAGGCCTGCTGATCGAGCGCATCCACCAGGCGCAGCAGGAAGAGGTGGCCTTCATCCTGTTCAACCCGGGCGCGTTCAGCCACACCAGCATCGCACTGCGCGATGCCCTGCTGGGCGTGGCCATTCCGTTCATCGAGATTCACCTGTCGAACGTCTATGCGCGCGAGCCGTTCCGGCATAACTCATATTTTTCGGACATCGCCGCAGGCGTGATCCTCGGGCTGGGGCCCCTGGGTTATCGGCTGGCGCTGCAGGCCGCCCACGAGCGCCTGCAGCCGGCCCAGGAAAGCACGGCATAAACACCGCATACGACGCAAAGTACAGGGAGAAAATCAGGACATGGATCTGCGCAAGATCAAGACCCTCATCGAGCTGGTCGAGGAATCCGGCATCTCCGAGCTGGAAGTGAAGGAAGGGGAAGAGTCGGTCC
>CAJCJI010000041.1 GCA_903970595.1 Verrucomicrobiota bacterium
AAGACGCAAAGCCGAAAAAAACAACAAGGCTTTTCAAGCTTTTCTTTGCGGCTTTGCGTCTTTGCGCGAGATCGCCGTTCATTCGGCTCGCAGCATGGCCCAAAACAGCAAAGCCCAGCCCAGCAGAAACAGCAGCCCCCCAAACGGCGTGATGGCCCCCAGCCAGCGCGTGCCGGTCAGCGCCAGGGCGTAAAGGCTGCCGGAAAACAGCGGCACGCCCGCGGCGAAACACCAGCCGGCCAAAGGCAGCGGCGGCGCCGGCCTGTTCAACAGCAGCAGGCCTACCACCAGAAGGGCGAAGGCATGGTAGAACTGGTATTCGACGCCGGTATGAAACACCGCCAGCAGGTCCGGCGCGAGACGCGCGCGCAAGGCGTGTGTCGCGAAGGCGCCGGCGGCTACGCCGAGCAGTCCGTAGGCGGCGCCGCATAGCAGGAACAGGCGGGCCGGCTTCACTGCGCCACCACTTCGAAGCTGATGCCGGCGCGCTGCAGGCGCACCAGCAGCGCATCGCCCATCGCCGCGGCGGTGGTGAGCTGGCCGGAACGATCGGGCAGCGCGTCATGCGCCAGGCACAGGGCCGATTCGGCCAGCATCTTGGCGGTCTCACCATAGCCCGGATCGCCGCCCTTGACGTCCACCGTGACCTTGCGTCCGCCACCTTCGCCGTGGAAGCGCACACGGAACCAGCTCTTGGCGCGCTGCTCCGGCGTGGGGCCTTCACCGGAGGTTTTCCTGGACAGCAGCCAGCGGCGGGTGGGTCCGGCCTGGGCCAGGGTGAACAGCGCACTCACGCCGCCGATCAGCGCCGCGACGCTGCCCAGCTTTTTCACCTGGACATAGTGGCCATAGCGGAATTCCGGACCATAGCGGTCCAGCGCCGCCGCCGAACGCCGCACCATCTGCGGATCGACGCTGGGAAACGGCACCACCCAGGTGCCGAGCGAGCGCTCGTAGTGCACGCGCTGGCGGGTCGAGCCGATCTTGCGCCCTTGCGGATACTGTTCGCGCGCGCGCCGCTGTTTCGCCACCTTGGCGTACTCGCGGATGCGGCCGAAGGCGTTCACCGCGGAATGGTAGGTACCGGCCGAGAAGCCGCCGCCGGCGCGGACGAAACCTTCGACCCGCAGCGGCACGCCGGCCGGCAATTGCAGCACGGTGAAATAAGCGCCCAGATCGTGCGGAATGCTGTCGAAGCCGCAGCAGTGCACGATCCTGGCGCCGGTCTGTTGCGCCTGCTGGTGGTAACGCAGCCACATCAGGTCGACGAACTCGGGTTCGCCGGTCAAGTCGGCATAGTGGGTGCCGGCCGCGGCGCAGGCCGCCACCAGCGGTTCGCCGTAGTGAATGTAGGGGCCGACCGTGGTCAGCACCACCCGGGTGGATTGCGCCAGCTTGGCCAGGGCCGCGGCATCGCCGACATCGGCCTGAATCAAGTCGAGCGCGGCACAGGCCGGGTTGAGCGCCGCCAGTCGTGCCCGCACCGCCTCCAGCTTGGCCGGCGAGCGCCCGGCCAGGGCCCAGCGCGTAGCCGGCGGTGCGTGCTGCGCCAAGTATTCCGCGGTGAGTCCGCCGGTATAGCCGGTGGCACCGAACAGGACCAGATCGTAGGGGCGGCTCATGCTTCGGTATCTAGAATGGGTGGCGCCTAAGCGTAACCCACCGCGTACCGCTACCGCTTTACAACAGCCCGTCGCGCTCCGGCAAGGTCAGGATCTTCTTGACCGCTTCGTCCAGCGAAATCTTGCTGGTATCGATGGAGATTTCGGCGTGTTCCGGGATTTCGAAGGGATCGTCGATGCCGGTGAAGCCCTTGATTTCCCCGCGCCGCGCCTTCTTGTAGAGGCCCTTCGGATCGCGGCTCTCGCAGACGGCCAGCGGAGTGGCGATGTAAATCTCGTAGAACCCGCCCAGCTGTGAGATGCGGGCGCGCACCTCGGCACGGGCGCTGCGGAACGGCGCGATGGCCGCGCAGATGCAGATGCCGCCGTGTTTGGTCACTTCGCCGGCGACAAAGCCGATGCGGCGGATATTCAGCGAGCGGTCGGCGCGCGAGAAGGTCAGGCCGCTGGAGAGCATTTCGCGCACGATGTCGCCGTCCAGGATGGTGGCGGGACGCTGGTGCCGGGTCTGGATTTCCTGCGCCAGGCGTTCGGACAGCGTGGATTTGCCGGAACCTGAAAGGCCGGTCATGAATAATGTAAAACCGCGCCGCGGGCTTGCGGACATTGCAAAGCTCCCCTAAGGATATGATTGAGCGACAGTTCGCAGCTTGCGAATTGCATGCCGCCGCCTGCCCCGGCTTCCTACAGGCGTCAGCCACCCAACCGGAATAAGCTTATTGTATCTCCGCAACCTGCGGAACCACACACCCCGTATAAGGTCTTTAAGCTCTTTGTCCCCCCAATATTAGCCCGGCCCTTCCCGCATGCGCCCGTTTTCCGCTTTTGCCTGGCTGTTCGCCCTCTTCGCCCTGCCCGGGCTGGCCGCGCCGGTGCAGACCGAGCATGTCGAGGCGGAACTGATCGCCGAGAACCTCGGCCTGACCGCGGGCGGCGACAACTGGGTGGCCCTGCGCATCGCGCCGGAGGAGGGCTGGCACGTCTATTGGCGCAATCCCGGTGATACCGGGCTGCCCACGACGCTGAACTGGACCCTGCCGGCGGGCATCAGCGCCGGTCCCATGCAGTGGCCGTATCCGCATCGCAGCATGCTCGGCGACATCGTCAACTACGGTTACGGCGAGGAAACCATCCTGCCGGTGCCGTTGACGGTGCCGGCCGATGCGCCGGCCGGCACCGCCCAGCTGCAGGCCAAAGCCAAGTGGCTGGTGTGCAAAGACATCTGCATCCCCGGCAGCGCCGACCTCAGCCTGAGCCTGCCGGTCGCCCCAGCCGGCACCCCGGTGCAGGCCGACGCGCGCTGGCGCAACGACTTCGCCAACAGCCGCGCGCAATTGCCGCAGCCCGCCCCGGCGGACTGGAAGGTGCAGTACCAGGTGCGCGCCGCCGGCGCCGATGCTCCCGGCAGTGAATCAGGCAATGGCGATTTCTCCCTGGCCGTCGACGGCGCGCACTTTTCCGCCGGCGGTGCCATCGAGTTCTTCCCCTATGCCGGGGATTTGATCAAGCCTTCGTCGCCGCAACGGGTGATTAACGACGCCAAGCGGGGCCTGCGCCTGTCGCAAAAGCTGGGCGACTACTTCGTCAAGGCGCCGGCGCAGGTGGACGGTGTGCTGGTGGTGCACGACGGCGACAGCGTCAAGGCCTGGGAGATTCACGCCCAGCCCGGACCTGTGCAGGCGGTTCCCGCCAGCGCGGCGGGCAGCGCGGCGGCACAGCCCGAGGTCGTGCCGGCGCCGCTGAGCCTGGTGCTGGTGCTGCTGTCCGCCCTGCTCGGCGGGCTGATCCTCAACTTGATGCCCTGCGTCTTCCCGGTGCTGTCGATCAAGGCCATCAGCCTGATCGAGGCGCGCGCCAAGGTGGCGCGGCGCCAGCGCGGCCATGCCCTGGCCTATACGCTCGGCGTGCTCGCCACCTTCGGCGGACTGGCCGGGCTGCTGCTGGCGCTGCGCGGCGGCGGCGCCGCGGTCGGCTGGGGCTTCCAGCTGCAGCAGCCGGTGTTCGTGGCGCTGCTGGCCTACCTGTTCTTCGGCATGGGCTTGTCCATGTCGGGCGTGGTGCAGTTCGGCACGCGCCTGATGGGCGTGGGCCAGAGTCTGGCCGCCGAGGGCGGCTATCGCGGCTCGTTTTTCACCGGCGTGCTGGCGGTGGCGGTGGCCAGCCCCTGCACCGCGCCCTTCATGGGCACCGCGCTGGGCTATGCCCTGGGTCAGCCGGCGGCGCTGGCCATGCTGGTATTCCTGGCGCTGGGCCTGGGCTTGGCGCTGCCCTTCCTGCTGATAGGCTTTTTCCCCGCCCTGGGCCGGCTGCTGCCGCGGCCCGGCGCCTGGATGGAAACCTTCAAGCAGGTGATGGCCTTCCCCCTGTACCTGAGCGTGGTCTGGCTGTTGTGGGTGCTGGGCGGAATCACCGACCGCAGCGGCATGGCCGTGGCCCTGCTGGGTTTGACCCTGCTGGCATTCGCGCTATGGCTGTGGAACCGTCCGGGACGCACCGCCGGCTTGCTCAAGCTGGCGGCGCTGCTGGCGGCGCTGGCACTGCTGAGCACGCCGCAGATCCGCACCGTCTCCGGCAGCAAGCCTGCTGCGGCAACCGGCACAGGCGGCGAGCCCTGGAGCGAGCCGCGCGTGGCGGAACTGCGCGCACAGGGCCGTACCGTATTCGTCGATTTCACCGCGGACTGGTGCATCACCTGCAAGGTGAACGAGCATGTCGCCCTGGATAGCGACTCGGTGCGCAAGCTGTTCGCCGACCAGCAGGTGGCCTGGCTGGTGGGCGACTGGACCCGCGCCGACCCGGCCATCACCCAGCTGCTGTCGCGCTACGGTCACTCCGGGGTGCCGCTGTATCTGCTCTACCTCAAGGGCGGCGAGCCGAAAGTGCTGCCGCAGGTGTTGACGCCATCGGTAGTGGCCGGCGCCTTTGGCCCAGGCAGTGCCAACTGAAGTTGTGATTCAAGCGCAACAAGGAGGATGCGATGCCTAAGTTGAGGAAACCTGGTCTTGCCGGTGGATTGGCCGCCGCCGTACTCGGCGGATTGCTGAGCTGCGCCGCAGCGGCAGCGGATGCGCCCCGCATCGGCCAGCCGGCGCCGGACTTCTCCACCGCCGACAGCGGCGGCAAGACGGTGTCCCTGGCCGACTACCGCGGCAAGCTGGTGGTACTGGACTGGACCAACGACGGCTGCCCGTTCGTCAAGCATTACTACAAGCAGGGCGATATGCAGGCCTTGCAGAAGGAGTACACCGGCAAGGGCGTGGTGTGGCTGTCGGTGATCTCCTCGGCGCCCGGCCAGCAGGGTTATGCCGACGGCGCCCGCGCCGACCAGCTGACCCGGCAGCGCGGCGCGGCGCCCAGCGCGGTGCTGCTCGACGCCTCCGGCAAGCTGGGCCATCTGTATGACGCCAAGACCACGCCGCAGATGTTCGTCATCGATGCCGGCGGCAAGCTGGTTTACTCCGGTGCCATCGACAGCTTGCCCAGCACCGATCCCGCCGACATCGCCGGCGCCAGCCCCTACCTGAAGACCGCCCTGGACGAGGCGCTCGCCGGCAAGCCGGTGAGCATGCCGCTGACGGCGCCTTACGGCTGCTCAGTCAAGTACCAGTAGGCGACAGCGCCCGCCGCCTGCGCGATGCAGTTGCGCATCGCCTGTTCCAGCGGCGTCCCGGTGTAGCCGCCCAGCGCCGCCGGCAGTACGCCGCCGGCGTCATTCGAGGCGGCGCCGGCTTTGGCGGAGTCGCCGTTCGCGGTGGCGGAGTGGAGCACGGTGCCGCTGGCGCTGTCGATCACCTGGAGTTCGACGGCAACGCAGGCCTGGTTGCCGGTAAGCACGATCAGCGAACCGCCCTTGCAGGGCGACTGGAAGCGGCTGATGCTGCCGCGGATCAGCAGCGTGGCCGCTCCGGGCGGTGCGCCCGCCGCCTCGCGCCGGAAACAAACACTGTTGCCCAGCGCCCCGGCCAGCAGCTCGGCCATGCCCGCGCCGATTGCTCCCGGTTGCGCCTGCGTGTCATCGAAGGCATCGACGGTGATGCCGGCCACCGGCTTCTGGCACGTCGGCGGCTGTGCCGCGGCCATCGGCGCCCTG
>CAJCJI010000042.1 GCA_903970595.1 Verrucomicrobiota bacterium
AGGCGGGAGGCGTAACAGCAAAGGCAAAACAAGGCTTGCGCCCGCACCCGCTTTTACGCCTCCCGCCTCTCGCCTCCCGCCTCACATCATTTCAACCCAAACAACCTCAAGCCATTCTCCGAAGTGATCTTGCGCCGATCCGCCTCGGGGATGCCGGCTTCGGCGAATTGCGACACCACCTGTTTGCGCGAATTCGGCCAGCAGGTGGCCGGGTGCGGGAAGTCGGTGGACCAGTAGAGGCAGTCCGGGCCGAAGTAGTTGTAGCAGTCCTTCAGGCCCTTGGGCTCGTACATGAAGGTGGCGCCCATCTGCCGCTTGAAGTACTCGCTCGGCGGCAGCTTCACGCCGGGGAAGCTGTAATGCTGGTGCATGCGCGGATCGAGCAGGAACTCGAAGAACCAGGGCAGCCAGCCCAGGCCCGGCTCCACCAGCAGCACCTTGAGCTTGGGGAAGCGCTCCAGGGTGCCGGTGAGGATCCACATGCAGATCGACTCCGCCAGCGGCGCCCAGGCGAGGCCAGTGAAGATGCCCTTCTGCGGCGTGGGGTCGCGGCGGAACAGGTCCCACAGTTCGCGCTTGAGGTCGAGGTGGTTGAGGATGGTCAGGTCGTGGGCCTGGATCGCCGCCCATAGCGGCTCGTAGCTCTTGTCGTAGACGTCCGGCAGGCCCAGGTCCGAGGGGAACGGGGTGATCTGCACGCAGCGCGCCTTCTTGTCGCGGGCCAGGCGTTCGACTTCCTTCACCGCGAAGGGGATGTCGTACAGGGGCAGCTGGTAGGCGGTCATCAGGCGCAAGGGGTCGACCGAGGCGAAGTCGCCCATGGCGTTGTTGTAGCCCTGGAACACTTCCTTCCAGTGGCTGCCCATCAGGTGCGGATTGGCGATCTTGGCGCCGGCCAGCTCGGGAAAGATGACCTCGGCGTAGACGCCGTCGCGGTCCATCGCCTTGAGCTTGGCGTGCGGCTCGAAGTGGCCAGGGTCCATTGCCGCCTCGGGATCGACGAAGTCCTCCAGCTGCAGCTGCGGCTGGCCGCCGCGCAGCACCTGGGCAGCATATTCCTCGGCCTTCTTGTTGGCCTCGTCCCACACCGCCTGCATCGGCGTGCTCAGCCGTGCCTTGACCCATTCGTCGGAGAAGTGCACATGCGAGTCAACCGAAATCAGACGTTCTGTTGCAAGTTCAGTCATTACCTGTTCCTCCAGATGCCTATAGCTTGTTCGGGTTCCGGCTTCACCATCGCGCGTCACCGTAAAGGGACCGATGGACTCCACCAGTCTAGGCAGCCGCTGCGGCGCGGCCCATATCAAAAAGTGACAAGCTGCCGGAATCCCGGGGCTCCGGACGAAAACGCCGGCCGGAACCGATTGAGCATGGGGACAAATTACTCCGCGCGGTGCGCGCGACGCCTGCTGCAAATGGGTGAGACGGGGCCCGGAGGGGCGAGCCTTTGAATTCAGGGGCCTAGCGGGGATTTTGAAAAGGCGGGAATAGCGGCCGGAAAACTTCGATCCGGACGCGATGTGCTGACGTTTTGCGGCCCAACGTCACATGCGTGCCATGTGTGCCATGCATTTGAGATGGCACGCATGCGGCGAGCGATCGGTCGAAGTTCCGCAGCTGTGCGGCACGAGCGCCTCGACGCGCGCAGCGACTTCCCCGATTGGGGGCGGGCTGTCGGCCTGAAGGCCGACCTACAGGACGCGGTAGTAGCCGCCGGTCGGCGCGCCGGCGACCAGAGTCCGGTATTCGGCGATGGTGCCGGGCGGGATGTTACGGACCGCCGCGCGGTGCGCCTCCACGGAAGCCCAGATTTCGATGCCGACGAATTTGGTCGGATCGTCCTCGCTCTGGAAAAACTGGCAGGAAGCGCAGCCTTCCGATCCCCGCACCGCCGGCATGACCAGGGAAGAAATCAGCTTGCGAAAGCCTTCCACCTCGTCGGGCTTGGCCTGGGAATGGCCGATATAGGCAATGCTCATAATGTCTCCGGTGATCGGCCTGTGCTCAGGCTTCGAGGCGCTGGTAGTTTGCAATATCCGCCTTGATACCGAGCCGGGCGAGCAGTTCCTGCGGGTTGAAGTTCATCTTCCGCTGCGCGGCCATGACCGCGATCTTGGCGCTGTCGATGTATTCCTGGCCCGCCCATTCGACCAGGGTGACGATATTGAAGCTGCCCGGGCCGTCCGACTGCTCCAATATGTGGTCCCGCACGAATCCCGGCTGTTCCCGGAGAATCCGGTGGGTGGCGCGCACCCGGTCGAGAAATTCGTCGCGTGCCGGCGGCGGCACCACGAACTTGTCGACGCGGTAGACGGGCTTGAACTCGGCGGCTGGCTCGGTCATCGGGGTACTCTCGCTGGCGGGAAACAGGGATCGATGACGGCCAGCTTAGTGGCGTGCTGCTGACAGCATGGTGTCAGTAGCGACGCCGGGACAGCGGCTTACCTATTCCGGCAGCACCACGCCCGAACCGCCCATCTCGCTCGGAAAATCCTTCATTTTCGGCAGGCCGTCCTTCACGCTCAGCACGGACTCCTGATAGTTCACGTGCACCGCGGGCTGAAACTTGAGGCCTGGAAGCATCGCCGCGAACACATCGATCAGCTGCAGCGGCGGATGTTCCGCAAAGAGGTGGCCGCCGCAGGTCTTGCACCACTTGCGCAAGCTCATGGGGGTCTTGTTATAGACGCCGATATTGTCCGCGCCCTTGGTGATCTTGACGGCCTCGGGCTTCCACAAACTGAAGGCGTTGACCGGGCCGGCGGACCAATGGCGGCAGGACTGGCAGTGGCAATAGCCCATCGCCGCCGGCTCGCCGCTCACCGTGAATTCAACGGCACCGCAGAAGCAATTGCCCTTGTAGTCAGTCATACCCCCTCCGGCAAGCCCCAAATGATGATGATTGTGCAAGGTTCCGAATGTTCAGCCCGCCTCATGTTCGGCGCCTGCGAGTGCGCTGTCAAACCGAGGCAGCGCGGCTTTTGTTATTGTCACCGACATTGCACATTTGCCGTGGTTTTTGATTTTCCTCCTCGACGTCGCCGGGCAACTGAAAGCAGACAATAGCCAATAGCTGATATCCGCATGGGCAATGTTTCCGAGATGCACAAAACAACGGCAGGCCGCATCGAATTTCTCGATGGCCTGCGGGGAATCGCCATCAGCGTTGTATTACTGTTCCATGCCTTTGCCCGCTGGCCCGAGCTTTATGTGTATGGAAACCGATTCTCGGGCAACCCCTTCTTCGATACCAGGATAGCCGGGGTCAATTTATTTTTTGTCATTTCCGGCTACGTTATCCTGATGACGCTGCGCAAGTGCGGGACGTTTTCCGAATTCATTGCACGGCGCTGGCTTCGTCTGTTTCCAGCCATGCTGCTGTGTTCCCTGTTGATATGGGCAAGCTCGGGCTTGTTCCCCGAGCGTCCGGCCGGATCAGTCAGCGCCTGGGACCTGCTGCCCGGCTTGAGCTTCATCGGGGATGGGCCCGGCACGCATCACCTGTGGGATGCCCTCGCGGCTTACATCGGCCACCAGGTTCGCAGCCTCGATGGATCGTTTTGGTCGCTTTATGTGGAAGTGCGGTTTTACCTGGTGTTCGGGCTGGCGTACTTCCTGTTTGGCGAAAGCATCGGGATCAGCATCATCGCCGCCCTGTTCCTCGTCGATGAATTGTCGTCCGATCAACTCCTGAGCGTGCATTTCGGCCCGTCGGATCTTGGAGGATTCCTTCTTTCCAAATTACACCGGCTTCTCGCCGTAACCGGAGCCACCGGCTTATCACGCATCCTGACGGCAAAGGCATACGGCTTCTTTGCCGCAGGCGCCTTGTTTTTTCGCTTTCACGCCACGCGCCGATGGAGCGTCTTTTGCCTGGCTCTGCTCGCCGGCCTGCTGGCGAGCCTCGACGAAGCCAATGCGCCCGCCGCCAACCTGTGCCTGACGCTCTTATTTGTTCTCGCGGTGCTGTCCGCTCAGGTCCAGGGCATCCTGGCAAGCAGGGCCCTGGTGTTCATCGGCTTCATCAGCTATCCCTTGTATCTCATACACCAGAACATGATGGTCGCGATGATCGTCAAGATCGGCAAAGCCTTCCCCGACATGCCCGCGCTCCTGATACCGGCCCTGCCGATCTGTGTCGTCGGCAGCCTGGCCTGGATCATCGCCAAATATGTTGAGCCGGCTACGAAGGCGTTTCTTGATAGGCGATCAGAAAGGGCACAGGTCGAAATACCTGCGCAAAGCCAAGTCGATGGACAGAATGCAAAGTGATTGAATTTCCCATCCGACGCAATTTACCTTGCTGATTGCGCCCTACACTTCCCGCGAGGCGCGGTGAACGGCGGGTCACCGACCCGCCCTACTGAAGCTAACAAGAGCACCCCTGTCAGTTGCATGCTCGTCTCAAGCAGCAAGTTCGGCACAGCTGGATTCCGGCTTTCGCCGGAATGACGAAGTTTGGAATGGTGCGCTTTTGACGTTGCCTTGCGCTTTTGACGTTGCCTTGCGCTTTTGACGTTGCCTTGCGCTTTTGACGTGGCTTTTGATTTTCCTCCCCGTAGTCTGTGCCGAGCACCGCAAAGACGGAGCGGATGCTGCCGCGCGTAGA
>CAJCJI010000043.1 GCA_903970595.1 Verrucomicrobiota bacterium
GCCCGCGCTTCCAGCGCTTCGCGGCCGCGGCCGCTCCCGCCTATCTCCAGCGCCGCGGCCGCCCCAGGCATCCGCGCGACCTGCTCAAACACGCCTGCATCCGCGGCCGCTTCAGCAGCGGCGCGATGATCGCGTGGGAGTTCGAGCGCGACGGCAAGACCATGCGCGTCGAGCCCTCCGGCCCGCTGCTGGTGCAGGCGGGGGCGGCAACCGATCTTGCGGTCGAAGCGGCCGTTGCCGGTACCGGCGTCATTTATCTGTTCGAAGACTGGCTGCGGCCGTACCTGGACAGCGGCGCGCTCGAACCCATCCTCGAATCCTGGTGGCCGCGCTTTTCGGGGCCTTTTCTTTACTACTCCGGGCGGCGCCTTCTGCCGGCGCCGCTGCGTGCCTTTGTCGATTTCATCAAGGCTTCCCGCTGACCGTGATCAATCGGCGGATCGGTAATGGTGCGTACGTCGCCGCAGGCCTTGATCCTGCTTTGTCGGCGCAATGCGCCTCGCTTATTGCGCCCTGCCAAGGGCCCGAGCTCAGGCTGCGCCTGGCTCCGCCCGCCCTACTGCTGCTTGTGCTCGGCCACGGAAATGAGCCGGCGCGTCTGCGGATCCCACAGCAGGAATTTGAGGGAGGGGACGACATCCGCAAGAGTCAGCCGCTTCACGGTGGCGAACAGTTGCGCGTGCTCGGCATGACAAGCCGCGAGGCGGTAATTGGGGATCTGGGCGGACAAGTGGTGAACGTGGTGATAGCCGATGTTGCCGGTGACCCAGTTCAGCCAGACCGGGAGGACCAGGAAGCTGGTGCCCCCTATCACGGCGGCATCGTAGTCCCAGCCCTGGTCGCCGCTGGCGTAGGAATGCTCGAAATTGTGCTGCACCGTAAACAGCACGATGCCCGCGCCTCCGGCCAGGGAAGCGCTGACGATGTAGACGAAGAAGAACAGGCCCGGCCCGATCCACCAGGACATCAGGGCCCAGGCCGACAGCAGCAGCAGGTTGTTCAGCGTCATGTGCCGATATTCGGCGGCGGACTTCCAGTACGGCGTCTTGAACTCGGCGGCAAGCGCGCCCAGGGAAGCACCAGGCCGCGCGGCCTTGCCGCGGACGATGTGCCAGAGCAGCCCGGCCGTGCCCTTGATCCAGGTCAGGCGGGGGTTGAGGATGAGGTAGATGAAGCCGGCGAACGGGGCCAGGCAGATGTTGCGTCCGCGGACGTACGCCCACTGCCCCCATGGCGACATGGCGTCGTATTCATTCACCGAAACGATCGCCAGCGGGCCGCGGTACCTGGCCCAGTTGCCGTTGGTGGAATGATGATAGTTGTGATGCTGCGCCCACACGTATTGCGGCATGCTCGACAACACGCCGAAGCCGAAGCCGACGGTGTCGTTGAGCGCCGAACTGCGGAACAGGCTGCCGTGCCCGCAATCATGCATCAGCACGAAAAGACGGAGCAGGAACAGGCTCATCACCGCGGTGATCACCAGCACCTGTCCGTTGGACAGATAAAAAACCGGGGCCATGGCACACCACAGGCCGATGACGGGCAGCAGCGTGGTCAGCACCTGAATGGCGCCTTTCAGGTCGTCGGGCTTGGCATAGCGCGCGACGATGCTGCGTTTTTGCTGCTTGATTGCGGAGACCGCCGGCACAAGTTAACTCCTCCGCCCGGTGACGGATCGAGGTGCATCGGCGGGGAATCAGTGCGCGGTCAACAAAAAAGCTCACGCTTGCTCGGGGTTGCCGTGAACCCCCAGCACGAGAGCATGACCACTTGTTGTAGCCGGTGTGTGCCTTGTCATCCAGTCGCTGTCCTTTTCATCTTAGTCTAGTTTCGGGCCCCCTGCCGGGCAGGGGTATATCCAGACCACAAGGCAATGTGGAACTACCGTCACCCCTGTCATGGACGGGGCTCCATGATCCAGGTCAGGAATCAATGGGAACGGAATGGAAAGCCCAATGATTTAAGGTGCTTGGCGCGGCGACGACGGGGCGCGGACCTGCCTTGCACAGGCTGAAGACTGCGCTGCAGCGCAGCGAAGAGCCAAGCGAGGCCGTTCGCTGCGTGCATCCCGGGCGAAGCCGGGGGATTCGGGAATGATGAAGATGAAGGGATCAGGCGACGACGACTGGAATCTTCCCGATCTTCGCCTGCCACTCCTTCGGCCCCGTTTGATGCACCGAAATCCCCTTGGAATCCACCGCCACCGTCACCGGCATATCCTTGACTTCGAACTCGTAGATCGCCTCCATGCCGAGATCGGCGAAGGCCACTGTGCGCGAGCCCTTGATGGCCTTGGAGACGAGGTAGGCGGCGCCGCCCACGGCCATCAGGTACACGGCCTTGTTGTCGCGGATCGCCTCGATGGCGGCGGGGCCGCGCTCGGCCTTGCCGACCATGCCCAGCAGGCCGGTCTGCTCCAGCATCTGGCGGGTGAACTTGTCCATGCGGGTGGCGGTGGTGGGGCCGGCTGGGCCGACCACTTCTTCGCGCACCGGGTCGACAGGACCCACGTAGTAAATAAAGCGGTTGGTGAAATCCACCGGCAGCTTCTCGCCCTTGTTGAGCATGTCGATCATGCGCTTGTGCGCGGCGTCGCGGCCGGTGAGCAGCTTGCCATTGAGCAGGATCACCTCGCCCGGCTTCCAGCTCGCCACTTCCTCACGGGTCACGGAGTCGAGGTTGACGCGGCGGCCCTTGGAGGTGTCGTAGGTCAGCTTGGGCCAGTCCTCCAGGGAGGGCGGCTCCAGTGTCACCGGGCCGGAGCCGTCCAGCACGAAGTGGGCGTGGCGGGTGGCGGCACAGTTGGGAATCATCGCCACCGGCAGGTTGGCGGCGTGGGTGGGATAGTCGAGGATCTTCACGTCGAGCACTGTGGTGAGGCCGCCCAGGCCCTGCGCGCCGATGCCCAGGGCATTGACCTTGTCATACAACTCCACGCGCAATTCCTCGATGCGGCCCTTGGGGCCGCGCTCGATCAGCTGCGGCATGTCGATGGGGTCCATCAGGGCTTCCTTGGCCAGCAGCATGGCTTTTTCGGCGGTGCCGCCGATGCCGATGCCGAGCATGCCGGGGGGGCACCAGCCGGCGCCCATGGTCGGCACGGTCTTGAGCACCCAGTCGACGATCGAGTCCGAGGGGTTGAGCATGACGAACTTGGACTTGGCCTCCGAGCCGCCGCCCTTGGCGGCGACGATCACCTCAACTTCATGCCCGGGCACCACCGAGACATTGACCACGGCCGGCGTGTTGTCCTTGGTGTTCTTGCGGGCGCCGGCGGGGTCGGCCAGCACGGAAGCGCGCAGCTTGTTGTCCGGATGGTTGTAGGCACGGCGCACACCCTCGTTGACCATGTCCTCCACGCCCATAGTGGCGTCGTCCCAGCGCACGCTCATGCCGATCTTGAGAAACACGGTGACGATGCCGGTGTCCTGGCAAATCGGGCGGTGACCTTCGGCGCACAGCCGCGAGTTGATCAGGATCTGCGCGATGGCGTCCTTCGATGCCGGCGACTGCTCGCGCTCGTAGGCGGCGGCGAGGTTCCTGATGTAGTCGACCGGGTGGTAGTAGCTGATGTACTGCAGGGCGTCGGCGACGCTCTGGATCAGGTCTTCTTGCTTGATCGTGGTCATGGGCTGGTCAGTGCTTGGAAAATGGGCGAGGCGGCGCGAGCCAGCGCAATTATCCCAAATGCCGACAGCAGTGTCCCGGAGGCACGATTGATCCAGACCATCCAGGCCGGCTTGACCCGCGTCCGCAGCCGGCCGGTGACGCCGCTCAGCAGCAGCCACCACAGCGCCGAACCCAGGAATACGCCGGCCACCATGGCCGCCGCCGCGCCGAAACCAGCCTGCGCGCCCAGGCCCGTGAGCAGGCCGGCAAGCTGGCCCTCTGCCAGGGAGCGGCGGATGCACAGCAGGCCGATCGGCGGCACCGGCGCGGCGATGGAAAACCCGATCAACAGGCCGTTGAGCAGGGGGCCGATCACCTGCGCCAGACCTTCAGTTGCGGAAATCGGACGCTTGATAGGCCCGCCGCTCGCCTTCGTCATTCAAGGAAAACGGCGTGAAGCGCGTGCCGCGGTCGAAGGTGTCGACGCCTTCGCGGCGTTTGAGCCAGCCGACAATGAGGTAGGTCAGCGGGGTGAATACCACCTCGACGCCGACCTTGAACGAGAAGTTGAACAGCATCACCGCGATCAGGGTCTGGTGGGTCCAGACGCTGCCGAAGGCGAAGGGGTAGAAAATCGCCGAATCGACAGCCTGGCCGCAGATGGTGGAACCCCAGGCGCGGGACCACAGCCAGCGGCCGCCGGTGGCCAGCTTCATCCTGGCCATGACGAAGGAGTTGACGAAATCGCCGACCCAGTAGGCCAGCATGCTGGCGGCGGCGATACGCCAGGTGCCGCCGAACACCAGTTCCAGCGCCGGCTGCAGCTGCGCGTTGAACTGCTCGGTGCCGCTGGCCGGCACGCGCAGGATGAACTGCGTCATCACGGTGGCGAACAGCATGGCGCCGAAGCCGGCCCAGATGGCGCGCCGCGCGCGGGCATAGCCGTAGACCTCGGTCATGACGTCGCCGAAGATGTAGCTGATGGGAAAGAACAGGTTGCCGGCGCCGAAGCTGGCGGCGCCGATCAGCGGCAGCACCACGTTGCACACCTTGGCCGGGCCGATCAGGTTGGAGCAGAGCAGCACCGCAACCATGCCCGCCATCAGGAAATCGTAGTAGCGGAAGCTGCGGTCGGAGCCGGGCTGGGAGCTGGGTTCGGTGTGGGGCGTGTTCATGTTTCAGTTCATGTTTCAGCGCAAGCGGCTGCGCGGGGGAATTTGGTGCGCTATCGGGGGTCCTATCCCCAATATGCCATTGCATGCGGGGGGCCGTACATTGTGCCGCCGAATTTTCCTAAGATGAGCGATGCCTGAAGCAGCCCTGCCGGCGCCAGTGCCGGGGAAACTCGATGCCTTCCTGCAAGGGGCGCTGGCCAGACTGGAACGCCATCGCCTGGTGCTGGCCGTGGCCAGCTTCGCCCTGGGCGCGGCCAGCTTCCTGCTGGTGCAGCATCGCGAGCATCTGGCCCAGTGGATCGCCCTGTTGCTGGTGCTGAACTGGGTGCTGATCGTTTCGGAATCCACCCTGGGTCAATGGCTGTCGCGCTTCCCCTGGGCGCGGTTTTCGCCGCTGGTGCTGCGCTATGGCATGCAAGCGGTGCACCAGCAGACCTTTTTCTTCTGCCTGCCTTTCCTGCTGTCCACCACCACCTGGAGCAGCGGCCAGGCGCTGTTCACCAGCACCGCCATCGCCGCGGCACTGGCCTCGATGTGGGACCCGCTGTACTACGGCCTGATCGCGCGGCGCCCGGCCCTGCACCTGGCCCTGCATGGCCTGGCCATGTACCTGACCATGTTGATCGTGCTGCCGCTGTTGTGGCAGCTGGACACCACGCGCAGCCTGGCGATCGCCTCGTTCACACTGGGCCTGCTGTCCCTGCCCAGCCTGGCCAGCCTGATCGCGCCGCGCCGGCCGCGCGGCTGGGCTTTGCTGCTGGGCGCCGCCGCCGCGCTGGGCCTGATGTCCTGGCTGGGGCGCGCCTGGGTGCCGCCGGCCACGCTGTGGCTGGGGCAGGCGGTAATCAGCACCGAGGTCGACGCCGACACACGCGAGCCCGGGGCCAGCCTGGCAACGGTGCGCGAGGCCGTGCTGCGGCAAAACGGCGTTTGCGCTTTCACCGCCATCCATGCGCCGCTCGGCCTGCGCGAGCAGGTGTTCCACCGCTGGCTGTTCCGCGGGCAGGAAACGCTGCGGGTGCGGCTGCAGATCGCCGGGGGACGCGAATCGGGCTATCGTGCGTGGAGCTGCCGGCACGTGTTTCCGGCCGATGTGGCGGGGCCATGGACCGTGCAGGTGGTCACCGACGGCGGCCAGCTGATCGGCGAGACGCGCTTCCGGGTGGAAGCCGGCGGCGACGCGCCGCCGTCGGCTGCGCCGTGAAGCGCGTACGGCTTGGTATTTGCCAGATGCCTGGCCGCTTTTAGGGGATCGTGATGAATGCAGACAAGCTGTGCCTGCTCGCCGCGGGCCTGTTTTTCCTGACCGGCATGCTGACCGGCGTATGGAAGTACCGCTGCATGGCCGGCGATGCGCAGGCGCGCACACCGGTGTACGTGGACATCGCGCACCGCACGGCGCTGATGTATTCCTTCACCGCGATACTGCTGCGCGCCTTTGTGCCGTACTCGCCGCTGCCACCGGCCGGCACCTTATGGGCGGTGGGCGTGCCGCTGCTGTTCTTCGCCTCGGCCATTCTCATCTATGTCGTGCACGGGGTGCTGCGCGACACCGACAACCAATTGCGCAAGCCGCATCGGCTGGGCTCGGCGACGCTGCCCGGCGTGCTGATCCACGGCTATCTGTGGCTGCTGATCGCAGGGGAGATCGGCGGATTTGCGGTGCTGTTCGCGGGGTTTCTCAGAGCGGTGTTCTGAGGGGGCTTGATCCTGCAAAAAGGCCTTGGCAATTTGGACGCAGGGTTCGCTAAAGCACCAGTAGCTTCCTGAAATACTCCACGGTCGGCAGCAAGCCCTGGTCCAACTCGACGCTGGGTGACCAGTGAAGAATCTCACGCGCGAGCGTGATGTCCGGTTTCCGTTGCCGGGGATCGTCCGCAGGGAGTGGGCGCAACTCCACTTGCGAGCCTGATCCGGTCAGTTCGAGCACGCGCTCGGCCAGTTGCCGGATGGCGAATTCTGCAGGGTTGCCGAGATTGATGGGGCCGGTGACTGCGTCCGGGCTGTCCATCAATTTGATCAGGCCGTCCACCAGATCATCGACGTAGCAGAAGGCGCGGGTCTGGCTGCCGTTGCCGTAGAGCGTGATGGGGGCTCCACGCAGGGCCTGCACGATGAAGTTAGACACCACACGGCCGTCGTTGGGCAGCATCCTGGGGCCGTAGGTGTTGAAGATACGGGCCACCTTGATGCGCAGACCGTGCTGCCGGTGATAATCGAAAAACAGGGTTTCGGCGCAGCGCTTGCCTTCGTCGTAACAGGAGCGCAGGCCGATCGGATTGACCCGGCCCCAGTAACTCTCCTTTTGCGGGTGCTCTTCCGGATCGCCGTAAACCTCGCTGGTGGAGGCTTGCAGGATCTTCGCCTTGGTGCGCCGCGCCAGACCGAGCATGTTGATGGCACCGTGCACGCAAACCTTGGTGGTCTGTACCGGGTCGAACTGGTAGTGCACGGGGGAGGCCGGGCAGGCCAGGTTGTAGATTTCGTCGACCTCGACGTACAGCGGGAAGGTGATGTCGTGGCGCAGAATCTCGAAAAACGGGTTCTTCTGCAACTCCACGATGTTGCCGCGCGCACCGGTGAAGAAGTTGTCCACGCACAATACTTCGTTGCCCATTTCCAGCAGCCGCTGGCACAAGTGGGAACCGATGAAGCCGGCGCCACCCGTAACGAGCACCCTTTTCCTCAACGCATCACGCATAGTCAAAACCTTGCCAAACCTTGGAAAGTACGCATCGCCCGCTGCCCGCCCGCGGCACGATAGCATGAACCGGCGGTGCCTTCCGCCGCACTCAGTTCTCCACGGCCCGCCTGAGCCTTTCCAGGGCCTGGTCCCATTGCCCGGCAATCCGCTCGAGCGAGCGCCGCGCTTGCTCCAGTTGCTGCGGTTCGAATTCCCATAGGCGTTCGCGCCCGACCTTAAGGTCCCGCACCAGCCCTGCGCCGGCGAGCACCTGCAGGTGCTTGGTCACGGCCTGGCGGGTGATGGCCGTGCCCGCGGTGAGTTGCGCAATCGACAGGGCGCCGCCCGCGCACAGTACGGCGATAAGGCGCAGGCGCGTCTCATCGCCCAGGGCCGCGAACACCGGCGCGGAGTTCTGCAGCGGCGGCGGCCTTGGCGCTATGGAAGCGCTCTTGCCCCTACTCCGCGGCGACATGCCGCTCGATGTTCTTCATCTGCTGCTCCCAGCCGCCGCTGTTCATGCGGAAGGCTTCCTCGCGCCGCGACGGCGGCAACCGGTCGAAGCCGGATTCGACCAGGCGCAGCAGCGTGCCACCGGGAACTTCCTGCAACTCGAATACGATCTGCGTGGTCGGCTCTCGCGAGTAGTCGACCGCCGGATCGATGGCATAGGGATGCCAGCGCATCGACAGAAACCGCTCCGGGATCACCTGCTCGATCAGCAGGTTGAAAACGAGATGCGCATAGCCGGGATGCGTGATCCGCCCTTTTATCGGCTGGCCCGAAACGAAAGCCTCGCCCTCGAACGCCACGCCGAACCATCGGCCGAATTCCCCGGCATCGGACAGCGCTCGCCAGACCCTCGCGCGCGGCGCCTTGAGCAGGATCTGTTGTTCGATGCGATCGGTGGATGCGTTCATAGGCTACCTCCTGGTTGCATTATACGGCGGCCCGCCCAATGTGCAACTATTTTGTTGCGCATATTCCGATCGGCAAAAATCACAAAGGCCGCATTCAGCGGCCTTTGTAGTCCTGGAAAAAGCCGGTCCCGCTCAGTGGCCGCCGCCCTCCAGCGACTTGATCGCCTGGATCATCGATACCATGACTTTTTGCGCGTCGCCGTACACCAGGTTGGTGTTGTCGGCGAAGAACAGTTCGTTCTCCACGCCCGAATAGCCCTTGCCCTGGCCGCGCTTGATGACGTAGACCTGCTTGGCCTGGTCGACGTTGAGGATCGGCATGCCGTAGATCGGGGAGGACTTGTTGGTACGGGCCGCCGGGTTGACGGTGTCGTTGGCGCCGATGACCACGGCGACGTCGGCCTCCTTGAACTCGCCGTTGATGTCTTCCATGTCGAAAATCAGGTCATAAGGCACGCCGGCTTCCGCCAGCAGCACGTTCATGTGCCCGGGCATGCGTCCGGCTACCGGATGGATGGCGAACTTCACCTCGACGCCGGCCTCCTGCAGCAGCTTCACGAACTCGTACAGCTTGTGCTGGGCCTGGGCCACGGCCAGACCGTAGCCCGGCGCGATGATGACCTTGCTGGCATAGCGCATGTTGATGGCGGCGTCGCCGGCTTCAGCAGGTTTCTGGCTGCCCTTGATCTCGCCCTGCCCCTCGTCGCCGACCACGCCGAAGTTGCTGAAGATGACGTTGCTGACCGAGCGGTTCATGGCCTTGGCCATGAGCAGGGTCAGCAGCGTACCGGCCGAGCCGACCACCATGCCGGCGATCATCAGCGCAGGGTTCTGCAGCACGAAGCCTTCCATGCCCACGGCCAAGCCAGTGAAGGCGTTGTACAGCGAGATCACTACCGGCATGTCGGCGCCGCCGATGGGCATGGTCATCAGCACGCCGAACACCAGCGCGCCGGCGAAGAAGGTGATCACCAGCGCCGGCGGCGCCTGGCCATGGGCGACGAACACGATATAGGCGCCGACCGCCAGCGTCAGCAGCATCACAGTGGCGTTCATCGCCTGCTGGCCCTTGATGCGCCAGGTCTTGTTGATGCGGCCATCGAGCTTGGCCCAGGCGATGACGGAGCCGGAGAAGGAGATCGAGCCGATCAGGGCGCCGACGATGGTGACGACCAGTTCGACCGTGCCGCTGGCATGGCCACCGAGCAGTTCCACCGCCGCGATCAGCGCGGCGGCGCCGCCGCCCAGGCCGTTGTAGATGGCCACCATCTGCGGCATGGCGGTCATCGCCACCACCTTGCCCGAGCGCCAGGCCCAGACCAGGCCGATGCCCAAGGCCACCGCGGCCAGGATCAGGTTGACGAGGGCATGCGGGTTCCCGGCCGCCGACGCGCTGAAGTAGTACAGGAAGCTGGCGACGATGGCCACGGCCATGCCCAGGCCCGCCACCTGGATGCCCGAACGCGCCGTGACCGGCGAGGACATGCGCTTCAGGCCGTAAATGAACAGAAACGCGGCGGCGAAATTGCTGGCTTCGATGATCAGGTTCGGATTCATGGCGACGCGATCCCCTTAAGCCTTCTTCTTGTCGCTGGGCTTGAACATTTCCAGCATGCGCTCGGTCACCACGTAACCGCCGCCGGCATTGGCCGCACCGAACAGTACGCCGAGGAAGCCGATGACCTGTTCCAGCACCGAGCTGGCGTTCATCAGCGCGTAGATCGCGCCGACCACCACGATGCCGTGCACGAAATTGGAGCCGGACATCAGCGGCGTGTGCAGGATCGCCGGCACGCGGCCGATGATCTCGTAGCCAGTGAAGGCGGCGAGCATGAAGATATAGAGGGCCACAAAGCCCGTGATGCCGGTATGAATGTCCATTCGCTAACCCTTCGGTTTAGGAGGCGGGAGGCGAGAGGCGGGAGGCGCAAAAACAAGGGCAAAGGCACCACGCTTTGCGCTTTTACGCCTCCCGCCTCCCGTCTCTCGCCTCACGTCGTTTCAACAGCTTTCTTCGCCGCTTCGTTCCTGATTTCCCCGCCGTGCGTGAGGCAGGCCTTGGCGATGACCTCGTCCTCCCAGTCGAGTTTGAGGGCCTGGTCCTTGATCATCAGCTCGAGCAGGTTCAGCTGGTTCTTGGCGTATAACTCGCTGGCATGCTCGCCCAGCAGGGACGGCACGTTGAGCGGCGCGACGATGGTCACCTGGCCGACCTGGATGGTCTCGCCCGGCTTGGTGTATTCGCAGTTGCCGCCGCCTTCGGCGGCCAGGTCGACGATCACGGCGCCGGCCTTCATGCCGTCCACCTGCGCCTTGGACACCAGCTTGGGCGAGGGGCGGCCGGGAATGGCGGCGGTGGTGATGACGATGTCAGCCTGCTGGATGTGCTTGGTCACCACCGCGGCGACCTTGTCCTTCTCTTCCTGGGTCAGCTCGCGGGCATAGCCGCCCTGGCCGCGCGCGTCAACGCCGGTCTCGACGAACTTGGCGCCGAGCGACTCGGCCTGCTCCTTGGTTTCCGGACGCACGTCGTAGCCTTCCACCATGCTGCCGAGGCGGCGCGCCGTGGCCAGCGCCTGCAGGCCGGCGACGCCTAGGCCCATCACCAGGGTCTTGGCCGGACGGATCGAGCCGACCGCCGTAGTCATCATCGGCAGGATGCGCGCGAGGTGGGTGGCGCCGAGCAGGGCGGAATAATAGCCGGCCAAGGCGGCCTGGCTGGACAGTGCGTCCATGGCCTGGGCGCGCGTGATGCGCGGCACCAGCTCCATGGCGAAGCAGGTGATCTTGCGGTCCCGCAGCAGACGGGTCAGATCCGCTTCCTTGTGGGCATAAACGAAAGAGATCAGGATCGCGCCTTCCTTCATCGCCCCGACAATCTCCGCCGGCGGCGGCTGCACCGCCAGGACAATGTCGGCATCGCTCACCAGCCCCTGCGGGTTGGCGGCAAAGGTCACGTTCTTGAAGGCACTGTCCGGCAGCTTCACCGCGTTGCCGGCGCCCGTTTGCATATGGATTTCGACGCCGAGCTTGACCAGCTTGTCGGCCACCGTGGGAAACATGGCCACGCGCAGTTCGTTCGGCCGGGTTTCCTTCAGCACCGCGATTTTGACCGACATCAATGGTTCCCCTATCGCTGTATCGCACACCGCCCTCTACGCAAGACGCGGCGGCCTGGCTAAAAACGCCCGCCAGTCTAGCCTATGGTTGGTAGAAGCACACGGGAAAATTTCTAAAGCAAAGTATTACTTTTGGTTATGGATCAAACGACACGGCCCCGGCTGCCCGGTCGCGGCTAGCGGTCCTTCTGCTTGGCGAACAGCGCGTCGAGCTTCTCTTCGTAGGCGTTGTAGCCCAGGTACTGATAAAGCTCGGCGCGGGTCTGCATGATCGGCACCACGTTTTTCTGCGTGCCCTCGGCGCGGATCGCCTGGTACACCTTCAGCGCCGCAGCATTCATGGCGCGGTAGGCGCCGCAGCAGTACAGCACGATATCCACGTCCACCGAGCGCAGTTCCTCGGTGGTGAACAGCGGGGTGTGGCCGAATTCGGTGATGTTGGCCAGGATCGGCACTTTGACCGCTTCCTTGAACTTCTTGTACATCCACAGCTCGGTCATCGCCTCCGGGAAGATCATGTCAGCGCCGGCCTCGACGTAGGCCACCGCGCGCTCGATGGCGGCGTCGATGCCTTCCATCGCCAGGGCGTCGGTGCGGGCCATGATGACGAAGCCCGGATCGCTGCGCGCGTCGACGGCGGACTTGACCCGGTCCACCATCTCGTCCTTGCTCACCACTTCCTTGCCGGGACGGTGGCCGCAGCGCTTGGTGCCCACCTGGTCTTCCATATGCACGGCGCCGGCGCCGGCCTTGATCATGGAGCGGATGGTGCGGGCGATGTTGAAGGCGCCCCCCCAGCCGGTATCGATGTCCACCAGCAGCGGCAGGCTGGTCACGTCGGTGATGCGGCGCACGTCGGTCAGCACGTCTTCCAGGGTGCTGATGCCCAGGTCCGGCATGCCCAGGGAGTTGGCGGCAACGCCGCCGCCGGACAGGTACAAGGCCTTGTAACCGGTGGCCTGGGCCATGCGGGCGGTATAGGCATTGATCGCGCCGATCACCTGCAAGGGGCTCTCGGCGGCGACGGCTTCGCGGAATTGCTGGCCTGCGGACATGGCACGGACTCCTGGTGGTGGTGCAGGTCGGCCTTCAGGCCGACAAAAAGCGTCGCCCTTCAAAGGCGACCTGGGGCCGCCGTATCAGTCAACTTCTTCCATCACGAAATCGCTTTTGGCGGCGCCGCAGTCCGGGCAGGTCCAGCTATCCGGCACGTCTTCCCAGCGCGTGCCGGGAGCAATGCCCTCCTCGGGAACACCCTTGGCCTCGTCATACACGAAATCACAGACCAGACAGCGCCACTTCTTCATCAGCGACCTCAAGGAATGGGTAGTTTGCGAGTACGCGAACAAGCCCCTCACGGAATCTCTTCCCGCTGGCGGGAACGGACTCAAGGGGACGCCTGTGG
>CAJCJI010000044.1 GCA_903970595.1 Verrucomicrobiota bacterium
AACCCGGCCCACCCCAACTGGGAACACACCACCCACGGCGGCCCCAAGGGCAGGACCTTCTGGGACACCGAAGTCGAACTGGTGCCGGAAGCCATCATGGTCGAAGCCGAGCCGGTCAAGTTTCCGCGCGCGCCGGTGAGCAAGAAGCGGGTCTGGTTCGACGCCCGCACCGGCCTGCCCATCGCCATGGTCTCCTATGACCGCCGCGGCGAGCCCTACCGCTCCTTCGACGGCGCCTACGCCCTGTACGAGTCCAAGGGCGCCTCGTTCATGGACGGCGCCCACCCCTACTGGTCCTGGGGCCATGTGCACTGCTTCGACAGCCAGACTGGCCGCATGACCCGGCTGCAGCAGGTGCGCGGCATCTCCGGCGGCCATCAGACCACGGTCAATGATCCGGCCATGTACGAGCGTTATCTCACCAATGCGGCGCTGATGCGCTTGGGCAGCGCCTGAGCGGCGGATGGAGACATCAAGGCATTCGTTGAAGCAGGAAGGGTGGACATAACACCACGCGATCCGATCGATTCCATGGAGGTGATGCTTGCCCGTCTTGCTTGAGAAAATCCGCGAGTCGCCGCTTCCTCTGGTCTGGCTGGATGACTTGTCGTACTCGGAACGGATTCTGGGCATCGACCGCCGGCGCTGGCTGGAGGTCAATGACCTGATCGCGATGCGGCGCAAGCTGGCCGGCCTGCTCAGGCCGGCCGTGACCGTGCTGCCGCTGGGACTGCTGGCCCAGGAATGGTTATCGGGCGATGCACGGCTGCAGCAGGCAATCGCGGCGAAAAAGCGCGCAATCGTGCCTCTGCGCACCCTCCTCGACGACGACGCGCTGCGCGCCAGGCTGATCCAGCTGGCCAAGGCCCTGCGTTCGACGTTTTCCACGATTCCGCTGGTACTGGCCTTGCCTTCGCCCAGGAGGTGGGTTGCCGACATCTACCGGTCCGCATTCGGAAGCGAGGCACCCGTCGAGGTCGGGATGGAGGAGGCCGACTCCGCATCGGTCTACGTCGCGCAGTTCCTTCGCGGCTTCAGCGAATCCGGCGTGGACATCATCCTGTTGATCGAAGACGCCGGCTCCGAGCCCGCTTCGGAGCAGGAACTGAACTGGTATCGGCCGGTCCTCAACGTCGCGGGCCACTACCGATGGGATGTGGGAGTGCAGCTTCCCGGCGCCGCGGGATTTACCGGGCTGATTCCCGGAATCGACTTCCTCATTGCGCCGCGCGCTCTGCCGGCCTGCGTCTCCGGCATCACTACGCCCGCAGCCTTCTGGAGCGGCGCGCCCGCGCCGGCGCTGCCGGCCGGCGGATTCCGCTTTGCGGAGATCCCTGCTGCTTGCGCGCCGGAGCAGGTCCTGGACCGGCTTGCCGTTTTGCGCGCGGCATAAACAGGACGACCGGAGATGAGAACAGGCTTGCGCAGTCCCGGCTGGCGGCTCTTCGTGCACGCGGCTTGCGTGTTGCTCTCGCCTTTTGCGTTCTGCAGCGCGGCGCATTCCGCGCCGCTCGAACGCCGGCTTGAACTCAGCCTGGATATCGAGGGGCAGCAGGATTGGCACAATGGCCTGCAATGGTCCAAGGCCACCACCCGGCAGCACTATGAGTTGGCCACCACCCTGCGCTCGGACGGAGTGCTGCGCGGTGCCAACCTGCTTGACCTGGATATGGACCGGCGGCTCGCCATCAAGCAGGAATATCTGCGGCGGCAGGGCCTGGAAGAGGCGAAACGCGCCAATGGCGGCAGTATTCCCCTACCCAAGACCGACGAGGACAAGAAGCGGCTGTCGGATCAAGTGCAGCTGGAGATGTTCAACTGCAAGGGAGATCCCGATTGCATGTACGCCGTCGTCAGGCGCTATTCCGCCGTATTGGCCACTGCCGGCACCCCGGGCGCACCGGCCGACAATGGCGCCGGCGCGACGCTGCTGGATGGTCCCGGGCGATTCCTGTTCTTCTTCGGTTACGACGGCTGCCCCAACCAGATGCATTCGATGCAGGCCACCCACACCGAAGGTGCGCGGGCCTACGACCGGGCGAGGAAGAACCTGGTGCCATTTACCAGTGAACGCAACGGCGACTCGACCGGCAATGCAGCCGACCGCAAATCGCTCTGCTGGCGTTATACGGCGGTCATCGACACGCAGGACAACAAATTGTTTCTGGACAATGTCTATCTGCCCTCCGCGCATGGCTCGACCATCTTCACCGAGCGCGGTTCGCCGCAAACCCAGGAAGAGGACCTGCCGCCCCTGAGCGAGGCGATGTCCTGGGCTTCGCAGTCGCTACGGCAGGCCGATGCATCAGGCGCCACGACCGCCACCGTGAACCTTTCACAGCCGCTCGATGGAAACGCCACGGTCCTCGGCACTTTTGAAGGGACCGCGAAACTGCGGCTCAAATGGTCGTTTCTGCCGGCAGCCCCGGAAAATGGCACGCCCGCCCACCAATGACCAGTCCTGTGAGTCCCGGCGGCATACTCCGGCCGCCGGCTTTGCGGGCATCGGGGTTATCCCTAAATTGCCGAGGAACAATCCGGATAGCGGAGGCCGCGGCCCGGAAGGATACTGATTGCATAAGAGGCGTACCACCTCGTCCAGGGCGTGGACCGCGCAACACCAGCGTTGAAGCACCGGGGCGGAGACGGGTCAATGTAAATAAAGTGCATATACAGTCCGCATCCAATAAAAAATAACAGGCTCAGGGCAGACCGTGCGGCATGTGCCGTATGGCCAACAACGTTCCTAATGAGAGGAGAACGGAGCCATGAGCCGCTCTATCAGAAGAAGAGATGGACTGGGAGTTTTAGGACTGGCGGGACTTTGCTTTGGCGGTATGGTGACGGGGTCGGCCTATGCGCAGATGGATTTCAGCTGGAGCGGATTTGTCCGGTCGGAGAGCGCCGTCAAGACAAATGACACGGAAGACCCCTACAACCAACGCGGCAACCTGTACAACGGTGTGACCGTGACGCGAACATCACCGCTGATGACCGACACCGCAACGCGCGACGGCGTTCCGGCGCGCAACTACATCAATCTTCAGCTGTTCCGGGGGGAACTGGATTCCACCTGGAAGATCAACAACAGCTTTTCGATGCAAGCCAAGCTCCGCGGCGTGTTCGATCCGGGGGTTTACGACAGCTTCGATCCGCAGAGCGTCAACAGCCAGGTCGAGAGCACCAGCGCGGGCAATCCCGGGAATCTTTATGGGCGCCCGAACTATTTCAAATATGGCGTGGACGGCAGCAACTATCCGCAGCCCCTCGAGTGGGCCGGACGCAACTACCAGATCTATTTTCCCGCATTGTTTGCCGACTACAGCCAGGGTCCACTCGACGTGCGCCTGGGCATGCAGCAGATCGCCTGGGGGCAGGCGATATTCTTCCGTGTGCTGGACGTGGTCGACGGCCTCGACTATCGCCGGCACTCCGCGCTCGATTTCGCCTCGGAGGAATACTCCGACAAGCGCGTTCCCGCGCCGGCGCTGCGCATCAATTATCAGATCACCGACAAGTGGCTGGCGGATGCCTTTTTGCAGAAATTCCAGCCGACCGTCTATCCCAACCCCAATACGCCCTACAACGTCATCGCTTCGCAGTTCACCATCCACGACCAGTACAAGGCGGACGACAAGCGGGTGGACTATGGCATCCGCTTCAAGGGCGAGCTCGGCGATATCGGCCTGCAGGCCATTGCGGTGCATCGCTTCAATCCCGATGGCGTGTTCCGCTGGACCGAGTCCGGCGTAAACCGCGACCTGGCGCTCGCGCCGGGCACCGGCAGCCTGATGGCGCAGACCCCCCTGGAAGTCGATCCGACCGGCGTATGGTCCGCGGATGAATGGTTCACCTATGCCGGCATGGCCCGGCTCAATGGTGTGACGGCGCTCAACTCCGTGGTCAATGACTTCAAGGCGGCGCAAACCCTGGGCGCAGTGCCCATCGGGGGCGATCCGAACAGCAAGGCGGCGTACACCGGGGCGCAGGAGGAATTGAACGAGTTCTTCCAGTTGTCCGGCAGCGGCCTGCGCGGCCACCTGGCGCGCGAATACTTCCAGCAAGACGATTTTGGCGGCGGTGCCAGCTATGTCATTTCCTCAACCCCGGGATCCCTGCTGGATCAGCTGATCATCAATCTCGAAGCGAGCTATACGCCGAACCGCACCTTCACCAATCCTTCCCTGAGCGACAGCTACATCCGCAAGCGCGAATTGAATACGGCCCTGGTCATGGAGAAATACCAGCGCTTCTTCCAGGAGTTCCCGGCGACGTACCTGGTGTTCCAGTGGATGCACAAGAGCGAGAGCGACCTGTTCGGCAGGTACCTGGGCGGCATGGGCGGCAGCGAAGGGACCGCGGCGCCAGGCTATGGCGGCGGCTGGAACGCGATGGTATTCGCCTTCCAGCAGCCTCTGCCGAACCTGATCTGGCGTTTCGATTTTGCGGCCCTCTACGACACCAAGGGCGGCTTGCTGGTCCAGCCGGCGGTGCGCTGGAAGCCCAACGGCAAGGTCACGGTCGAAGCCTTCTACAACTACCTGAACGGGCGCCTGGCCAACTCGAACGACAACATCGTGGGAACGGTCGAGTATGCCGGGGAGTTCAGCCTGCGCGTCGGTTATCAATTCTGACTATCAGCAGTTGTACACGTGTTGTCGTCATTCCCCCCGCACGCAGCACGTGATTTCAAAGCCGGCGATTCAGGTCGCCGGCCTTTTTTTTGCATGTCGGAACTGACGTCAACAGCGGCCGGCGGGGGCCATGAGCTTTGGGCCTGAAGCTGCCGGAATCAGGCCAGGGTGGAACAGACCCTGAAGTGCGCCTCGGTCTTGCTCTGAATTTCATCGAGACCAACGCCGTCCGCCAGCTCGATCAGGGTTGCGCCGCCGCCGCGGGAGTCGATCTCGAAGGCGCCCAGTTCGGTAATGAGCAGGTCCACCACGGCGGTGCCGGTCAGCGGCAGGGTGCATTGCCGTTTGAATTTCGGCGCCCCGGACTTCTCGGTGTGTTCCATCACCACCACCACACGCGGCACGCCGGCGACCAGGTCCATGGCACCTCCCATGCCCTTGATCATCTTTCCCGGCACCATCCAGTTCGCCAGGTCGCCTTGTTCGTTGACCTGCATGCCGCCCAGTATCGACAGGTTGATATGGCCGCCCCGGATCATGCCGAAGCTGTCGGCCGAGGAAAAATAGCTGGAGTGCGGCAATTCCGTAATAGTCTGCTTTCCCGCATTGATCAGGTCGGGATCGGCTTCGCCCTCGTACGGAAACGGCCCCATGCCGAGCATGCCGTTCTCGCTCTGCAGCGTCACCTTTATTCCCGGCGGGATCATGTTCGCGACCAGGGTCGGAATGCCGACTCCGAGGTTGACGTAATATCCATCGCGCAATTCGCGCGCGGCGCGTGCCGCCATTTCCTCGCGTGTCCAGGCCATCAGTGCGCCTCCCCGGCGGCCGCAGCCTGCCGCGGCCGTGTTGTCAGCCGTTCGATATACTTGACGTATTGCGTGCCCTTGAAAATGCGCTGGACGAAAATGCCCGGCGTGTGGATCTGATCGGGCTCGAGCTCGCCGGGCTGAACCAGTTCCTCCACCTCGGCCACCGTGACGTTCCCGGCGGTGGCGATCATGGGGTTGAAGTTGCGCGCGGTCTTGCGGTACACCAGATTGCCTTCGGTGTCGCCTTTCCATGCCTTGACCAGGGACAGGTCGGCGGTCAGGCCGGTCTCCATCACATGCCACTCGCCCTGGAACTGGCGGGTTTCCTTTCCTTCGGCAACCGCGGTGCCGTAGCCGGTCCGGGTGTAGAACGCCGGGATGCCCGCGCCGCCGGCGCGAATTCGTTCGGCCAGCGTGCCCTGCGGGTTGAACTCGATCTCGATGCCGCCGTTCATGTACAACTGCTCGAGCACCTTGTTCTCGCCTACGTACGACGCGAGGACCTTTTTGATCTGGCCATTGGTCAGAACGTGCCACATGCCATGATTGTCGCAGCCAACGTTGTTGCCGATGACGGTCAAGTCCATGACGCCTGAATTGCGCAGCGCCAGGATCAGGTTCTCCGGCACACCGCACAGCCCAAAGCCGCCCGCCATGATGGTCATGCCTTGAAAGAGCAGGCCTTCGAGCGAAGCCGCCGCGTCGGGATAGACTTTGGATGTCACGACCCTTGACCTCCCTTTATGTTCCGGATTGTGGCCGGGCGTTTCCGTGATCGGGCCTCGCAAAGCCGGTGAATTACAGGTGTGCCGGCGATCGCTGTGCCGCTGCGGACTCTGCCTTCAAGTCTAACTGCACAACCCTCCCGCATGGGAATTAGGGAAACCCCTCCATCCTGGAGGACATTTCCGGATTGCGCTCGCCTGCCAGGCTCACAATACTTTTGATACGCGGTGTATCCCCGTGGCAGCTGCGTGTTTGCGGCTATCGCGGACTGTCGAACTGCCGTTACGACCTGGCGCGAGGCCGCCACAATGAGTGCTTGCATCGTTGGATGGGGACATTCCAAGTTCGGACGGTTTGTCGATAGCCTCGAGTCCCTGATCGGGCAGGTGACGCGCGAAGCCTTGCAGGATGCCGGAGTCGATGCCGAAGACATCGATGCCGTCTGGCTGGGCCACTTCAACGGCGGCTTCGTCCCCGAAACGTTTTGCTCGTCCCTGGTCCTCCAGGCGCACGACGGCTTGCGCTGGAAGCCCGCGACGCGCGTGGAGAATGCCTGCGCCACGGGTTCGGCCGCGGTTTTCGCCGCGATCGACGCCCTCGAAGCCGGGCGCGCGGACCTGGCGCTGGTCGTGGGCGCGGAGAAGATGTCCGGTGTTTCAGGGGCGCGCACGACCGGCATCCTGGCCAGCGCAAGCTATGTGCGCGAAGAAGCCGATCAGGGCATGACGTTTCCCGGCGCATTTGCCAGGATCGCCGAGGCGTATTTCAGGAAATATGGCGACCATTCCGCCACGCTGGCAAGAATCGCGGCGAAGAACCATGCCAATGGCGTCGACAATCCCTACGCGCACATGCGCAAGGACCTGGGGTTCGAGTTCTGCAACAGCGTTTCCGACAAAAACCCGATCATCGACGCTCCGCTGCGCAAGACCGACTGCTCTCTGGTGTCGGACGGCGCCGCGGCAATCGTGCTGGCCCGGGCCGAGGTTGCCGCGTCGATGAGCAAGGCCGTGTGCATTACCGGGCACGCCCAGGTGAATGACTTCCTGCCCATGTCGCGGCATGACATGGCGGCGCTGGAAGGACCGCGCCGCGCCTGGTCCGAGGCGCTCGCGGCCGCGGGCTGTTCGGTCGATGACTTGTCCCTCCTCGAAGTCCACGACTGCTTCACCATCGCCGAACTGCTGCTCTACGAGGCGCTGGGCCTGGCGGCGCCCGGCGAGGGAGCGCAGGTCTTGCGCAGCGGCCGGGTGTACCGGGATGGGGCGCTCCCGGTGAATCCCTCCGGCGGCCTCAAGGCCAAGGGTCATCCCATAGGCGCCACCGGCGTTTCGATGCACGTCATGGCTGCGATGCAGTTGTGCGGCGGCGCCGGCGCCATGCAGGTTCGTGCGCCGACACTTGCCGGTATCCTCAACATGGGAGGCGCAGCGGTGGCCAATTACGCCAGCGTTCTGGAGCGCACGAAATGAACCTCGCCGAATTGCTGAGGCGTACGGCGCGCGTTCATCCGGAGCGGCCGGCGCTATTTCACGGCGAGCAACTGTTGTGCGACTACCGGGCTCTCGGGCGGCGCGCCGCGTGCGTCGGAGGTTTCCTGCGGCATCGGCTCGGAATGGCGCCCGGCGACAGGGTCGCCATCTGGATGTCCAACGTTCCGGAGTACCTGGAGGTGCTCTACGGGGCCTGGTTTGCCGGCCTCATCGTGGTGCCGATGAATTCAAAGCTGCATTGGAAGGAAGCGTCATTCATACTGCAGGATTCCGGGGCCGCCATTCTGTTCGCGTCCGAACATATGGCCGACGCGCTCGCGCCGCATTTCGCACAGGACAAGACCGTCAAAGCGGTGTTCGTGCCCGGTACGAATGGGTACACGGCGATGTACCGGACCGAACCTCTGTCCGAGCCGCTGTTTCGCGCGATGGACGATGTCGCCTGGCTGTTCTACACCTCGGGCACCACCGGGCGGCCGAAGGGGGTGATGGACACGCATGGCAATCTCCTGACCATGATCGCCTGCTATTTCATGGACGTGGATGCGACCCAGGCCGGCGATGGCCTAGCCTATGCCGCGCCGATGTCGCATGCCTCCGGCATGCTCAACTTCCCCCACGTCATCGCCGGTGCGCGGCACATCGTTCCGGCATCGGGGGGATTCGAGTCCGGCGAATTGCTGGAACTGGCTGCGCACCACCGAAACGTTTCCCTGTTCGCCGCGCCGACGATGGTCAAGCGGCTGGTGGATTACATCGAGCACGACGGTGGTGATGCCTCCGGCTTCAAGACCATCGTGTACGGCGGTGGCCCGATGTATGGAGAGGATATCCGGCAAGCACTGCGTGTCATGGGAAATCGCTTCTGCCAGATTTACGGACAGGGCGAGAGTCCCATGACCATCACGGCGCTGGGCCGGCATCATCTCCAGGATTCGCTGCACCCGCGCTATGCGCAGCGCATCACCTCGGTCGGCGTGGCCCAGACTCTGGTCGAATTGCGGGTATGCGATCCGGCCGGAAGGCCGGTTGCCGTCGACGAGTCCGGAGAAGTGGTGGTGCGCGGGCCCAGCGTCATGAAAGGCTACTGGAATAATCCGGAAGCCACCGCCAATACCATAAGAGACGGCTGGCTCTTTACCGGTGATGTGGGAAGCCTGGACGAAGACGGCTTTCTGACCCTGAAGGACCGTTCCAAGGACGTCATCATCAGCGGCGGATCGAACATCTACCCGCGCGAGGTCGAGGAAGTGCTGCTGCGCCATCCGCAGGTGCATGAGGTCTCGGTGGTTGGCCGCAAGCATCAGGAGTGGGGAGAGGTGGTTGTCGCATTCGTGGTGTCCAAGAATGGCGGGGCCATGGATGCCGCCGAACTCGACAGCTTGTGCCTTCAGAACATCGCGCGCTTCAAGCGGCCCAAGGAATACCGATTCGTCGAAGCGCTGCCGAAAAGCAACTACGGCAAAGTCTTGAAAACTGAATTGCGGAAATTGATGGCGGAATGATCGCCCCAGTCAATCGGAAGCCGCCGCGCTGAACAGCGCGGCCGG
>CAJCJI010000045.1 GCA_903970595.1 Verrucomicrobiota bacterium
CCGGGCACGATGCGCGCGGCGGCGGCGCGGATCTGGCCGGACAGGTCGAGCGCGGCGTAACGGCCGGGATCGATGTCGCCGAAGGACAGGGCGAACGCTGCGCTGTGGCCGTCCGGCGACACCAGCGTGCCGCGGTACAGGGGATTGGCCTCCAGCTGCGCAGGGAACTGCGCCACCCGCGTGGGATCGGCGCGCGCCTGTTCGGTGAACGAGGTGATGGAAACCTCGTCGCCTTCGGCCATCAGGTTGGGCGCGGTGGCCAGGGAGAACACCGTGCGCACGCCGGGCAGCTGGCGCAGGGCCTGGGTCAGCTGGGCGATCCGCTCCAGGTTTGGCGCGGTGAATACCGTGGGCTCGAAGCGCACCGCGACGATCACCGGATCGTCTTCGCCGAACACCCGCCGCACCTGTGCCAGCACCGCGCGATCGCCATCCTGTGCCGGCAGCAGGGCCTCGGCCGAGGGATCGACCTGGAAACGCGGACGCAAGGTGCGCGGATCGACGCACAGCAGCACCGCGGCCGCCGCCAGTACGAACACCAACACCAGCAGCAAACGTGGGCGTTGGGCTAAATCGGAGATCCAGAGGAACACAGAGGCGTTGCGGATTATTTGCCGGCGAGGTAGAACATCTTGGGGTCGAACAGGCGCGGTTCAGGTTGCCCGCCGCTGCTGACGTCGACAACGCGCAATTGCGTGCTGGTGCCGTCACGCAAGTCGCGCATCTGCGCCCGCGATAGATACCAATCGGCGCCGAATTGCCTGAGCGCCGCGGCCGGCGCGCTGAACTCCTTGCGCACGTTTGGGCCATCGTAGAAATCCACCTTCAGCGCGACACAGGTCTTCTGATCGACCCAGCTGCGGATCGCACTGTAGCCGTTGCCGGATGCCCCGGGACGGGCGGTTAACGACACCACGTAAACCGGCCGTTGCTCGATCTCCTGCGGCGCCTCCAGACTTGCCGGAACGTCGCCGAAGCCGTTCTCGATCTGCTTGAAATCGGCGTAGCTGAAATTGGTGCCGAGCATGGCATCGTAGCCGCCGTCGCCGATGACGCGGCGCACCCGCTTGACCGTGGGCAGGAATACGTACATCTCGTCGCCGGCGCCCGGCTTGCCCTCGCGCACCAGGAATGCGGCGCCGGCGAGGTATTCCGGGGCATCGATGCGCAACATGGCGCGCGCCGAGCCCAGGCTGCCGTCGCCCGCCTCGAGCATCGAATACAGCCGGCCCTTGATGGTGTGCGCTGCCCCTGCGCGGTCGGTCGTCTCCAGCTCGATGCGTTGCACACGCAGTGCTGCCGGTATGTTGACCCTCATGCAGTCGAGCATTTTTTGCAGCGACTCATCCGCCTGGACCGGCGCCGTCAGCAGCAGCGCCAGACTGAAGCATATCCCCGAGACTTTCATACCCCTCCCCTCCGAGCTTGCTGGATTCAGTTCCCCAGATAAAACGTATGCGGATCGAAATAGCGGCCGGCCAGGTCGGCGCCGCTGCTGACCCCGACGATGCGCAGCCGGGTGCTGGTGTGGTCCTTCAAATCCTGCATCACCGCCTGCGACAGGTACCAGTAATTACCCGACTGCTGCAGCGCCGTGGCGGGCGCGCTCAGTTCCTTGCGCGGCACGTCCGCCTCGTAGAAATCCACTTTCAGGGCCACGCAGGTCTTCTGGTCGACCCAGGTGCGCAGCTGGCTGTAGCGCGAGTCCTGGCCGGGCTTGGGCTTGAACGTCAGAACGTGAACCGGCCGCTGCTCGATCTGCTCCGGCTTGCCCAGGGCGCCGTCGTTGTCGCCGAAGGCGTTTTCGATCTGCTTGACGTCGTTGTAACTGAAATCGGTGCCGAGGAAGGAGCCGTCGGCACTGGCCCCGGTGATGCGCCGCACCCGGTTGAGCGCCGGCAGGAACATGTACATCTCGTCTGGGCGATCGGCGTCCGCCGTCTCGCGCACCAGGTAGGAGGCACCCGCCAGGTCCGCCGGTTCGGCGATATGCACCGCGGCGCGCAGCAGGCCTTTCTCGCGCATGGCGTAGAGCCGGCCCTTGAGCGTGCGGCTGGCGCCGGCGCGATCGGTGGCCTGCAGTTCTATCTCCTGGATGCGCAGGGTCGGCGGCACATTGTCGCGCATGCACTGCAGCACCTTGTCCACAGCTGCGTCCGCCTGTGCCTGCGACACGGCGAACAAACCGAGGAAAAACAGGAAGCACGAGCCCTTGCTACGCATTTTTGTCCCCCTGGACGATGAAGCATCCCGCCTCTGCACGGCAGGATACCCGAATGCGGGATCAGAGCTTGGGCGGCTGCCCGAAGGCCGCTTTTTGCGCCGCCCCCGCCTCGGTCTGGTAGCGTTGTTTCCATTCGCCGTAAGGCATGCCGTAGACGCGCTCGCGCGCCGCCTCGTCCGGTACTTCCTGGCCGTTGTCGCGCGCCGCCTGGGCGTACCACTTCGACAGGCAGTTGCGGCAGAAGCCGGCCAGATTCATCAGGTCGATGTTCTGCACATCCTTGCGGCTGTCCAGATGCTCAAGCAGCCGGCGCAGCACGGCGGCGTCGATGCGGTCCTGCGTGGCCTGGTCGATCATGCCCTGTCGCTCCGTGTCCTGGTCAAAAATTTGAATGAACTGGAATTTTGCGCGCCGCCGAGGCTGCCGGGCAATATTGGGCGGGAGCGCCGGCTTTGCGGCAGACTTGCCGGATGCAAGACACAGCCAACGCCGCCCTCCCCCCGGCACCCCGCACGGCCAGGCCGCAGGTGCTGATCGTCGGCGCCGGATTCGGCGGACTCAGCGCCGCGCGCAGCCTGGCCCGGGCCGCGGTCGACGTGGTGGTGATCGACCGGCGCAACTTCCACCTGTTCCAGCCGCTGCTGTACCAGGTGGCCACCGCCGGCTTGAACCCATCCGACGTGGCCTGGCCGGTGCGCAGCATCCTGCGGCGGCAGGCCAACGCCAGGGTACTGCTGGGCGAAGTCGACGGCGTCGACGCTGCGCGCAAGGAAGTGCAACTCAAGGATGGCCGGCGGTTGCGCTACGACTGGCTGATCCTGGCCACCGGCGCCACCCACAACTATTTCGGCAACGACCATTGGGCGCCCATCGCTCCGGGGCTGAAGCGCGTCGACGACGCCACCCTGATCCGCCGCCGCATCCTGCTGGCGTTCGAGCATGCCGAAAACAGCGAAGATCCGGAGGAACGGCGCCGGCTGATGACCTTTGCCATCATCGGCGCCGGACCGACCGGCGTGGAACTGGCCGGCGCCATCGCGGAGCTCGCCAAGAAGGCCCTGGCGGCCGATTTCCGCGCGATCGATCCGCGCGCTGCGCGCATCGTGCTGATCGAAGGCGCGCCGCGCGTGCTCGGCGCGTTCGCGCCGGAGCTGTCGGAATACGCCCGGCAGGCGCTGACCCGCATGGGCGTGGAGGTCTGGCTGGGCAGGCAGGTCACGGAGTGCGATGCCAGGGGCCTCAGCGCCTCGGGCGAGCGCCTGGAAGCGGCCACCATCCTGTGGGCCGCGGGCGTCGCCGCCTCTCCGGCCGCGCAGTGGCTCGGCGCCGCGGCCGACCGCTCCGGCCGGGTGCAGGTGCAGGCGGACCTTAGCGTGGCGCAGCACGATGATGTATTCGTCATCGGCGACACCGCCCTGGTGCAGCAGGACGGCAAGCCCATCCCCGGCGTCGCCCCGGCGGCCAAGCAGGCCGGTGCCTACGTGGCCGCCGTGATCCGCGGGGCGCTGGCCGGAAAGCCGCGGCCGGCGCCGTTCCGCTACCGGCACATGGGCAACCTCGCCACCATCGGCCGCAACCTGGCGGTGATCGACTTCGGCTGGCTGCACCTGCGCGGCTTCCTGGCCTGGCTGCTGTGGGGCGTGGCCCATATCTACTTCCTGATCGGCGTCCGCTACCGCCTGCTGGTGGCGCTGCAATGGCTGTTCGAATATTTCAGTTTCAGCCGCGGCGCGCGGCTGATCGTCGGTTCCGATCCTGCAACGGAGCAGCGCACGCCATGAACCTGCCGGAAACCCCTGCATTCGAAGCCCGCGTGGAGCTGCTGCCGCCCCCGCGCCGCTTCGCCGCGCTGGGCGACGCCTATGCACCGCAGGTGGCCACCACACCGCTGCCCGAGCCGCGGATGCTGCATTACAACACGGCGCTGGCAGAACAGATCGGCCTGCAGGACGATGCGGCGCAACAGCCCGGACTCACCGCCATCCTGGCCGGCAACCGGCCCTGGCCCGGATATGCGCCGGTCAGCTCGGTCTATGCCGGCCACCAGTTCGGCAGCTTCGTGCCGCAGCTCGGCGACGGCCGCGCCCACCTCATCGCCGAACTGTCCGGCGGCGATGGCCGGCGCTGGGAACTGCAGCTCAAGGGCGGCGGCAAGACCCCCTGGTCGCGCTTCGCCGACGGCCGCGCGGTGCTGCGCTCCTCCATCCGCGAATACCTGGCCTCGGAGGCGATGCATGCGCTGGGCATTCCCACCACGCGCGCCCTGAGCCTGGTCGGCTCGCCGCAGGAGGTGGTGCGCGAGACCATAGAAACCGCGGCCGTGGTCTGCCGCGCGGCGCCGGGCTTCGCGCGCTTCGGCCATTTCGAGTATTTCTATTACCTGGACCGGCACGAGCGCCTCGGGCCGCTGGCGGACCACGTCATCGCCGAGCACTTCCCCGAGTTCGCCGGCCGCGCCGACCGCTACCGCGCCTGGCTCACCGAGGTGGTGGAGCGCACCGCCCGCCTGATGGCGCAATGGCAGGCGGTGGGTTTCTGCCACGGTGTAATGAACACCGACAACTTCTCGGCCCTGGGCCTGAGCCTGGATTACGGCCCCTATGGCTTCATGGACGGCTTCGACGCGCACCATATCTGCAATCACAGCGACGAGGGCGGCCGCTATGCCTATGATCGGCAGCCGCAGATCGGCCACTGGAACTGCTCGCGGCTACTGCAGGCCACCCTGCCCCTGCTGGCCGAGCAGCCCGAGCAGGCGGTGGAAATCGCCAACGGCATCCTCGACCGCTATCCGCCCGCCTATTCCCAGGCCATGACGCGCTTGTGGACCGCCAAGCTCGGCCTGGGCGAAGTGCGGGACAGCGATCCGGAACTGATCAACCGCTATCTTGGCATTCTGAATAACGGGCGCTCCGACTTCAGCCGCAGCTTCCGCCATCTCAGCCGCCTGCGCAGCGCAGGCGATGAGCCGGCGCACGGCATCCGCGAAGAGATCGCCGACCTTGCCGCCTTCGACGCCTGGATCGGCGACTATCGTGCCCGCCTGCGCGGCGAACAGTCGGATGACCGGGAACGCGCCGCCCGCATGGACACGGTCAATCCCCGCTATGTGCTGCGCAACCACCTGGCGCAGGGCGCCATCGAGCAGGCGCAAGGCGGCAGCTACGGCGAGATCGACACCTTGTTCCGGCTGCTGAACCGGCCGTTCGAGGAACAGCCGGGGATGGAACGCTATGCCGAGGAACCGCCGGCTTCGGCGCGGCACATCGAGGTGAGCTGTTCGTCCTGAACGGCGAACGGCATCGCGCGCAAAGACGCAAAGCCGCACAGGAAAAACAATTCGATTTTGCT
>CAJCJI010000046.1 GCA_903970595.1 Verrucomicrobiota bacterium
AACCCGGCCCACCCCAACTGGGAACACACCACCCACGGCGGCCCCAAGGGCAGGACCTTCTGGGACACCGAAGTCGAACTGGTGCCGGAAGCCATCATGGTCGAAGCCGAGCCGGTCAAATTTCCGCGCGCCCCGGTGAGCAAGAAGCGGGTCTGGTTCGACGCCCGCACCGGCCTGCCCATCGCCATGGTCTCCTACGACCGCCGCGGCGAGCCCTACCGCTCCTTCGACGGCGCCTATGCCCTGTACGAGTCCAAGGGCGCCTCGTTCATGGACGGCGCCCACCCCTACTGGTCCTGGGGCCATGTGCACTGCTTCGACAGCCAGACCGGCCGCATGACCCGCCTGCAGCAGGTGCGCGGCATCTCCGGCGGGCATCAGACCACGGTCAACGATCCGGGCATGTATGAGCGTTATCTCACCAATGCCGCGCTGATGCGGCTGGGCAGCGCCTGAGCGCTCCATATTGTCCCCTCTCCCTGCGCAGCGGGGAGAGGGTTAGGGTGAGGGGCGCCGGCGAAGACGGCTGACACTATTTGAATCAGGTGCCGCCCTCAGCGACGTTCAGCCCGCGCTGGCCCGCGCCAGCTCCTCGAACTCCCCGTCGGACAGCATCACCCCGGCGGCGGCCACGTTCTCCTCCAGGTGCTTCACGCTGCCGGTGCCCGGAATCGGCAGCATCGCCTTCGAGCGCTTGAGCAGCCAGGCCAGGGCCACTTGGCCGGTGGTGGCGCCGTGCGCCTTGGCGATGCGGTCGGCGAGGCCGCCCGGCTTGGCCAGGCTGCCTGCGGCGAGCGGGAACCAGGGAATGAAGCCGATGCCCTCAGCGGTGCAGTAATCGAGCACCGCCTCGCTCTTGCGGTTGCCCAGGTTGTAGAGGTTCTGTACCGTGGCCACCGGGAAGAATTTCCGCGCCGCTTTGACCTGCTCCACGTTCACCTCGCTCAGGCCCGCATGCTGGATCAAGCCTTCCTTGAGCAGTTCGGCGATGAGGCCGAACTGCTCCTCGCGCGGCACCTTCGGGTCGATACGGTGCAGCTGCCACAAGCCGATGCGCTCCACTTTCAGCCGGCGCAGGCTCATCAGCACGCATTGGCGCAGATATTCCGGCCGGCCCACCGGCTGCCAGATGTCCGGCCCATGCCGGGTCAGCCCGCCCTTGGTGGCGATCAGCAAGCCCTTGTAGGGGTGCAGCGCCTCCGCGATCAGGTCCTCGCTGATGGTTGGTCCGTAGCTGTCCGCGGTATCGATGAAATTCACGCCCAGCTCCGGCAGGCGCCGCAGCACCCGGATCGCCTCCGCGCGGTCGCGCGGCTCGCCCCAGATGCCGGGGCCGGTGATCCGCATGGCGCCGTAGCCCAGCCGGGTGACGGCGAGTTCGCCGAGGATCTTGAACTGTCCGGAAGCTCCGGCATTCGCTGCGCTCATGGGGTGTTCCTCCTGGATCGGAAAGGGGCGGGCCAGAAAGCCGGCGCCGGTTCTGCCGCCATCTTAGCGATTAATGCGCAGCGGCTTCGCCGCCCAGGTAAACCTCGATCATCTTGATCAGTCCGCCGGCGACCTCGGCATCGTCCGTCAGCGGCCCGGCGATGGCGGTGCGTGCGGCCTCCGCGGGCGCCAGGCCTTCCAGCATGAGCCGGCCGGCCGCGATCAGCACCCGGGTCGATGCCACTTCCCGCAGGCCCCCCGAACCCAGCCGGCGGATGGCCTGCCCCAGGCGGACCAGCTTCGCGGCCTGTTCGATGCCGATCCCCGCCTCGCTCGCCACGATCTTCTCCTCGATTTCCGCGGAGGGAAAGCCGAACTCGATCGCCACCATGCGCTGGCGCGTGGAATCCTTGAGGTCCTTGAGCACGCTCTGATAGCCGGGATTGAAGGACACGACCAGGCAAAAGCCCGGCGCGGCATCCAGGGTTTCGCCCAGCCGCTCGAGCGGCAGCTGGCGCCGGTGATCCGCCAGCGGGTGGAGCACCACCGTCGTGTCCTGCCTGGCTTCGACCACTTCGTCGAGGTAGCAGATCGCGCCCTCGCGTACCGCCCGGGTCAGCGGTCCGTCCACCCACCGGGTTTCGCCGCCATGCAGCAGGAAGCGTCCCACCAGGTCGGCGGTGGTGAGGTCATCATGGCAGGCCACCGTGATCAGCGGCCGGCCCAGATCGTGTGCCATGGCCTGGACAAACCGGGTCTTGCCGCAACCGGTCGGCCCCTTGAGCAGGATTGAAAGCCCCTGGCGAAACGCCGCCTTGAACACCTGCTCTTCGTTCGCCACCGCAAGGTAGTAGGGCCGGGCTTCGCGATTCATGCTCAAGATGCTTGTATCCATCCTGCCGGCTCAAGCAGCCCGGCGCCTGACTTCGGCGTTGCGCAGGGCCGAACGGAACAGCGGGCCGACACGCTCGCCAAGCTGGCTGGCGGCGGCAAAGCTGGCGTGCGCGGCGCTGCCGAAAACTCTCCTCAAGGATACGGCATCGGTGCTTGCGCCGATGCTCAGGCACAGGCACCCGACGCCGTCCCGGCGCGCCTCCGCCAGGGCCTGCCGGGCATCGGCCGCGCCATACGCGGGCTCGTAGCCATGGTCGTAGGCCAGGCCGTCGGAAAGCACCAGCAGCAGGCGCCTCGAGGTCCCGCCGCGCTCGATCAGCAAGCTGGCGCCATGACGGATGGCCGCGCCCAGCCTCGAATACGCGCCGGGGACCAGGCTGTGGAGCCCGCGCATGACCCGGCTGTCCAGCCCCTGGTCGAAGCGCTTGACCGGCACCAGGTGCACGGCCGACCGTCCCTGCGAATGGAATGCATATAAAGCGACACGATCGCCAATGTCGTGCAGCACGGTGCAGAGCCCGGCCGCGGCCTGCCGTTGCTGCGCGTGCACGCTGCCGCCCGCGGGACTGGCCTGGGTGACCGATCCCGATACGTCCAGCAGGACCAGCACCGACAGGTCGCGCCGGCGCCGCAGACCCGCGACATAGGTGTTTTCGCCCGGCATGCCGCCGGACCAGCGCTCCACCTGCGCCTCGATTGCCGCGTCGATGTCGATGTCCTCGCCCCCAGCCTGGCGATGAACGCGGTCCAGGCCCATGCCCAGGCGCGCGAGCGGACGCCGCAAGCCGTGCCCGTCCAGCCATTCCACCGAGGCGTGCAGTTCCGCCGGCGGTTCGACTTCCTGCACCGTGCACCAGTCGGGCCGGTAGGCCTGCCGATGAATGTCCCATTCCGGATAGAGGATTCCACGGCCGACGCCGAATGCACCGGCGATGGTTTCGGCGGCCGTGGTGGAGAGCAGGAAAGACGCGCCGATCCGGGGCCGCGACCAGTGCGTCGGCGCATCGGCGCCGGGCGCCGCGCCCTGCTTGATCTTGCGCACCGCCTCTAGCGCTTTCTGCAGCCAGCGGCCGAGCCATCCGCCGCCGCCGGCCGGGCTGCTGGCAAAGTCCTCGAAGTCCTCTTCTTCTGTTGCATCATCGGCCAGTTCGGCAAGCGGCTTGTCTAGCTGCCGATAGGGGGCGTGCCGGCCGCCTGAATCGGTCGCTGCGGCACGCGCTAGGGCAGCCAGCAGTTCGCGTACCCGGATCGAACCGAAAAAAGGCGGGGGATCTTCGATGGGTTCTTCGCTCAGGGCGACGATCAGCGACGCCGATGGTGATACCGAGCGGGACGCGATGCCGTGATCGATCGTGTCCCGCATCGATGGCGGCAAGATGCCTTCCAGCGCCGCCAGTGCGCGATGCCCTTCAACAGCCAGGTAACGCCTGGCCAGTCCCGGCCGCCGCGCCAGCCGGCCTACCAGCTCGCGCTCCAGGCTGCCGGCTGCGAGCAGAGCGCTCTGCACGCACAGTTCCTTCAGCTGCGTCTGCAGGCTGGCGCCGCCATCGACGAAGATCACCGTTCCGCTGGTCCACGCCGGTACGGCGGGTTCGGTGTGATCGACGCAGACATCCCGCCGGGATAGCGCCGAGGCCAGCAGGCCCAGCGCAGAGAGCTTGTTGCCGTGCGGGATGGGATTCACTGCAAGGCAGCGAGCTACAGCTTCTGCAGGTCGTCGACGATGGTCTGCAGCCGCTCGGGCGGCATCTTCGCCTGCGGAAAAGCGGAAATCTGCTTGAGCGTCAGCCCGCGTCCCATGCGCAGGAGCGGGCCTGCGGACGCCATCTCGGGATAGTGCTTCGCCATGACGGCCGTGGCCTGCGGGTCGTCCAGGATGGTGCCCAGCCTGGTTTCGGCGGTGAATCGCGTATGGCCCTCCTTGCCGGGTGCGGCGCCCGTGTTCACGCCGCGCCGCAAGCTGATTTGCATCACCTCGTCGACGATCGAGGAGGGGACGGTGAAGGGCTGGGTTGCCGACACCTGGCCCAGATTGGCCGCGATATCTTCGGCCGTCGGCACGCTGCCGGGTGGCGCGAGCCAGCCTTCGCCGAGCCCGGCGAAGACGCGGGCGTAACGTCCCGCTCCCGCCGAATAGTTGTGATGGCTCAATTCACAGGCGCGGCTGGCCAGGAAGACGGCCATCGGCACGACCAGCCTGGGGTCGATCAGCTGCAGAAAGGGAATCTGCGCGGCGGCATCGTCACCGCCCACGGTCTCGGTCACCATGCGCGAATATCCGAACGGCAGGATGCTGTTCGCCTTGATGCCGCAGGCCTCACCCTCGATGGCGATGACATTCGACAATCCGACGATCCCCGCCTTGGCAGCGGCGTAGTGCGCTTCCTGCGGTTGACCGAACAGGCCCGCCGACGACGAAGTGAAAACGAACCGGCCGTAGCCCTGCGATTTCATGACGCGAAACGCAGGCTGGCTCAAGAAGAATGCGCCGTCTAGGTGAACATTCAGCATGCGCCGCCACGCGTCGGCCGTCAGATTTTCAAAGTCGATGGAGCTGAAAATGCCGGCATTGCTGACCACGGCGTCGAGGCGGCCAAATGCCTGCAAGGCGGTGCGAACGATGGCCTCTCCGCCCTCGGGGCTGGCCACCGAGTCGTGCGAGGCCACGGCCCTGCCGCCGCCGCGCCTGATCTCCTCGACAACCTGGTCGGCCACGCTGGTGTCCGCGCCGTCGCCCTGCATGGAGCCGCCAAGATCGTTGACGACGACCGCCGCGCCGCGCTGTGCAAACTCGAGTGCATACAGCCGGCCAAGGCCGCGGCCGGCGCCGGTGACAATCACCACCTGGTCCGCGAAATCGATCTTCTGCCCAGGCGTGCGAACTTGAACCGATCGACCGTGATCCGCATCCTGCTTCCGCTGATTCCCGACCGGCGCAGCCACGATGTTCTGCGGCGCTGCGCGCAGCGCGCCGCGGCGCGGAATGCGCATGGCCATCCGGATGATCTGGTGCACCCAGCGGCCCGGCAGCAGGCGCGCCATCAAGGCGAGCGCCGCCGCGTCGGCACCGACGATGCGCCGCCTGATCGGGGCCTCGTCGTCCAATGCCGCGGCCAGGGCGCGGGCAAACAGCGCGGGCGGGCTGGCCTTGCTCACCGCCGCTTTGCCGGTGGTGTGAATGCCCTGGTACAACACCCCATACGGGCCCTGGTGATTGCCGTAGTCGGGCGTCTGCTCCGTCAGGATGTCGGTGTTGAACGATCCGGTGACCAGGATGGTGACGCCGAGCCCGAACGGCGCGATTTCCTGCGACAGGGCTTCGGCCCAGCGCTCCAGCGCGCCCTTGGAGGCCGAATAGGCGCTGATTCCCGGCATGCCGCGGATCGCGCCCGCGCTGGATATCGCGACAATGCGGCCGCGCCCTTTTGCGCGCATCGCCGGCAGCAAGGCCTTGGTCAGCGCGACCGGCCCGAACAGGTTGGTGGCGAACATTTGCTGCCAGACTTCGCCCGGCATTTCTTCCACGCCGGCAAACGCGGCGATGCCCGCGTTGTGGACGATCACATCGGGGGCACCCACGGCGTCCTCGATGGCCCGGGCCGCCGCCGGTATCGAGGCCGCATCGGTCAGGTCGAGCTTGACCCCGACCAGGCGCGGATCGTTCGCGGAGGCTCCGGTTGCTGCACGCAGGCGCGCGAGGCCTGCGTCAACCGAGCGCATGGCCCCCACCACCCGCCAGCCATCCCGATACAGTTGCACGGCGGACGCCAGGCCCAGCCCCCGGGACGCGCCGGTGATGACCACGCTGCGCAACTCAGCCATGACCGGCCCCGCAACGTCCAGCCGGCACGGGCGCATTGAGCGCCGGACGCCCGTCCGCTTGGCCGCTCGCCCAGGTGCTCCACTCCCCCGCGAAGAATGGCCCGACCTGGCCATCCCTTTCGTAATAGCCCTGGGGGTCATACACCTTGGCTTCCGGATACGGCCAGGGGCAGGCGACGGAAGTCGAGAAATGCCCGGCCTTCATGAGCGCGAAGGCGCCGCCGTACATGAAATAAGCGAGGTTGAGGATCGCGAACATCACCAGGAAGGTCGCCAGCGCCGGGCGGGCGCGGAACAGGCGCAGGCGCTGGGCCAGTTTCTCGGCCTGGGACCGGCCGGTATCGTCCCGGTAGCAGAGGATGCCCGCGGGAATCATCACCAGCGTGACCAGGGAGGATTCCCAGATCAGCGGGAACTGGAAAGGCGTGCCGACAAAGATGGAGCCGAACGGCACGACCTGCGAGTAGATGTACAACCCGGTCCAGATCATCGTTACCTCAAGCATGACGTCGATGAGAAACCCGAACAGGAAAATGAGGGCGGCCAGGCTCAGCAGAGGGTGGCGCCAGACGAACGAGTCCATGGGACGACCCGCCTGCAGGCGGCGCAGGGTCCAATTGGCCGGGAAGAAGGGGCCGAAATAGAAGGTCGCGTACCCGATCACCACGAAGGGCTCGACCGTGGGCGAAAGGTTCGCCAGGGGCCAGTCTTCGGGCCAATGCCAAAGGCGGGGATCGTACACGGCGTAGGGCGACCAGTTCATGATCGGGTCCTGCCAGACGATCGCGGTCGCCGCGATCACCATCAGCACGTAGGGATGGCCGGGCCGGCGCTGCCAGGCCCTCATGCAGGCGATGGTCAGGGCCAGCATCATCACCACCGTCATGATCTGGTTGAACTGGAACCAGTGCGTCCAGCCCAGCAGGTACTCCACCGGGCGCGGGGCGCCGCTCACCGCCGCATTGGCGATGCGCGGAGAGACGGCGCCGGTGCGCGCGAACCACGCAATCACGCCGATCAGCGCAAGACAAATCCAGAACCAGGCCGAGACAAAAGGCGAACCCTTCTCGGGCGTCACCGTATGGGCTGCATTGTTAGCGGACATCGTTGCTCGCTCCCTGGACCGCCAAGAACAGCGGGACTGTGTGAACCGGCAACTCACGACAGCGGCAGCGGTAATGCCTGACCGTGTCTCGCGGCCCCGACCGGCTCGCGATTGAATGCGACCGAATCGATTCACTGCGGCTTCTTGCGGTCTGAACGCCTGGCAATTGCCGCTATGGTCAGAATATTACTTACTAGATAGTTGAAAAGCAACTTTCTAGTACGTAGAATTCATCGCACGCTCAAAACGGGCCGGGCTGCGCGGTCGGCGCCAGCGCCGCTGCGGATTTTCCGTTGGACCAGAACGATGATTGCCTGCTCGAGGGGAGATCGATGACCAGTGCCGACATGACCAACAAAGTGAAGCGGCCCGCCCACGTGCCGGCTTCCCTGGTCTATGACTTCGACTACAACAGCGATCCGGAGTACTGCAGGGACCCGCATGCCCGCGCGGCCGACCTGGCCAGGAACGCGCCGCCGATGTTCTGGACGCCCTACAACGGCGGCCACTGGATGTTCCAGTCTTACGAGGCGGTATCCGAAGCGCTGCGCGACTACGCGGCTTTTTCCAGCGAGCATTTTTCCCCCGAAGCCTTTGCCGCGATGATGGCGGAAATTCCGGAGGAAGAGCGCATCCCCGCGCCGGTGCCCATCTGCATCGATCCGCCGCTGCACGCCAAGCTGCGCGGTCCCTTGTATTCGACGTTTTCCCCCAAGTCGGTGCTGGCCAGGGAGAGCGGAATCCGCGCGCTGGCCGAGCGCCTCATCGACGGCATCGCGGGCAAGGGCCGCTGCGAATTCCAGCATGACGTGTCCGACATCTACCCGGTGGAGATCTTCCTGGGGATGTTCGGGCTGCCGGTGGAAAAAGAGCGCGAGTACCGGGAAATGGCAAAGAGGCATTTGTCGGTGATCTCGCCGGACCTCGCCGAAAACATGATCATGATGAAGAACATCGCCTCGGTCATGCGCGACACCATCGTCGAGCGCCGGGACAACCTCAAGGACGACATCATCAGCCTGCTGTGGTCGCTGGAACTCGAGGGCGAGCCGATGAACCTCGATCTGATGCTCAGCTACTGCGTCATCCTGTTCATCGCCGGGCTCGACACCGTGGTCAACGCGCTGGGATTCGGTGTGCGCCACCTGGCGACCGACCTCGCCCTGCAAAGGGAGCTGCGCGCCAAGCCGCAGCTGATTCCCGACGCCTCGGAAGAACTGCTGCGCCGCTACTCCTTCGTTGCCCCGATCCGCATCATGAAGAAGGACAGCACATTCCGCGGCGTGCAGCTGCTGCAGGGCGAGCGGGTCATGATGTTCATTCCGAGCGCCAGCGTGGACCCGAAGACCTACCGCGATCCGACCGTGTTCGACATGCGGCGCGAGCGGCTCTCGCACATGGCCTTTGGAGCCGGGCCGCACGTCTGTCTGGGTTCCCACCTGGCCCGCCTGGAACTGAACGTCATGTACCAGACCATCCTGCTCCGGCTGCCTGAGTTTCGCCTGGACCCGGAGCGGCCGCCGCAGTTTCACGGCAGCATCATCGCGGGACCGACCAGTATCCACCTGGTCTGGGGCGGGTAGCACTCACCAATCGACGGGGGAAGGACATGACGGATGACAAGGCTGGCAGCGCGGCGGCAGCAGGCTCCGCATCGGCTGCGTCGCTGGAAGGGAGCTGGAAGGTCACCATCCATGGCCCGACCGGGCCCCAGGAAACGAGCCTGGATCTGAACAGAGATGACGGTGCCCTGGGCGGCACCCAGTCCGCCATGGGCCAGGTCGAAAAACTCGTCGAGATCGGCTATGACAGCGCCAGCGGCGAGTTGACTTGGGTCAACAAGATCAAAAAGCCCCTGCCGCTGACGCTGCGGTTCCAGGGGACCGTGGAGGGCAACACCATGAGCGGCAAGGTCAGCACCGGCCTCATGGGCTCTTTTCCGTTTACCGCGGTAAAGCGTTAGTCCGGCGCGGGCGGACCGGAACAGGGTGGAACACTGCCCTGGAGGCGCACAGCCGGCAGCACCAGGCTCGGCGCACTCGAAAAGCATGAAGAGGAGGAGGGAAGACGTGGACAGGATTTCGCTTGGGACTTTAGTGGCTGCGGGCATCTTTGCCGGCCTGGGCCTGGGGCTCGCCTTTCCCTTGAGCGCTGCCGCGCAAAACGCGGACAACTCCGCCGCAGCGGCGGCGGGGCCTGGACCGGATGCGACTCCGGCGTCCGGCACGCCTGAAGCGCCGGCGGCGCCGGCGGCGCCGGCGGCAGCGTCCAATGCGCAGGTCATCCCGGTTGCGCCGCAGGCCGCGCAAGCGGCCTCGCCGGAAATGCCGGGCCTTGAAACAGTCATCGTCACGGCGCGGCGCACCGCGGAGAACATCCAGGACGTGCCCGTCGCCATCTCGGCGATGAGCAACGCGGACCTCAAGCGGGAGCAGATCAACACCCCGCAGGATCTCCAGGGGCGCGTGCCATCGCTGGTGATCGCCCCCAATGGCCAGATGCGCAACACGGAGTCCCCCGCGATCCGCGGCCAGGGCGCCCAGTTCGGGACCAGTCCGGGCGTGGTCATTTACTATGACGAAGTGCCGTTTCCCTCCGATCCCATCGCCAACAACCAGGGTGGCCCCGGCAAATTCTTCGATCTGGCCAACGTGCAGATTCTCAAGGGCTCGCAGGGCACCCTGTTTGGCCGCAATACTACGGGCGGCGCGCTGCTGCTCGAGCCCTTCAGGCCGGATGAGCATCTCTCGGCCTCGCTGAAAGCCGCGGGCACCACCTATGACGGCATCAACGGCGTCAGCTACGAGGGCGCGGTCAATGTTCCGCTGTTCGATAAGACGCTGCTGCTGCGCGTGGGGGACCAGTACTACGAGCGCGGCGGATTCACCCAGGACGTGGCCACCGGAGTGGACTACGACAACAAGCACTACTGGACCTCGCGCCTGGGGCTGATCTGGCGGCCAACCGACCTGATCGACAACTACCTGCAAGGGTATTACACCAACAGCAACGACAACGGCACCGGCACGGTGATCCAGAATATCAACCGGACCGGGCTCAACCAGGCGATCCCCGCCGCGATCGGGCTCGGCGTGCTGTCCCACATCGCGGGCCTGGATCTGACCCAGACGGCCAACCTCGGCTGCGAGCTCCTGGACCTCTATGGCGATTCCACCAATTGCGGCCAGGACGTCCTCGATCAACAGCAGGCGCGCGGTCCCCGCAAGGTGCAGCTCAGCGCCCATCCCGACGACCTGCTCAGGACCGGCGGAGCCATCGACAAAATCAACGTCCGCGTGGCCGAAGAGCTGACCCTGCGCAATATCGCCAGCTACTCCTCGTTCCGGCATCACTACCGCTGGGACAACGATGGCTCGCGCCTGACCGACAACGATTTCAACAACGGCGACGATGTCGACGAATCCGACCTGCACACCTACACCGAGGAGCTGCAGCTACAGGGCAAGGCCTTCGACGGCTGGCCCTCGTTCGTGGTCGGCGGTTACTACGAGTATACGAAGTCCGGCGGCACCATCACGGCCACGGAACTGTTCATCGAGGACGTGCTGCAGCAGTACTCGGAGAGCAAGCGGTCCTATGCTCCATTCGCCCAGGCCACCTACGATTTCGGCGGTCTGTACGACGCGCTATCCGGCCTGAGCCTGACCTTGGGCGGACGTTACACCTCGGACAGCACATCCGGATCGGCAAGACTGCTGGAAAGTGCCCTGGGACTTTACGATACGGTCAATCTCACCCATCCCGCCGCGGTCAAGGATTCGGCGCCGACGTACACCGTCGGCCTGGACTACAAGTTCGGCGCCAACCTGGTGTACGGCAAGCTCAGCCGCGGCTACAAGGCCGGCGGCATCTCGGTCATCGCCGTCAGCCCCGATCACTACACCTTCAAGCCGGAGTACGTCACCAACTACGAGCTTGGCCAGAAGTCCGATTTCGAGATCGGCACCATGCCGGCCCGCATCAATACGGCGGTCTATTACACCAGCTACACCGACCTGCAGAAGGAAGGTACCGATAGTTACGCTCCGCCGGATTCGGTCAACCTGCTGCCGGAATTGGGCGAGGCAACCTTCAATGTCGGCAAGGCCTGGGTCGCCGGCTTCGAGTTCGAGGGGACCATCGAACCCTTGCGCGGCCTGACCCTGGTCTCGACCTATGGTTACACCGTGGCCGCGTATACCCAGTTCACCCTGCTCTATGGCGGCGCCACGGAGCAGCTTGATTGCACCGGCCAGCAAAAATACAGCGGCAGCACCCTGCAGCTCAGTTGCGTGCCCTACCAGGGTGCGCCGCGCGATCAATTCAGCGTGTCCGGGCGCTACCTGTTACCGCTTGATCCCTCGATCGGCGACGTGGAGGGCTCGGCGACGTACACCTGGACCGATCACACCTACAGCGGCAACACCACCTTGCCGCAGGACGAGCCGGGTGCCATGCTTCCTTCCTATGGGCTGCTCAATGCCAGCCTGAGCTGGAGCAAGATCTGGGGCTCGGACTTCGACCTGCGGTTCTTCGGCACCAACCTCACCAACAGGCTCTACCGCATCGAAAACAGCAACGACTGGCATCTGACGTATTTCCAGAGCTCGATCTTTTCGGAGCCGCGCTTCATCGGCTTGCAACTCGGCTTCCACTGGGATTGAGCGAATGAACGGCCAGGTGCAGTCCGGCCGCAAGGAAACGGGATGCGCATGATCGATGTTGCAGACCGGGCAGCGAGCCGGGCCTTGCAGCGGATGAGCGCCAGGCCACAGCGGCGCGCGTCCGGCGCATGAGCGAGGGTACGCTCACGCCGCCCATCGCGGCCGCGCCAGACGCCGCCCGCCGCAGGCGCGACTGGATCGCTTTCATGGCGATCACCGTGGGCAGCTTCGTGGCCATTCTCGACGTCCAGATCGTCGCCAGTTCGATCGACCAGATCCGCGCCGGCCTGTCCGCCTCGGTCGATGAAATCCAGTGGGTGCAGACCTCTTACCTGATCGCCGAGATCATCGCCATCCCGCTCTCCGGCTACCTGGCGCCGATGATGTCCACCCGCGTGTTCTTCACCATCGCCGCGGTGGGATTCACCCTGTCCAGCCTGGCTTGCGGCTTCGCCTGGAACCTGGCGTCGATGATCGTGTTCCGCGCCTTGCAGGGTTTTCTGGGCGGCGGCCTGATTCCGGCCCTATTCGCCACGCTGTTCCTGCTGTTCACCAACCAGAGGGACCGCACCCTGTCCCAGGTGGTGGCCGGCATGACCACCCTGCTGGCGCCGGCGATCGGGCCGACCTTCGGCGGCTGGATCACTGATGCGCTGTCCTGGCGCTGGCTTTTCCTGATCAACTTCGTTCCCGGCATCGGCTGCGCGCTGGTGGTCTGGGCCATGCTGGACATCGACAAGCCCAACCCGAAGATGCTGAAGAATCTCGACATCTACGGCGCGCTGTTCCTGGCGATGTTTCTCGGCGGACTGGAATACACGCTGGACGACGGTCCGCGCCACGACTGGTTCGACGACGGCGCGGTGACGGCCAGCGCCTTGCTGGCCGTGGTCGGCGGCACGCTGTTTTTCTGGCGGGCCTTCGCGGCCCGGCAACCGATCGTCGACCTGCGCACCTTCAAGGACCGGAATTTCGCCGTCACCTCCCTGGTCTCGGCCCTGCTCGGCATTTCGGTGTTCACCCTGAACTACATCACTCCGGTGTTCCTGGCCGAGGTCGGAGGGTACAACGCGCAACAGATCGGCAGCGTGATGATGGTGTCCGGGCTCATCATGATCCTGGTCTCGCCGCTGGTGATCCAGCTGGAGAAATTCCTGGATCCGCGCGTGACCATCGCCATCGGCGTTTTGCTGGTCGCTGCCGGGTCCTACGCCAATACCGCCCTCACCGAGGACTGGGGCGGCGCGCAGTTCCTGCTGCCGCAGGCGCTGCGCGGCGCCGGCATGATCTTCTCCTTCGTGCCGATGACCAACCTGGCGCTGGGCCCCCTGCCGCCGCAGGAGCTCAACAACGCCAGCGGCCTTTATGCGGTAACCCGGAACCTGGGCGGGGCCATCGGCCTGGCGATGGTGGCGACGCTGGTCAATCAGCGCAGCTGGAGTCACTGGCAGGCGCTGGCGGAGCAGACACGCATGTCGCGGCCGGCGGTGCATGACTGGGTGGCGGCCACCAGCGCTGCCCTGCACCCGCAGCTTGGCCGGGCCAGCGAAGCGGGCGCCCTGGCCTTGCTGGCGCAGCAGGCGACGCGGCAGGTCGCGACCATGACCTACAGCGACATGTACCTGCTGCTCACCGCCGCCACCCTGCTGGCGGCCGTTCTCATCCCCCTGCTGCGCAAGCCGGTGCTCCAAGCAGGGTCTGCGGGTCACTAAACCATAAGGCTGGCGTGGAGGAGCGATGTCCGAGTTCAGTCGTGAAAAGCAATGCATCCACCTGGCCGCCGTTCTTACCTCGGCTGTAGCGGCCAGCACCACCGCGCTCGCGCTCACTGCGTGCGGAAGCTCCGTTGCGCCATTCGGCGGAAATGTGCCATCCCAAGTTGCTCCGGCAGTTTGCGGAGCCAACTCCCTGCCCGAAGGATCTGTTCAGGGTGAGGTTCCGTTGAGCGATAGGACCGGCGGCAGAAGCAAGCAGGGGTATCGCTGTAATCTGGAACTGATAGGGCAGTACCAGGGAGAAGGCGCGAGCTGGGTTGACCCTTCCACCGGCAATTGCGCATATATGGCGACCAGCTTTTACGGCACGCTTGCTAAGAAGTCTCCCGGTGTGCAGGTCGTCGATGTTTCGAATACCGCACGTCCGGTGCTGTCGACCACGCTCACCAGTCCGGCCATGTTGGTCGGCCCGTGGGAATCGCTCAAAGTCAACGAGCCGCGGCAGTTGCTCGGTGCCGTGGCCGGCGGCCCCCTGGTCGCGGCAGGATTCTTCGATGTTTACGACCTGAGCGCAGACTGCACCCATCCCCAACACCTGAACGGATTGGCCGGCCAGGCTCTGGAATTACCGGACGACCTGCTGGGGCACGAGGGAAACTGGTCTCCGGATGGCCGCACATACTGGTCGAGTGGTTTGATCGGCGGCTCCCTGACCGCCATCGACGTCAGCAATCCGCAGTCTTCTGCCATTGTTTGGACTGGCATCGAAAGCTTCCCGGTAAACCACGGCGTCGAACTGAGCGACGACGGCAACACGCTGTACCTCGCCACCGTATTCCCGGGTGGAGTATTGATCCTCGACGTCAGCGACATCCAGCAGCGCAAAGCCTCGCCGACCGTGCGCACCATCGGCAGCGTAAGCTGGGACAACGAGAGCGTGGCGCAGCATGCCATTCCGGTGAGCTACAACGGTAAACCGTATCTGATCGCAGCCGACGAATTCAATGCGGAAGGCGTACACATCATCGACATTTCCAATCCGGCGGCTCCGGTGGTGGCCGCGCACCTGCAGTTGCAAATCCAGCTCCCTCAATATGCCGCCGCACGCGCGGCCGATACCGCGGGAGACGGGCTGTTCGGCTACGAAGCTCACTACTGCGCAGTGGACCGCGCTACCAATCCGACGGCGTTGGCCTGCGCATTCTTCGAGTCGGGAATCCGTGTGTTCGACGTCACCGACCTGCTCAATCCGCGGGAGATCGCCTACTTCAATCCGCCGGCCCAGACCGGCCGCTTTCTGCAGCTGCCGGGTTCCGAGCATGCAGCCGGTCTTGCCCTGGTGCCCGCGGTGTCCAATTTGAGCGGAGACGTTCTGATCGGAGCTGGCGACTATGCCCTCAATCTTCTGCAAGGCAACGATGCCAACCTGAGCGCGGACTGGTGCAGTTCGCCGCCCCGTTTTGTAGCTCCGGATCAGCTGTGGGTGACCTGCCAGGACAATGGCTTCATGGTCCTGCGCTTCACCAACGGCGTTTACCCCATCCAATGAAGCGCTTGACCGGGCTCGCGCTCGTGGCGGGTCTCAGCGCGGCATGCATCGCCGCCGGGCTTTATCAGCCCTTCCGACGGCATTCTCCTGGGCCAGCCCCGGACTCGGCTGAATGGTCCATCGCCCCGGGGCCTGTCGATGTGGGATTCTCGCAGAGCATGGCCGCGCACCACGATCAAGCGGTGCTGATGTCCTCGCTCTTGTTGCAGCGCGGGCAAAGCCGAATCGCCGGCGTGGCGCGAGCTATCGAAGCCGCCCAGCTCGTAGAGGTGGGACAAATGCGCGGCTGGCTCGCGCTATGGGGTCAGCCCTCATTTCCAGCCGCCAAGGGTATGATTTGGATGCTGCTGGGCCCCGGCCAACCCGGAGGGGAGCTGATCCGCTACGTTGCCGCCTGCGGAACGACCGGAAGCACACCTGGCATGGCCTCGGTGGACGAGCTCAATCAACTGCGCGAACTCGACGGCACCGCACGCGACCGGCTGTTTCTGCAATTGATGATCAGACATCATCAGGGCTCGCTGCCCATGGCACGCTTTGCGGCACTCGCCGCGGAACATTCGGCAGTGCGCGCCCTAGCGGGAAGAATCGCCTGGGATCAGGCGGCGGAAATTTCTCGTCTTGCCGGACTATTTCGGGAACTCGGCGGCGGCGACGGGTAACTGCTATTTTGCGACGCGAAGATTTATAAACTTTCGATATAGTAGAATTTGCGCAAAGATGCGCTCACCTTGTTTCTCGTTTTGGGCGACGCACTCACTTCCGGCGATAACCCCAGCCACCAAAGTCCATTGTGATCATGCGACGCGCAGTGAAGAACTCCATTGAACCCAGCAGTGCGCGGGCCGAGCGTACCCGCGCGGCCATTCTTGCGGCGGCGGAGGACCTGTTTGCGCGGGGCGGTTATGCCTCCACGCGCCTGGAAGACGTGGCCGACTCCGTGCACATGACCCGCGCGGCGCTGTTCTATTACTTCCGCGACAAGCAGTCCCTGTTCGACGCGGTGCTGAGCTACTCGTTCGGCGGGCTGGGCGGGAAGCTGGAAAAAATACTCGCCGCCAAGCGCGGCAGCACCGTCGAGCGCATCGAAAAGGCCACGGCGGCCTGGCTGGATTCCATCATCGAGCGGCCCGCGCGCGCGCGCCTGATCCTGCGCCTGGTTGCCGACAACACCGGGACGCTGTCGCACGGCGTGTTCTCGGACAACAACCGCATTGCCGAGAGGTTCTGGGCCCTGTTCGAGCAGGGGCGCCAGACGGGTGAACTGAAACCCTTGCACGACGATGTCTTTCACCTCACCAGCGCGGTAGTCGGCACCGCGGTCTTCTACGTTGCGGCCTTATCCGTCCTGCTGCCGCAGGGCGGCTTCAAGCCCCTGGCCCCGGAACATGCGGCCGCGCACAAGCAGGAAGCTTTGCTCATGCTGCGGCTCTTGCTCGGCATCAAGAACGAGGCATAGCACACGCCTTAAGCCGCAAGGACTGCGGTCGCACACAAGCGGGGCAGGGAGCCTCGCTCTATCGGCAAGCGGCATCACTCTCGCGGGGTGGCGTGCCGTTAAAATCTACTAGCGCGATCGTTGAAAATTTATCTGCGGATCAGTAGAATACTTGAAATCCGGCGGCGCCCTGCACACAGGGGTGGCGAGCCGATAAAAAGAGGCCCTGCAGCGCCCTTGCCGATGTCCACGTGCCAAATGAGGAGACGCGCAGATGGAATTCTGGCTGCTTGAGATAGGTCGCCTCACGGTCGCCTTCGGGCTCACCGCGCTGATCGTCTGGTTCTGGTACTGGCTGATGGATTCGATCGGAACGTTCTGAGATTTTGGGGAATCGCCCATGTCGCAGGGGATCGGGCAGGCCTTGGGAGTGGAGCGTAGCTGCGCGATCGTTGCATCGGCGTTTTCGGAGGGCCGCTGCGAAGACCTCCGGCTGGTGTCGGGCGAGCGGCGCGCCTTCAGCATGAATACGGCGCGCACGGCGCTGAACGTGCCGTACCCCGCGCTGACGCCGGATTGGACCCTGCGCACCTGGGTGAGCGGAATCGCCTTGCAGTGCTCGCCGTCGAAGGAGCGCATCGCGCGCTATGCGCTGTCCACGCTGACGCCGCGGCAGACCGCCGCGCTGGCCGTCGTCGAAGGCGGCGTTTCGCTGGGCTGGCTGGCCTTGCGCTGGCCCGGCCTGGTGCCCGAGGTGCGCCGCTTCCTTCCCGAACTCGAGTTGCGTGAGCCCACGCTAAGCGGCGAGCAGATCCTGGAGACCGCGGCCGCGCTGGCTCGGTCCGGGCGCGACTTCCAGGTCCATCCCTTGCTGGGCGAACTGCCCATCGGCGCCCCGGCCAGGAATGGCTTGCTGGAAAGGCTGCGCCGGGCGCAGGGGCGCATGCCCTGGTCGTCGAATAGCTACCTGTCGCCCTGGCTGGACACCATTCCGGCCGGCGGCGAAAGCGGCATCAAGAGCTCGCGCCTGCCGCCGCCAAGCAGGCCGGAAGACGACGAGCCGGAAATCCGCGCCGACCAGCGCGCGGGCGTGCCCTATCCGGAATGGAACCTGTGGACCAGGCGGTTCCTGCCCAACCATGTCGCGGTGCTCGAACGCAAGCTGCCTGCGGGCAAGGCCAGCGCGCGCCCGGCTTCCGCCGACCTGCGCCGCTGGTTCGAGGAACATACCCATCGGGTCATGCACAGGCGTCTCGAAGACGGCTCCGACCTGGACATCGACCAGTACATCGAATTCCACGTCGACCGTCTCACCGGAAAGGCCTCGGAGGCCAGAGTCTTCCGCGATCTTCTGCCCGGGCTGCGTGATGTCACCACCGCGCTGCTGCTCGACGGCAGCGCTTCGCTGGGTTCCGGCAACGGCCGCACCTTCCAGCTCGAGCTGGCCTGCGCCGATGCGCTATGCCGCGCCATGTCCATCGCCCGTGAGCGCCACGGGCTGTTCGTGTTCAACGGCAAGACGCGGCACCGGGTCGACGTCACCTGCCTGCGGGACTTCAAGGATTCCTATTCGGTGGTGCCCAGCGAAATGGGCCTGAAGACTGGCGGCTACACCCGGCTCGGCGCGGCGCTGCGGCATCTGACCAGCCGCTTGCTGGAGCAGCCCTCGGAACGGCGCCTGCTCATCGTGATCGGCGACGGCCTGCTGTCCGACGAGGGCTACGAGGGCCGCTATGCCTGGGCCGACGCGGCGCATGCGGTGGAGGAAGCCGGCGATGCGGCCGTCTTCGTCTACTACATCGGCGTCGGCCAAGCCAAGGTCGATCCGCTTCCGGATGTGTTCGGTCCGCGTTGCTCGACGCGGATCAAGAGGACCGATGAACTCCCGCGCGTGCTGGCGCAGGTGCACCGCGAACTGGTCGCCGCCTGAGCCTACAACGACACCACAGCCAATGACCGATCACTATTACCAAAGCAGCGGCAGCGAAGTGCAGCTGTTCAAGCGCGCCGCGCAGCAGCGCGTGCCGCTCATGCTCACCGGGCCAACCGGCTGCGGCAAGACCCGCCTGGTCGAGCACATGGGGGGCGTGCTGGGCCGCGAGGTGGTCACTATCAGCTGCCATGACGACCTCACCAGCTCCGATCTGGTCGGCCGCTTCATGGTCACCGGCGGCGACGTGGTGTGGAACGACGGCCCGCTGACGCGGGCGGTGAAGGCGGGCGCGATCTGCTACATGGACGAAGTCGTCGAAGCGCGTCACGATTCGCTCGCCGTGCTGCACTCGCTCACCGACCATCGCCGCACGCTCTACCTGGACCGCGCCGGCCAGACGGTCAAGGCGCCGGACAGCTTCATGCTGGTCTGTTCCTACAACCCCGCCTACCGCAGCTCGCTCAAGGAGCTGAAGCCCTCGTTCCGCCAGCGCTTCGTGACCGTGGCCATGCGTTATCTTCCGGCCGAGCGCGAAGCCGAAGTGCTGGTGGCCGAAGCCGGTGTTGATGCGGCGGTGGCCAGGCGCCTGGTCAACTGCGCCATCGGCATCCGCAAGGCCGACGACATCTTCCATTTCGAGCCGCCCTCCACCCGCGTGCTGGTGACCGCCGCGCGGCTGGTCGCCGCCGGCGCCACCGAGATGGAAGCGGCGGAGGCCTGTATCCTGGCGCCGCTCAGCAACGACGGCGCCATCGCCGACGGTCTGCGCGAACTGGCCGCGGCAAGTCTGCTGGACGCTTCAACCCCGACACCACGCAGCACTGCAGGAGGAATCAAGCCATGAGCGACAAGTCCGTTTCCCAGCAGGACCGGCGGCGCAAGCGGGCGCTGATCGTGTTCCAGGTGCTGCTCTACAGCTACCTCCTCGGGCTGTTCCTGGTGCAGCTGCACATGTCCCACGAACGCGGCTGGTAGACCGATCATGTCGACCCTCGCTCAAAAACCCCCAGGCTCCTTCGGCGGCTACGACGCGCACCAGGACCACAGCGCCCAGGCGCAGAAGCGCGCCGACAAATGGATGATCCCGGGCACGCTGCTGATGGGCACCGGCATCCTCGGCATCATCGGCTTTCCATTGTTTCTATGGGGCCTCAGGCTTCAGGTGAACGCCGCCAAGGCCGGCCTTTCCGTGCGCCCGGTCATCGTCACGCTGATCGGCTACCTGGTGATCATCGACTCCACCCTGAACAGCGCGGGCTGGATGATGGACCTCGTCGCCAACCACACCCTGATCAACCGCCTCATCACCGCCGGCTGGGGCGCCGTCTTCGATGGCGGCTACTTCTGGCACTACAACGAAATCTGGGTCGGCGGCACCGGCGCGCCCGGCGAAAAGGCCTGGCAGATCTCGCTGATCATGGTGGTGTTCTGCGGCCGCATGGCGGCGGGCATCGGCCTGCTGCAGATGAAGCGCTGGGGCCAGCAGTGGCTGATCGTGTTCTGCTGGATGGGGCTGATCGTCTGGATCGGCTACAACCTCAACATGACGTTCTACGGCGACGTCCGCTACGCCAACATCACCTTCCCGGTCTGGGGCTGGTGGATATACGACATCTTCTACATCACGCCGTTTCTCGCCATCCCCTATCTGCATACGGTCAACCGCGAAATCTTCTCGGACTGAGCCTTCACAGGACTCCACCATGAACACATCCACCGCAGAGAGTCTGCCGCTCGGTACCACCGCGCACTACGCCACCATGCACAAGTGGCTTCAGCGCGCCCTGCTCGTTTGCCTGACCGTCCTGGTGCTGGAAGCCTCGTTCACGCTCCCCGGACTGCTCATCTGGTTCGGCTGGCCGACACTGTCTCTGGTGCAGGTCTGCGACGAGCTGATGAAGGTCCGTTATTCGGACGACAACGCCCAATGCCTGGTGCCGCAGCCCCTGTTCATCGCTTCCGAAGGCCAGGCCTACAAGAAGTCGGCCCAGGACGATTGGGGGATACAACCGAGGCCGCGCTACAAACGCATTGGCTACCGCGACCTGGTCAGGTTCCGCGATGAAAGGCTGGCGCGGGAAGCCGCGGCTGCGCAGCATCGCGGCCAGCTCGTGCCAGCATCCGCGGACACCACACCGGCGGAACCCGCCAGTCCAACACATTAAAGGCCGCAAGCCGCTGGAAGCGGCTCGGCTGCCGATAGCCCGGAGAACATAACGTGGGCGCGTTCATCATGTTGGGGACCCTGACCGGGCTGATGGTCCTGATCGTCGCCATCGTGCTTCGCTACGACCCCGAGGCACGCTCCCGGCCGGCGGGGAAGGGCGGCCGCTGATGTCCGATCCGGTATCGGTAAGCGGAGCCGGCGTCGCCTTCGCCTACATCGGCGCCGTGTTTTTTGTCGCCCTGGGCGTGTACCTGAGCTATCGCCGGGGCCGGCTGCACCCGCTGTTGCTGTTGTGCGTATCGGCCATCTCCATCTCGTGGATCGAGGCGCCCTACGACTGGGCCATGTACGCGCAGTTTCCACCCGACCTGCCGCGCATACCGTCCTGGTGGCCCGTCAACATGGCCTGGCACGGTCTCCCGGCATCGGTGCCACCGGGGTACATTCCCTATTTCGTTCTCCCCGCGGTGATCGCCGTCTCCCTGGGGCGCTGGCTCAGCGCGAGATTTCAATGGCGCGCGCCGCAGACCTTGCTGGCCGCCGGCCTTCTGGTCGGCTGCCTGTGGGCCTTCCTGTTCAACGCGGGGCTGGGCGCCCGGCTTGGCCTGTTCTATTACGGCCGCGTCATCGAGGGCCTGGCCCTGTGGCCGGGCACCAGGCACCAGTATCCACTCTACGATACCCTGGCCATGGGCATACAGATGATGCTCTTCACCTACCTGCTCGGCCGCCTCGACGCGCAGGGGCGCTCGCTCATCGAGATCTGGGCCGATTCGAAGTCGAACAACCGGATCAAATCCGGCCTCCTGTCGATCGCGGCGATCATCCTCATCGGTCACGCCGCCTACCTCGGCGTCTTTGCGCCGCACCTCGCCACCAAGATGTTGGGCCTGGTGACCATCGGCCCGACGGAGCAGTTGTTCGAGGGTGTGCCGAACCAGCCGCTCTGAGAGCCGGCGCTGACTGGATGCCTTAGGGAAGCTCAGATTAAATCGTCATGGTTCCGGGCATCAGCGCGAGAAAATAGCCGCGCGCCGCAACGGCACCTGGCGCTTCACCCAAGGGGTGAGTTGCCGCCATGGAAGCGTCCAAAGTGGCGCGCCGCGAACAGGCCCATTACAAGAAAGCCCAATCCCAGGACCGCCGCGTGAGCCGTGGAGTGCAAGCTGAACTCTCCGACCCGGCAGATCAGGGCATAAGCAACGACGAGGTTGAAAGCCCCCCAGAGGACGTTTACGGTCGAGGAAGACAGTCCCTCGCCCGGCGGCTTGGCAAAGGGGCTCTGGAAAGGACGCCCCATCGCCCCGCTCACGAAGTGTGGAATCGCGTTGCAGAGAAACGCGCCGCCGAAGAAATATGCAATCAAGTTCAACCAGTCCATCGTTCACCTGTCTTTCCGTTCAAGGGTGTATGTCATTCGATGATGGGGTGCGATTTGGCCCGAGTGCGGCGCCGGAGGCCGAAGAACTGCCTGGTCATGCCGGTCTCGCCCGAGCATGGGAAGATTCTCCACTAAAAGAGGTGCCCGGTCAGCAAGCAAGGGCGCAATAGGCGCAGCGCATTGCGCCGAATGAAGGCTATCCTAGTCCGGCGCAATGCGCCGCGCTGATTGCGCCCTACAGTTCCTTAATCTGGCGCCATCATTCGGAGGAAAGCAGAACATGGGTTTTCGCATATTGGTCGTCGGCGGCACCGGGCAGGTCGGCTCGGCACTGGTGCGGGCCTTGCTCGCCGCCAGCGCCTGCACGGAAGTGGTGATGATCAATCGCCGATCGGCTCCTCTTGCAGCCGATGCGCGTCTGCGCCAGGTGGTCATGGATACCGGTGCGGCAAATTTTTCCAGTGAGATCGCCGGGCTTGCCAGCGCCCGCCTCGCGCAAGGTGAACCGGTCTATGCCGCATCCTGCATCGGCATCGGCAAGGGTAGCGCACAGTGGAGCGATGAGGACATCAGGAAGCTGGAAGTCGGCGTGGTCGGCGCGTTCGCGCAGGGCTGCCTGGCGGCGGGAGTCGAACGGTTCGGGCTGCTTTCGGCAGCCGGGAGCAGCAGCGGGAGCCGGATTCGCTATGCCCGCATCATGGGCGAAAAGGAAGACGCGGTGCGCAGCCTCGGCTTCAAACGCCTGGCAATCTTCCGCCCCGGCATCATCGCGGGCAATGCGCACACCCCGGGATTTCTTGCTGCGCTCGGGCGTTTCGTTCCAGGTTCGTTCGGGACCATTGATCAGGACGACATCGGCCGGGCCTTTGTTGCCGAATTTCTCCACGGGCAGGACGGCACGATGATCCTGGAAAATGCCGCGATGAAGCAACGCGCGCGGTCAGCTTAGAGATGAAAACGTGCTGGAATGCTGAATGCAAATGGACTTGCCCGGTCGCCGTCACCGGAGCGCTTTCCGGCTGGCTTCCGAAGTGCAACCGTACTAACGTGTAGGCCTCTGCTCAGAACATCGCCATGAAAAATCCGCTCATCCTCGCTTGCCTGACGGCCCTGTCCTCCGTGGTGGCCGTCTCGCCAGCGTACCCGGACGCCGCGCCGCAGAGCACAACCCTCACCCCGATGACTCCCGACGTGCTGGCCGGCTACGACCCGGTCCGTCCGGAAGCGAATTTCCTCAAGCGCACGGTGATGATCCCGATGCGCGATGGCGTGAAGCTGTACACCGTCATCGTCATGAAAAAGGGCGTCTCCAACAGCCCCATCCTCCTGTCGCGAACGCCGTACGACGCCAAAAAGGCGACTTCGCGGACCAAGAGCCAGTCCATCACCGAGATCCTGGATGCCATGGATGCCGAGTTCGCGGAGGATGGCTATATCCGCGTCTATCAGGACATCCGCGGACTGCACCACTCCGAGGGCGAGTTCGTCATGAATCGCCCCGTCATCGGGCCTTTGAACAGCACCACGGTCGATGAATCGACCGACGCCTACGACACCATCGACTGGCTGGTCAAGAACCTGCCCGAAAGCAACGGCAAGGTCGGCATCGTCGGCAGCAGCTATCTCGGCTTCACCGCGCTCATGGCGGAGATCAACCCGCATCCGGCCTTGAAGGCAGCGGTGCCGGAGAGCCCCATGGTCGACGGCTGGATGGGTGACGACTGGTTTCACAACGGCGCCTTCCGCAACCCGTCCTTGGACTATGCGGTCGAGCAAAGTACCGGCAAAGGCGAGGGCGACGGGCTGGCCGTCGGCGTCGGCGACGACTACACCCGCTACCTGGAGGCGGGGTCCAGCGGCGACTATGCCCGCCGCTGGGGCATCGACCAGATTCCATTCGTGCAGAAACTGATGCGCAATCCCGCCTATACCAGCTTCTGGTCGCTGCAGGCCGTGGACCAATGGATGGCGGCGCGGCCGCTCACGGTGCCGACCCTGCTGGTGGTGGGGCAATGGGACCAGGAAGACTCCCACGGCGCTCCCGCCGTCTACCAGGCGCTCGCGGCGAAGGGGAAGAACCGCGACCTCGTGTCGCTGGTCATCGGGCCCTGGCGCCATTCCGGCGTCAACCACTACGGCTACGACCTCGGCCCGCTGACCTTCACCGGCGATACCGCGGACGAATTCCGGGTCCGGTACATGAAGCCGTTCTTCGACCATTACCTCAAGGGCGCGCCAGACCCGCATATACCGCGCGTCCTCACCTACGCCACCGGCGTCAACCACTGGGAACAGTCCAACCAATGGCCGGCGGGAACGCCCACGCCGCTCTACCTGGACGAACGCTCCACCGCCAGCTTCACCGCCCCCGCCGCCGCCGGCCATGACGACTACCTCTCCGATCCGTCCAAACCCGTACCGTTCGTTCCGCGTCCCATCGATATGAACGACCCCACGCAATGGAAGCCCTGGCTGGTGCACGATCAGCGCTTCGTCTCGGACCGTCCGGACGTGCTGGTCTATCGGACCGCGACACTCGACCACCCTGTGCACATCATGGGCGCGCCGCAGGTCGACCTGTTCGCCGCCACCTCGGGCTCGGACAGCGACTGGGTGGTCAAGCTGGTGGACGTGTACCCCAACACCTCACCGGAGCCGGCTTACCAGGGCTCCAAGCCCGGAATGGCGGGCTTCGAGCTGCCGATCGGCATTGAAATCTTCAGGGGGCGCTATGTCCACGGTTTCGACCAGCCGGCGCCGCTGACCCCCGGCAAAGTAGAGGAATACCGCTTCGCCCTGCCCAACGTCGATCACGTCTTCCTGCCCGGCCACCAGATCATGGTGCAGGTGCAGTCGAGCCTGTTCCCGCTCTACGACCGCAATCCGCAAACCTTTGTCGACAACATTTTTGACGCCAAACCGGGGGACTACAAAGCGGCGAATGAAAGCGTTTATCGCGGATCGGCGACCGCCAGCCGGGTGCTCTTGCCTATCGCGGACCGCTAAGGTAGGCGGTTGGCGTAATGATGGGGAGTCGGTCGAACGAGCGCCCGCTCTTCGGAGGCGATTTTTGAACGTCCAGGGGAATGCCAAAGGGGCCTGACTCGCAGCGTTTTAAGTCGTGCTTGGTCCCTTAAAACTGTACGATTCATACATGTTTCGGCCTTAGAAGAGCTTATTTGCGCTGCTCAGAGTGAAAAGCTTATCCTAACTCTTGGCAACACAGGTTTTTATGTGTAGATTCCCATTAAATTCTGTGCGATCGGAGCTGCAAGGCGTGATCTATAGCGAGTTCCAGCTTGAACTTCGGAAGGCGCGCCTCAACAACCGAGCTTTCGCCAGCCTCGTGGGCATGCACTACAACTCCGTGTCGAATTATGCAGGGGGCGATGTTCCGCAGCATCTGGCCGTCATTGCTGTGCTATTGGCGGAGTTGGCGGCGTCCGGTGTCGATTACCAAACAGCTCTCGGCCGAGTCGGCATCGTGCCAAAAAAGGCCCGCGGAGGTAGCAAGCCGGGACGATTTGGCGGCGACCCTCAGGCAGGGCTGGAGTTTGAGTCGTGAATACCGAAACGATCTCACTTCAGAGCGCGCATACCACTTTGGGGTGGCCATCACCGGCCAAGATTCTTCGGCCGCCCGGCGGTGTAGCGAGTGTTTTCGCCCGATTAGTCGAAGACAAGATCGGAAGATTTCTTTCCCGCATGGAGGTCGGGGCCAGCACAAAGGCTGGTGTCTTAATGCCGGATGCTGATTCGGAGCGCACTGAGCCACCTATAGCCATTGCGGTTGAATTCAGCCGACCTGCAAGCGAGCAAACACTGCGGGAGCTTCAGCGCCTTGCCTGGAACTTTTCGCACGTTCCAGTTCTGATTACTTTGGAGCCTGAGCTACTGCGGGTGTGGAATTGTTGCGAACCACCCGATTCCCATCGGGCGTTGGGACAGTTCGTCGTCCATCAGCAGGATGCACTTCCGGCCGGCGCCTCTCACCAAGAGGTTGCAGCCGAAGCATTGCATTGGATTAATTTAGTGTCAGGTTCGTTCTTTAGTGAACGAGCTGAGCGTTTTGACCGCAATGGTCGCGCCGATCAAATGCTCCTCGGAAATTTGCGTTACATCCGCTACCGTCTCGCAGAGGAGGGTCTAACGGACGATGACATTTGCCACGATCTCTTGGCGCGTACCATCTTTGTCCAATTCCTTTTCGACCGAAAGGATTCTGATGGCGTCGCGGCGCTGAATCGCAACAAGCTGCACCGGCTCCATGCTGAGGGCATTCTTAGCAGCGCCTACGATGATTTGTCCAGCATTCTGTCGAACTACGCCGACACCTATCGTCTATTCGATTGGCTCAATGTGCGTTTCAATGGCGATCTATTCCCTGGCAAGGGCGACACAGCAGCCGCACGTGAAGTCGGCTGGCGAAATGAAAAGCGAATTGTCACCAAGCAGCATCTTCAAATTTTGTCGGACTTCATCCACGGCACACTCGATATGCCGTCGGGTCAAGTCTGTCTTTGGCCACAGTATTCCTTCGATGTTATTCCGCTGGAATTCATCAGTAGCATCTACGAAACGTTCGTAACTGAGCGCGCAGCCCGAAACGGCATCTTCTACACACCACCGCACTTGGTCGACTTCGTGCTGGATCGGGTTCTGCCCTGGAACGGGCCAGATTGGGATCTGAAGATCTTAGATCCAGCTTGTGGATCGGGCATCTTCTTGGTGAAGGCTTTTCAACGATTGGTTCATCGCTGGAAGCGCTTGAATCCAGACCAAGCGATTCGCACCGAAGTCCTCAAGCGATTGCTTGAGCGCAATCTATTCGGCGTCGATAAGGATCCGCATGCAGTCCGGGTCGCATGCTTCAGCTTGTATCTAGCAATGTGCGACGAAGTCGAGCCTCGGCATTACTGGACCAAAATTGTATTTCCGACCATGCGAGATCGGCGCCTAGTGTGCTCAGACTACTTCTCGGAGGGCGTTGCCGGGTTTGACTCACAGACTGACGCAGGATCGTACGATTTGATCGTGGGTAATGCCCCTTGGGGAGACAGCATTGTTACCCCGGATGCACTTGCCTGGGCCAGCAAATCATGGCCAGTCGCCAACAAGGATATTGGCGGCCTATTCCTGGTTAAAGCAGCACAGCTCGTCAAGGAAAATGGCCAAATCGCGATGATCCAGTCGGCCAATTCCCTGCTGTTCAACAGCAGCAGCAAAGCATGCAAGTTTCGCAGCAAGCTCTTTCTGACACATCGCGTAGAAGAGGTCTACAACCTGTCGGTATTGCGGTTCAAGGTTTTCTCTGGAAAGGCCCACACAACGAAGACCTCGGTAGCGCCGGCATGCGTTGTGGTCATGCGGTCTAGCAAACCGAGTCCAGAGGATCGCATTTCATACGTGACGCCAAAGCATTTGAAGCCGTTGGTTGATGAGTTCACCATCGTAATAGAACCGATGGATCGCAAATGGGTCACCGTACGCGAGGCTGTGGACGCTGCTGTCTGGAAGCATCTGATGTGGGGTGGACCGCGCGATTGCGAACTGCTACAGCGGCTGAAGGGTTCTGACTCTCTGGAGACCTTTGTCACAACAGGTAAGATAAAAAAGCGCGAAGGGATCATCTTCGGCGACAGAACGAAGCGCATTAAGTCGCTAAAGGGACGGCGCCTGCTCGATTCTTCAAATTTCCCCCAAGACTCTCTTCTCAAGTTATCCGCCGACACGCTCCCGCTGGTGGGTGATGATTTAATGATTCACGGACGTGATTCAACGGATTTCGATGCTTTTGCCTATCCACAGATGCTCATCAAGCAGAGCTGGCAGAAGGCAGCCGGTCGATTCAGCGCGCGGCTCATCGAATCATCAGAAAGCAAAGGTATCCTATGCAATCAGAGTTTTATTACGGTGAATGGGCCGTACGCTTTGTTGGAAGCTGCATGCTTCGCATACAACAGCCTGCTGGCTGTGTATTTTCTCCAATTAACTAGCGGCCGTATCGCAGCCTATCGTCCCGAGGCTCAGGTTAGTGATCTCCTGAGGGTTCCAATCCCGAAGCTAACAAAAGGGCTCACGAAGGAGATTAACTCGCTCGAAGCTGTCGATCGTCGTGTGTACGACGCGTTCGAGCTAAAGGACGCAGAACGTGTGTTAGTTGAGGACATGATTGACTATACGCTGGCGGATTTTCGCGGCGACGCAGATTCTCGCGGCCGATGCCTGACCACAGGGTCAATGACCGATCAAAGAGACGAGGCGCTTCTGATTGCCTATTGCGTTTACTTCACGCGGGTGCTGGCTGCGGGATTCGGCGCGGATCGGCCAGTGACCGCACGGATTTTCCACCAAGCGTCTGGTAGGCGGCTGCCATATCGACTTGTTGCATTCGAGCTCGGTGGGCGCGATCAAAGCATCAAGGTGGAATCGATCGAAAGTGGGGCTCTGTTGCAACGGCTTGAACGCCTCGACTACGACAATCAGGAAAGCGGCCGCCGGCGCGGGATTTATCACGAACGCGTGGCCCGCATTTACAATAACGGAAGCGGCACTCCAACGATTTATATCCTCAAGCCAGATCGAGCGCGTTATTGGACGCGCAGCCAGGGTCTACACGATGCCGATGAAGTAGCCCTCGACATTTTCCAATGGCTGCAACGCACTCGCCCGAAAAAAGCGGCAGTTGGATGAGGACAAACTTGGGGTCCGCAGGCGGCGAGACCGATCCAGCGTTTATCGACTCGGCATGCGCGTGGGTGCGCGACCCTGCACCCATGCTGCTGAGTTTCGTCTGGAAAGGATTCGACGCGATGAAAGCCGCTTGCCCCCTTATCGAGACGAAAGATTTGGAGCGCAGCATCACGCAACTCTTGGAGCCCCGCGTGCGCGATGTCATGAGTGGCTATGAGCCGTTCTACGTGCAGAAAGAATGCTACGAGCACGAAACCATGGCGGCACCCCCGGCGCAACCTCCCGCGTATGATCTGGCTTTCGTGCTGCGCGCGGACGAGCGGATCAAATGGCCATTGGAGGCGAAGGTGATTGAGACGCCTGGCACGCTTGCGGACTACGTCAATGACATATGCCGGGAATACCTAACGTGCCGCTACGCGCCCTTCTCAGGTTCAGGAGCTATGCTAGCCTATCTGCTGTCAGGAACTGCAGCGGACACCTTTGACAACATCGCCAATCGCCTGCGGTGCGCGCTTGAAGAGACAAGCGAATTTAGTGATCGCCCTCACCGTACGTCCAATCATCGGCGCACTGTTCCTCCAGGTAAGTCCTATCCGATTGAGTTCACCTGCCACCACATGGTATTGGAATTCATCGGTTTGGAGCGGGCGCGAACGTCCAATCCCGATAAGACTTAGTTGCTTTTTGTAAAGAGATAAGGGTCTGAAGATAAGGGGTCGGAGTGAGCTACCATCTCAGGCATTCGATGCTGGGATTCGCTTTTTTTGTGCCATTGAAGAACGCGCCAGGCTACAAGGAAGTCAGCCTCGACGGCAAAAATAGTTAGGCAAGTCAGTGGGGACGGTACTCTGCACGCCGCCCTATCGGCGATACCTGCACCGTTGCGGTATAGCGGTGCTATACAAACCGATATAGCGGTGCTATATTGGGCTCATGGATACACGCGCCACCTTGCTCGCTGCGGCTCTGCGGGTTCTTGAGGATGAGGGCGAGGCTCAGTTCTCGACGCGGGCTGTTTGCGCACTGGCACACGTCACCGCCCCCACGCTCTACCACCACTACGGCAGCGCTGATGGCCTGCTGAGTGCCGCCATGACAGAGGCGTTCGCGCAATTTCTCGCGAGCAAGAAAGCGGCGGTACAGTCCTCCGACCCGGTAACTGCGCTGCGAGAGGGCTGGGACGACTACGTGCGTTTCGCCGCGGCGCGGCCGCGACTTTATGCAGCGATGATGGGCCGTGTCCTCCAGGGCGCCCAGATACCCGCGGCTCAACAAGCCTTCGCACTCCTGATCGAACGTATTGCAGCCATCGGCGCGCAGGGGTGGCTCGATCCTACGGTCGAGGCGGCCGCGGACCTGATGTGGGCGTCGGCGAACGCTGCGTCTCTGCTCTACGTAACGGCACAGCTTCGCAACACCGTACCGCCCATGCCTGCCGTTCTTGAAGACATTCGTGAGAACGCTATCCGAACCATCTTGACCGAGGAATCGAAAGGCTGATCGTCATGAAAATTCTCGTCACCGGAGGTACCGGCCTTCTCGGAGGCCGTCTGATCCCGAAGCTCTCAGGGAATGGCCATCAAGTGTTTGCCCTCACGCGCTCGGCATCGTCCCACGCGAAGCTTCGGGCGTTGGGAGCGTCCCCCGTCGACGGCGATCTGGAAAGTAGTTCCCCGCTATCGTTGCCTGCGGTCGATGCCGTCGTGCACGCGGCGGCGTTGTTCCGGTTCTCCGGGCCACGCGAGCCGTTCTTCCGCACCAATGTCGATGGTACCGCCAGGCTTCTGGCTTCGAGCGAAAAAGCCGGGGCGAGGACTTTCGTCCATATCAGCGCGGCGGGAGTCATCATGGACGATACAGGTACGCCCATCCGCGATGCAGACGAGCGCGCACCGATGTTCCCGAACCACTTTTCCGCCTACCTGGCGAGCAAGGCCCGGGCCGAGACGATCGTGCTGGCGGCCAACAAGCCGGGCTTGCGCACCATCGCGCTTCGCCCGCCGGCACTCTGGGGCCCTGGCGACCCGTTCAGCCGGGCGCTTCCACAGGCAATCAACTCGGGGCAGTTCGCCTTCATCGACCGTGGCGCCTATGCCTTTGCCACCTGCCATGTGGACAATGTCGCCGAAGCCGTCCAATGCGCCTTGGAGCGTGGCGAAGGCGGTCGCGCCTTCTTCATTGCCGATCGGGAAAAGCTGACATTTCGCGAATTTGTTGCTGCGCTCGCGAGCGTTCAGGGCTTGTCCATCGAGAAACTGCGTTCGATGCCCTTCTGGCTAGCAGTGACTCTGGGCCGGTTGATGGACGCGGTCTGGGCCGTCACTCGCAAGGAAGGCGACCCGCCGATTTCCCGTTCGATGATGCGCATGATCGGGCGTGAATTCAGCGTCAATGACGCTGCCGCGCGCCGTGAACTGGGCTATGTCGGAAGAACTTCGCGCATCGATGGCTTGCGCGGTTATGGCGAAGTGCTTCCGTCAACGGCTTCGCCTGTGAGGGCTGGGGCTATTTACTCCGACCCCTCATCCCCGACCCTTATCCGCCGCTGCTGAAAGTCGTTCCATTCGCATCGAACTGAATTAGCCCACCGCTTAGCGCTCTTTTGTGCCGACCGCCTCGTTCACCAGCGTCCAATGCGCGCCCTTGTCGATTGATATTTCGAGCCGCGCCAGATGTTTGTCGGGGGGAACGAAGGTATAGATGTCGCGGGCATCGGCTACTCCGCCGCTCCGTCTTGGAATCTCAAACTGCCTGGTCCAGACATTTCCATCGACATGGAAGACGTCTTCGCGCGGCCCGCCTTCCGGGGCCAGGTTTGTATATTTGAAGGTCTTGTCGGCGTCGCTGTAATAGACGAGGGCGACGTCGTTGATGATGTGGCCTGTATCGGGATCGGGCTGCAGGCTCAAATACTCGCAGGCCATAAAGGCGCCGTGGGGGAGAAAGGAACATTTCGCGTCGTAGTCCTGCGTTCCGGCGTGGCCAAACTGCGTTTCTTTGGTCTCGATGCGTATTTTCCAATGTCCGGCCCAGAGCGCGAGCTGGTCGCGCGGCGACGACGAATCCTGAGCCGTCGCGGCGGCAGGCAAAGCGAACAGGAACGCTGCACCCAGCGCGCCCGCCCTGCCTAAGAAGGTTTTCGACACGCACATCAGTTTGTCTCCAGCTCGAGTGGCGGTGCCAATGTGGTTTGAAGTGCGGCCGCCCGGCCAGCTGCGGCCGATAAAGCGGCACGGCAGCGCCGATTCCATCGCACCGAGCAGGGCCATGTGTTGCGCCGTGCGGCTGGCCTGATCCTCCTTCACCCGACTCTCCGTCTCAGCCCTGCTTGTTTGCCGATTCGATCTTGGTCTCATGGGTGAGAACGGACTTCCAGGCGCCGTGGTCCCATTGCAGGATATCGGTCTGGCGCTCGGTCACGGCGAAGGGCTTGCCTTGAAGCACGCCCGAGGTTTTTACCTTTGTCGTGACTACGGCGATATTGCCGTAGAGCCGCACCCTGGGTTCGGAGATTTCGAAAGTGTTTCGCGTCAGGTAGCCGGACTTGATGCCTTCGGGAAAAATCGACTTGCCCTCGCCCATGCCGCCGGTGGTGGCAACGACCGCCCAGTCATCGGCCAGTGCGCGCCCGATCCCGTCCGCATCGTTGGCTTGTATCGCGCGGGCGATTTCCACTTCGGCCGCCCATGCATTTTCCGCCGTGGGTCCGGCCGCGCCTTTTGCATCGCCGGGAGTCTTGGCGAGCGCCATGGAAGCCACGCCAAAAACCGCCGGCAAGGCCAGCGCCAGGAAGGAAAATGACCTGACACAGCTCGTCGGCATCGCCCTGCGGCCTTGCATACCCATTGCATAGTCTCCCGGTGGAATCGAATGTTCGAGCTTGAAATTAACACCGGGGCGAGCCGGCGGATGATGCAATTCGCCGGTGTGAGGCAAGTGTGCGACGAACCGCTGCTTTGGCGCGGCGAACTGAAGCAATCCACGGCAATGCCTGCGCTAGAATGCGGGGCATGACGGATGACAGTCGCCCGCGCTTTCCCTCGTTCTGGCAGGTACAGGTTTTAGGCTGGGTCAGTTTTTATACGGTCAGTATGGCTGGATCGATTCCGCGCTTGCTGAGCCGGCCCGCCCAGATCATCGACAGCACTGTCAACTTCACAATTCTGTTCCTCGGCAGCTGTGTGCTGCGTCTTGCTTGCCGCGCCTTATTGCGGCGCTCTCAGGCCTGGCTGGCATTCGAGCTGCGGGCCGCCGCCTGGTCCCTGGCAATGGGAGCAGTCTGCGCGCTGCTTACGGGATTGATACTGCTGGGCCCCGCCAAAATGAATTGGGCCAGCCAGCTGGGAAATTCCGTGCAGTTCGGATTTGTCTGCTTCATGTGGTGCAGCCTTTACTTCAGCATCAAGCAATGGCAGCGCTCCGCCCAGGAACGGGAGCGCCTGCTCCAGGCGGAAACCGAGGCTCGCGATGCCCGCTTGCGCGCCTTGCGTTACCAATTGAATCCCCACTTCCTGTTCAATTCCTTGAATGCCGTGTCCACCCTGATTCTGGACGGGGAGGCTACCGCGGCCAACCGCATGCTTGGGCAGATCGCCGACCTGCTGCGCACCAGCCTGGATGACCAGACGCTGCCGGAGGTCGCGCTCTCGCGGGAACTCGCGTTCACGCAGCAATATATCGCCATCGAGCAGACCAGATTGGGCGACCGTTTGCAGATCGAAATGTCCATTGCCCCTGAAACCCTCGATGCACTGGTGCCCAGCATGCTGCTGCAGCCCCTGCTGGAGAACGCGGTGCGTCATGGCATCGCGCCGCTGGTGGAGGGCGGGGCGATCGGCATCGAGAGCGCCGCTCACGGAGACCGCCTGCGGCTGGTGGTGCGAAACTCGGGACGGCGCGTGACCGATGGACTTGCGGGCGGCAGGAGTGGAATCGGTCAAAGCAATATCGAGGAGCGCTTGAAGACGCTGTACGGAACCAATCACCGTTTCACGCTGGCCTGGCCGGAAGCAGGGGGCTGTGAAGCGACCGTGGAGCTGCCCTTTCGCACCGGCGCAAGCTGACAGGTGATTGCTCCGTGCGCGTCTTGATCGTTGACGACGAACCGCCTGCCAGGCGCGGCGTGGTCCTGCGGCTGCGAAAGTTCAGGGATGTGGAGATCGCCGGCGAATGCGGCGATGGCGCGTCCGCGGTGAAGAAGATTTTGCAGCTTGCGCCCGATGTGGTGTTTCTCGACATCCAGATGCCCGGCATGGACGGATTCGAGGTGCTCCGGGCAGTGCCGCCGGAGCAGTTGCCCGGCGTGATATTTCTTACGGCGTTCGAGCAACATGCGCTGCGGGCGTTTGAATTCCATGCGCTGGACTACCTGCTCAAGCCGGTGAGCGACGAGCGCTTCGAGGCCGCGATCGGCCGCGCCCGCAAGCTCATGGACCGCAGGACGAGGATGGCCATGGCCGAGCGCGTGCTACAAATGCTCGGCCAGACTCCGGAAAAATACGCATCCCGCTTCACCGTGCAAACCGGCGCCAGAATCCAGATTGTGCAGGCCGAAGATGTCGGATGGATTGCCGCGGCCGGGGACTATGTGGAATTGCACGTAGCGGGGCGCTCATACCTGATGCGCGAAACGATGGCTTCCCTGGAACAAAGGCTGGACCCGGCAAAGTTTCTGCGCATCCATCGTTCCCGCATCGTGCAGTCGCAATGCATCGTGGAGCTCAAATCCATCGAGAATCGTGAATTTGCGCTCAAGCTCATCGACGGTTCCCAGCACCGCTCCAGCCGCACTTACGCGGACCGCCTTGAACACTGGTTGTCGTCGGGAGGAACCTGAGCCGGGCAAGGCAAGGGGCCGATACTTGCCGACAGCGAAGGACTACAAGACAAGGCCGGCTTTATCCATTTCATGGGATTTTCTTGTTCTATCCTCTACATTGGATAAAATGACTTTATCCAAAATAAGGGATATATTATATTTATCCCCTATAGGAGATAAATCATGGACTATGTCGCCAGCACCCCCGAACAACTGGGACAGATCCTGAAAAATTGCCGCAAGCAGCTCAAGCTGACCCAAAGCGCCGTTGGCGCGAAGGTCGGCCTGAAACAGAGCACCATCTCCGCGATCGAAGTTCACGGTGCAAATGCCACCGTCGAAACGCTCTACAAGGCGCTCTCCGCTTTGGGTCTGCAGCTGGTTATCCGCGACAAATCGTCGGCAGGTATCACTCAGCGGGAGTGGTAAGCCATGGCGCGACCATCCAAGACTCAGGCACTCTCCGTGTGGATGAATGGAGAGCGTGTCGGAACCTGGCTCACCGCGGCGAACCATGCCCAGGAATTTCGTTACGCCGACGAATGGCTTGTCTCTCCCGAAACTCGCCCGATTTCGCTTTCAATGCCCGTGGGCCCGCCAGGCACCACTTATAAGGGCGCAGTCGTCGAACGGTTCTTCGAGAACCTGCTGCCCGACAGCAAGGGAATTCGAGACCGTATTCGGCAGCGCTTCCAGGCAAAGTCGACTCACGCATTCGATTTGCTCACCGAAATCGGCCGGGACTGCATTGGCGCTATCCAGTTGATGCCGGCAGATCAGGCGCCGCCGAACATTCGGAAGATAAAAGGCGATCCGCTCACGGAAAAGGAAATCGTACAGCTGCTGAGCAACAACCTGGCTGCCCCGACCTTGGGGCGCACCGACCATGACGAGAATTTTAGAGTCTCTTTGGCCGGCGCGCAGGAAAAGACGGCGCTATTGCGCCACGCAGGCCAGTGGATGCGTCCACATGGCCCCACACCGACCACCCACATCTTCAAACTGCCGATCGGGGAGGGTACCCAGGGCATTGACCTGCGCACATCGGTCGAAAACGAATGGTTATGCGCGCAGATTCTTCGCGCCTACGGGGTCGATACGGCCGACTGCTGGATGGATCAGTTCGGGCCGTACAAAGTGCTGGTGGTGGAGCGTTTCGACCGGCGGCTTGCCAGGAATGAACGCTGGTTCGTGCGGCTGCCGCAGGAGGACCTGTGCCAGGCAACGGGCACCGACCGCGATCACAAGTACGAAGCCGACGGCGGTCCCGGCATTCGGAAAACCATGAATCTGCTGCTGGGCTCGGCGCGCGCGGATCATGACCGTGTGGACTTCTTTCGCACACAGATCCTGTTTTGGATGCTTTGTGCGATCGACGGCCACGCCAAGAATTTCAGCTTGTTCCTCGAAGCCGGCGGCCAGTTCCGATTGACCCCGCGCTACGACGCCCTGTCCGCCTTCCCGGTTTTGGGAAATCGCGCCGGCCAGCTGTCGCCTCACAAGGTAAAGATGGCCATGGCGGTTCAGGGTGAGGGCAGGCGCCACTACAACTGGCATTCAATCCAGCCCAGGCATTGGGTGGAGATGGCAAAACGGTGTGGTTTGGCCACGCAAATTAATTCGCTGATGGAAGACCTGGCGGCTCAGACGCCCAAGGTCGTCGATACCGTCGCATCTCAATTACCCAGGAAATTCCCGCCATCCGTGGCAGACCCTATTCTGGACGGAATTCGTCAGGCTGCCGCGAAGTTGGCGCACTGAATACGCTAAGGTAATCAAGGGCCGGCTCTACACTACCGACGAAACATCGATCGTGGTCCACTTGATCATTCAATCGTGTCTGACCCTATCGATTCTGTATTTCAAGAAATCGATAGGGTCAAAAGCGATAGGATCAGACACGATTGATTCATGCAGAGCATCGTCGCGGTCTTCTACGTCCCGTTAAACGTCGCGTGCGCCCAAAGCTTACGATCAAGACTGCCATCGGCTTTGATGAAATGTGAGCGGCGCCCGCGGATCAGCTCAAATCCTTCAATCGACATATTAGGGTCTAGGTTTGTGTTTGGACCTTGGATCACGACACCTGCAAACAGCCAACAAATAATTCCGCTTTGGCGTACTCCTCTTGCGAACATCGCGGCTCCGCTAATCCCGCCAAAGTTGAAATTCTCTGGCGGCACTCCGCGCCCTATGACCCCTGCGATTTTGTCGCGCTCGATTTGGCAAAGCACGTCTCTATCATTCAGGCTGGTAATCGTCATGCCCTGAGACGCCGACGAAAATACAAGTCCCTTACCGTCTATATAGGTTTCTGCGCCCGGATAGCCAGAGAAGCCAATACCCTGTCCGCGCTCCAATGGCGGGGGAGGCCAGCCCGCTTGTCCACCGTACACAACGCTTCTGCCCAATACGCGGACCTCTTCATCCGCAATCGAAAACGTAGCAAGATCCATTTCGCGATCTTCGTCAATGATTCTGTCCTCAAAGTCGGCTAGCACCACTGCACGATCTATGCCCGCGAGATACGCATTTTGTGCTCCTGCGTTGGAGCGGCCTACCCTCCATCCTTCGAGTACATGAGCTGCTGTAACAGCGAAAGTGCGCACGCCCAAATTAAGGAACGACGCTGAGCCATTACGCGGCTTAATAGGTGCTTGCTCGGTCCAGAAAAGCGCAGACGAAGTAGTATTGATAAATTCCAAATCCGCTTTTGAGGCTAGAGGATTGAAGTCTATCCATATTCCGATTTCAGAATCGTTCATGTGTCTGCCCTCCGGATACGGGGTCGGAACCGTTATCCCTATCCCGGACCTCTTATCCCGACCCACTATCCGCCGTTATCCGACCCTTTGTCCGGACCCTGGCATCTGCGAGAAGGGTTGAATCAAGCGCAGCGCTGTACTGCACGATTTAGGCTGGTGGAGCACGGCGCTTGTCCCTCCGTTCCTTGGCTAGCTCTAGACGTCTCGGCTCGGAATACAAGCGATCTAATAGTACTGTTGCAAAATCCAATAAATCTTCGCCGTCCTCGGCTGTCAGCGTGCCTTGATGCGCCCCGTCGTTGCCGTCTTCCTTAATGCAGTGGGATAGTTCCCTTAGACCTTCGGGCAACATACCCGTATCGAACAACCAAGGTAGTCTCAATCCGAGATCTCGGCGGACTTTGCGATTTAACCCTCCGACATCTTCTTGCCCAGCCGCCGGCTCTGCGGGTAGCATTCCACGCGTCGCCATATCGATGCAAAGGCGGAACATAGTCGCCGCCGCATTTGGACACTTTACTGCCAGGCAGGTTGCGCCTTCGTTAAAGGCATTGAGGATCCCCGGAGGTAGATGTTCTGGGGCCGAGACCGCAGACATATCCTTTAGACTGACAAAACCATCTACGGAAATAAAAGGCATTAGCGAGCCTGCAATCTTCGTCATTCCGCCCTGATTAGATAATTGACTTCCTAAGTTTGGATTTCTTACGGTCACGACAAATGTGGTGCCCAACCCGCATTGTCGACACTGGCAAAAAGCCTCGTTGCATTCCAGCCCATTTTTGTTTGCAATTCTATTAGCTCCGATAAGCATAAACGTAGTGTGCTTGGTCCGACAACGTGGGCAATCGCTAACAATCTCAGGCACTGAAATTTCTCCCGCAAATTCGTCGTTGACTGAAAATATTGAACGACGACGATTTCCAGATTACAGCCTCTATGTAACCTGTTGATTCCCTGGTGCTAAGGAGGGACCCAAACTGTTTATCTATCACATTGAATAAAAACAACTATATCAAATTTAAATATTCAGGTACCCCCAAAGATACCCCCGTATAAGCATCAGTGGAACGCGAGTACATGCCTGCAATACGCCTTCGGTCCAGGGCAACGAGCTTGCGGCTCAGAACGGCAAGCATATGCCATGCTCAGGCACCCCGGCTTTCTACTCGATTTGCGCTTTCCTAGACTACGCCCGCCAGCGCGTTGAGGGTAGCAAGCAATCTTAGGCGGCATTCGGACGAACGGTCGAGCAGAGAACAACTGCATCGGTGCCAATGCCGCAGCCGGAAACTTGATCCGCAGCTTTTGCAGGCCGCCCGAGACGAGATCATCCGCTGGTAGATCAGTGCATCCAGCAGCACTCAGCCTAACTTGCAAAAACCTCTGAGCGATAAGTGTTCAAGGCGAAGTCTCAGTCCATAGCCCACGGCCTCACTTTTTTTTGCGTAACTTGACAAACATGTCGCCTTCAGCAATTTTATTAGCGTCGCTGCGGGCCTAGAAGGTCGCGGCGCAATTCGCCGCTGTTAGGCAGTCAACACCCGGGCATCGGTTTTCGGTTTGGTCAGAACGCAATGTGACTGACCTGTTGCAGGAACCGCCGCTCGGCTCAAGTTGTCGGTTCGCAGTAGGGTCTCTGAGGGCTTGCTGTCCTCCTAGACCTTCTTCAGGAACTCCCCCAGTCAAGAATCGGCCCGCCGCGCGGCCTCCGCTGCGCGAGGTTTATTATTTGTTTTAAGGATATTTCACCATGAATCATTTACTACTGGATGAGGACGTCGAATTCCTGCGCACGAAGTACAGCAGCTCCCACTGGCCTATTCTCGAATACATCCCGAAGAAGCCGCCTCCAAACATCGAAGCCTACCTCGGCAAGTCACATGCCTGCCTCGCAGTTGCTTATATCAACGGCGTGCAGCCGAGTACCGGTGTCCCATTCGAAGAATTTTGGACCACGCAGGCACGACAACTGTATGCCTATAGCGCTTCACTGACCGCGCGCCTAACTGCCATATGCAAAGCGACGAGCGATCGCCCGGCTGAGCGCAAGGTAGCGCACGCGACCGTGTACTGGATCGAAGCCGCTTGTGCTCAAGAGTTCGCACTAAATTCAGAGCGGGCTTGGTCAGCGTTAGCGATGTGTCAATATTGGCTTGGCCGTGCGGAGGAGCTCAATTCGTGGGCATGGCCTAAAGCCCTCAGCGTTCAGACTGAGCCGCTCAATTACCGTCCCTCCGAGGATGTCGACAAGGTTATTTCCGATCTGGATGGACTGGCATCTTACTGCGCGCGATCTGACAGAACCGGAAGGGCGCTATTTGTCGAATTGTTCCCGTACATTTCGAACGCAGTTGATAACGGTGCAGCTAGGTGGGCAATCATCGACGTGTTGGCGAATCACGGTTGCACAATCGGCCATTCCACGTTCCGCCGGTGGTTCAAGAATGAAGCAGCACGCTTGACAGAAGAGCGCGCTGTTAAGCCGAGGTAGGTCACCATCCAGACTGCGCCAGCCGCCTAGCTGGCGCAGTCTTTATACCGCGTTCAACTTTCCACCCCTCCGGCGATGTCGCCTAAGACGAGTTCAATTACATCCGGGACCGACAGGCCCATACGATCACGATGAACAATAAATCATCCAAACCAGCAAATCATCCCTTTCCGCCGCTTCGGTATTCGTCGCTGGTATATACCACTGATGGCCCGTCGCTGCCTTTGTTAAGCTGCCTGGAAGTGGCGGGCAATCAGATCAAACAGCACTACAAGACGCACGTCGAGGCCAGAACTGGTGTGCCGCTCGACGAGTTTTGGCAGGATGTACGTGAAATCAAATACCAAGCTTGGCCTGACAATAGCGCGACAATGCTTGCGGCCAGGATTTGCGAATCGGCACCGTCCGGGCCGGTAGCATTTGCCCCCCTCTATGTTGCCGGCGCGTTTTATTGGGAGGCATTTTTAGCGCTCCGCGAAGATCAGGGCGATAGAAGTTGGGCGGCACTGCTCCAGTGCTTTCGCTTTCTCGGAGTGGCCGAGGGGCAAGAGTTATCGGCAGAGCACGGGCGAAAAGGTGGCAAAGCGCATAGTGAGGCGTTCGATCAATTCTGCCTGGACTTGCGACCAAAGCTTCTAGGTTGGCTGGGGGAGCTCCCCGAAAGCAGTTACAGCTCCGTTACCCAGGTGATCGCCGCAGTGAAGCCCAAAGCAAAAGCGTTCACGGACGAATGGTCGCTGCGAGCGCCGTTATTTGGGCGCGGGCGCACCAACGATGTTGCTCAATTGATATGGGGATGGAGCGGCACCAACCCTGACAAAGCCGATCCAGAGGTGAGGGCCGCCATGGAACGACTCGTGAACGGCGGTATTAGAAGAGGGCGGAGAGGAATAGGGAACACGGGCGCAGCAGGTCAGCTCCGGCGGTGATCGGAGGTGAGATGATGTGCAGCGGACATCAGAAGTGCCCACGCGCTCCGAATAGCTAATCTCAATAAAGTCGCAGCAGACAACGACAACACCGGCTCTGGCCGGTGTTGTCGTTTGTGGCACCAGGAATCCACTCAATTGAAGCCGCTACTTGGGGAAGTTAGTTCCTGGACATTCGGCAGGGTTGGTTCCCGAGTTGCCGGGAAGTTAGTTCACCGCTCTGATAATACGAGCATTTTTTATCAGTCTCGGATTTTACATGTCATCCCCTCCCTCTTTTGTTTTTGGAGGCCTTAAATACATTTTTTCCCGGGGGTACGGGCGGTAAGGTTATGCCTCAATCGCCGTCGGTGCACCTATGAAACCACTTAGGCTGGATGACCTCCCAGACTACACCTTCCTTCCCCTGCCTATTTGCTCGGAGATATCAGGAACGTGTATCGCACAAATCTTAGAGGACTCGCAGCGCGGCACATTTCCCCCAATAGAACAACTCGGACGCAGCCATATTATTGGCTGCCGCGTCGGCGAACTTCGCCGCTACCGCGCCAACCCGACCGCCTACCGGAGCCATCGCCCAAACTGATTGCCAACGCGTCGAAGTTAGTTTGCATTCAATGTGTGGATTCTGACGGTAACGTTCCCAAGCCAGACATTCCGAACATAAGGTAGGTCTCTTTATTCGCGATACGAGCCCCTTGGGATAAAACGGACAGCGTGGCCTACACCTTTTTTGGGAGTAATTACTTTCAGATTTCAGTTCAGATTTCAGATTGTTTCAGATTGTAGTTAGCTTATGTTTGATAGATGCGTAGGCAATAAAAGACATTTGTAGTAGACGTACTCACAATTCACTTTTTAGCAAGGGTAATGTATGAAAGAGCCGTCGTTTCTTCGACAGTGGCAGGTAGCCTCAGTGATACGCGACATGGATGGCTTCACCATCGGTGAAGGCGTCGATGTCGCGTATCTCGTTCTGGAGGCGGACTACGTTGTGCGGAAGGTCCTTCGAGATCGAGGGAAGTTGTTTAGATACGAATACAGCCAATCAACTGGAAGGTGGCGGAATCAGAATACGGAATTGGGCAAGCGCTTACTACAATGCCTGAGGGCGAACTTTCGGTTGGCGGAAACCACGTACCCAAGACACTGCTTCAGCCCGTACTTTGAACTGCTCGCCAAAGAGCTGAGCAGGACCACCAAGTTATATTTCCTCACTTGTGGCCCAGATACGTATTTCCACTTCAACGAATTTGTGGAGCAGTTGCGCGCTGCAGCGAGAGCCACAGGCTTCAAGAAGGTCATGGCTTCGCAAAAGCGGATGGTACGCGAGAATCTCAAGAGCCTGCAGAGGTACATTGACGACCTGTTCGATCAATATTCCAAGCTGCTCGTTGTGCGCGTGGATCTGAGGTATTCGAAAGAATACAGAGAATCATGCGAGGGTCATGAAGTTTCTCCAGAACATGTCAGGAAGTGCTTCAATGACTTTATGCATCATTTCGAGCGACAATTTCCTGCAAAGGTTGGCTATGCGTGGAAACTCGAATACGGCCCCATCTTAGGTTATCACTACCATTTCCTTGTGTTCTTCAACGGGCATGAGGTTCGAGAGGATGAGACCCTCGGGCACATGGTTGGTCAACGCTGGGCTGAGAAAGCCGAGGGCGGCAGTTTTTGGAATTGCAACATCGACAAGGAGCGGTACACCAAGCAGGGCTCGCTCGGGATCGGCATGGTGCGATACAACGATGATGAACTCCGCCGGAACCTGGAGCGGGCGGCGAGCTACCTTGTGAAGATCGATGACTACGTCAGGCTGAAGCTCCCTGAAGGATGGAAAGCCTTTTCACACGGAGTCCATCGGACATCAGAACAGAAACGCGGACGGCCCCGGTCATTCAAGCAAGAACTAGCCTTTCGCGTGAACCGGCTCAAGAAGCCTTCGCTCGGTTAGACTTGTGGTGTCGCCATGCAGCACATCGGCGCTCGTCATGCGGCCTAGCCCATTCGTCCAGAATCGCGTCGAGAGCTGCCTGGTCGCGGGTAAATTTGTAGGCCATGTTCGTCAATGAAGCGGTTGGTTGTTAATCAGATGGAGTTGGCGTAAAACCGGCATCATGCAGCGAGTCAATGTTCATAGTAGGGCCGATCGCGGTCGTCGAGGATCGCGTATAGCGCCGCCAATTTGCCCTGATTGGGACGTAGCCAGGCATCGACGTGCTCGGGCTTGATGGGGACAATGCAACGGTCATGACCTGCAGCTGCCACCTCTGGTGGAGGCTCGTCGGTGATGGCGGCGAAGGACCATAGATCAGGCTGCCCTGGTGATTGCCAATGGGACTATAGGCAGGCCACGAGCATGTCGTGGTCCGGCTGTGGCGCAAACTCCAGCACCAAATTTTGATCCTTCTCACCAGGTGCCAGGTCGCGCCCTTCCATACGGTGCCGGCTTACGTTCTCATAAAGGCGGTTCACGACGATGATGCCGTGGTGTGGCCGAATTGGTTTATCCAAAACCCTTCCGGGTAGTCTCGGCGGGCGTTGTTTGGGAGCCCTAGAACAGTTAGGAAACAAATCTCCCCAAATCAAAGCCTTGGTCGGGGGGCAAGACGGCTGCGCCACTACTGATGCGTGTATTCTTGCGGCTATTGGACAGGCGCCAGCCAGCCCGGGGCGGCGGGCCGAGGTGAGAACCTTCGGAGTTAAGAGTGACGGCCAAGGCCAGCTGTTATGAAATCGCCCGCATGTCTCTGACTGGCCATAAGCGGTCGCTCTGACAAGAATATTTGTCGCACGAGAGCTGACGCTCAATTGAGACGCCTTTATTACGATCTCAATGCCAGCCCGTGCGGCTTGCCGGGAACACGCAGCGACGCTTACAGTTACCCCTTGTCAGAAATTGAATGTTGCCCAAAGTCCAGTCCATGTAACGTCCTTGCCGCCAGCATTGCTCAGGAACCCGTCCGTGAAAAAGCGCACCAGTGCTGCGTTGACATCGAGGTTCGGGGTTGCCTGCCACTCACCTTGCAGATTGAGAGCCTCACCCAGAAATCTGTTGGTGTTGACATCACCGGGAACCACCGGGATGCCAGGCGGCTGATATAAGCTGTCGTGTATGTTTTGCCGCCACAACACATCGACGCCGCTTATGAATGCGAGATTCCGACGCGGCTGGATCTGCGCGTAGGGATAGAGATCCATGTAGTTCATGGGCGTCTGGAGGTTCGATTCGTTGAAATAGTTGTTTTTCGGAAACAATGGATAGAACGTGCCGAGCGTTCCCATGCCGCGACTGTCGCCGCCGCTCACCACATCGGCCTTTAGAGCCAGGCGCGGTCGCCATGCTGTCGATACAAGCGTGTAGCCGGAGTCGGAGAACAGCGCGAAGGCTCTTACATGGCGGAAGCCAAATTCACCAAACTGATAGGTCCCTTCGAAGTTGTAGTCGAAAGCTCCACCTGTCCCAAACCATCGGGTTCCCACCGAATGGCGCCGATCATCGGCGACCCCTGCATCAAGCAGGGCACCGTTGCGGTCAAGCTCAAGGTAGTAAACATCGGCGGAAAGGCCTGGCACTGCTTTTACCGGCGTAGTGGCGTATACGCCGAAGAATTTCTGGGTCGGGTCGGCGTGGTCATCGAACCAACCCTGCCGGTTGAACACCGGGCGAGTCCAAAAGGCATCGATCCGCAGGTTGCCGCGAGTGGCCCAGGCACGCACGCCGTCGAAGCTTTGCCGGATGTTCGGGCCCTCCCGGATGTCGACCAGCCGGTTTGAGCCAAACATCATCTCCTGGCGTCCAGCCCGCAGATTCACGGTGGCATCCGTACCGGCCGGTAGATTGATTTCGAAGAACCCCTGCGCCAGATTGCCGCGGTCGATGTCGGTGGGCTGTGGTCCGGGCTGGCGTCCTGCTTCCAGCTCGTCGCCAAGTTGCAGAAACGTGCGCAGCAGAGTGCCGAAGTGGAAGTCTCCGCTCAGCAGCAACCGGTGCATGATGTAGCTCTCGCCGGATACTCCGCCGGTGTCGCCGAAATCGAAAGCCGAATTGGAGAAGCTCTCGCATCGCTCCCGCAGGCTGCCTCCAAGATTGAGAAGCCACCCGGCGCTGTCGTCCAAGGGAATGTTCTTGAGTCCCTCCGAAACTCCTATCGGGGTTGACGACCGAATAAAGGTGTTGTCATAAACCAACGGACCGAAGGGCGTCGGTGGATCGCGTAGCACCTGCGCTGCAGCGGAATGGCTAAAACACGCAATTGCGCTGCCGAACAAGCCTCGTTTGAGCCATCCACGAATAGCCAACAATCGGCGATGACCAACACGTTGCACGCTCACATGAAACACCTAAGTGCGGCCTCGGCAAGTAGTGTCATCAGCGCGAAGGCGGCAATCGAAGCGATATAGAGGCCGGCAAACCACTTCCATCTGCGGGATTGAGTGTTCATGCCGGGCCTACCTGCTTTTGGTCTGCCGCCACAGTCATATTTCCCACCCTTGCTCGGGTGTCTTGCCCCTGAAAACGTAGTATGCAAACGCGGAATAGCTCAGCACGATCGGCGTGACGATCGCGGCCCCGAGCAGGACGAAGACCTGGCTCTGACTAGATGAGGCGGCGTCCCAAAGGCTTAAACGGTACGGCACGATGTCCGGAAAGACCGCCACGCCCAGGCCGGCAATGCCCAGTACGAACAAGGCCAGCCCCAGGAATAGCGGCCGGCCGTCGGAACGCCCTCCTATGGCGCGCCAGAGCGTTATCGCGAGCAGGAGGAACAGGAGGGCAATGGCGCTCAGCAACGTCATGTGCGCGGACCATGCCGCCAGCATCTGCGGCTGGACCAAGGTGGCTGCCGCGGTGCTGACTGAAGCCAAGCCAAGATAGGCAGGAACAGCAGTGTGCAGGATGCGTTCCGCAAAAGCGCGCAGCGCAGCCGTTCCCTTGAGATGGAGCCAGCCGGCGCCAAGTACGACGTAACCGGACAGCACGGCGAGCGACACCAGCAGGCAGAACGGTCTGAACACGTCGAACACGCTGCCGCCGAAGTGCTCGCCATCGACCGCGATGCCCTGGATCAGGCCACCGACGATCAAGCCCTGCATTAGCGCGGCGACAATCGAACCCAGGCTGAACGCGATGTCCCAGGCGCGTCGCATACGCTCGGTCTGCATTCGGAACTCGAACGACACTCCGCGCAAACCCAGCGCCAGCAGCATCACGATCAGCGGCAGGTAAAACGCCGGCAGCAGAATGCCGTAGGCAACCGGGAATGCGGCCAGCAGGGTCACGCCGGCCATGATCAGCCAGGTCTCATTGCCGTCCCAGATCGGCACCACGGAATCGACCATGCGATCGCGCACGCGCTCGTCGGAGGGCAGTAGCAGCAAGGCGCCGACGCCGAGGTCAAATCCGTCCAGCACAACGTAGAGCAACAACGCGAAGGCGGCAAACAAGGCGGAGAGCAGAGGAAGATCCATGGTCATTACTCCGTAACCGCGGCATTGCGAGTTGCCCCGTTGGCCATACCCGGTTTGAGCGCGGGTTTGAGTGAGCCCGATGCTTCGGCGTAGGCCGGCGCGTCCTTCGGTCCACGCTTGATCATGCGGCCGGCGAATATAAGGAAGGCCGCCATGAACAGAGCGTAGACGCATACGAAGGCAATCAAGGTCGACAGCAGCACCCCGGCCGGCACCGGCGACACGGCATCGGCGGTGCGCAGGATGTTGTAGATCACCCAAGGCTGCCGGCCGGTCTCCGCCACGTACCATCCCCCCAGCGTCGCCAGCACTCCCGAAGGAGTCATCACCACCAGGATGCGCAGAAACCAGCGCGTGCTGAACAGGCGCCCGCGCCAGCGTAGCCAGAGCGAGGCCACGGCAAGCGAAAACATCAGGATGGCGATCCCGTACATGATGCGAAAGCCGTAGAAGACGATTCCCATCTGCGGCTGCAGATCCGGCGGCGTGTTGCCGAGCCCTTCGACCCGGCCGTGCAGACTATGCGTCAGCCAGATACTGCCGAGGTAAGGCGTGCCGAGCGCGAAGCGGTTGCGCTGGCTCTTCTGGTCGGGGACGATGATCCAGTAGTAGGGCGCCGGTGACTCCGACTGCTTGTCCCAGAAGCCTTCGGCGGCTTGCATCTTGGCCGGCTGATACTTCAGCATCGTGCCGTACAGGATGTCGCCGAGAAATACCTGCAAGGCAATCAGCACCGTCGCGAAGCCCATGCCCATCGAAACCGTGCGCTTGCCGAACTCGATGTGTTCCCCTCGCAGCAGATACCAGGCGCCCACCCCCGAAACCAGGAACGAACCGGTGATATAGGCCGCCGCCAGCATATGCGGCAGGCGGTAGAGCCAGGACGGATTGACGATCACCTTGAGCCAATCGGTCACCACCAGGTGGCCGTTCTGCACCGCAACGCCGTCCGGCGTCTGCATCCAGCTATTGGCGGAAAGAATCCAGGAGGCTGAGAACAGAGTGCCGAGCGCCACCATGCAGGTGGCGAAGAAGTGCAGCCTTGGCCCGACGCGGTTCAGGCCGAACAGCATGATGCCGAGGAATCCCGCTTCGAGGAAGAACGAAGTGAGAACCTCAAGCGCGATCATTGGACCTATGGCAGGTCCGGCCATTTGGCCGAACTTGGCGAACCCAAGCCCGAACTCGAATGACAGCACGATGCCGGTGACAACACCAACCCCGAAGGCCATGGCGAAGATGCCCAGCCAGAAGCGATAAATCTGGAAGTAGAGTGGATCCCGGGTCTTCAGCCACAGGCCTTCAACGATGGCCAGGAACATCGCTAGGCCGATTGAAATGGTGGGAAAGATGATGTGGAAGCTGACCGTGAAAGCGAACTGGACCCTGGCCAGGATCGCGGGATCGAAGCTCATGGCCGTGCTCCTGCGGAGGAGGTGCGGCGCAGCACCACCAGCGTGAACGCGATAAACAGCAGCAGCGCAGCGATGGAAGCCGTCTGACCGAACACACCGATGATGACGAAAAAGAAGGCGATACCCAGCACGGCCACTAAGCCCGCTCCGATCACCCCGCCCGCCGTGATTGATGCCCTGTCCATGCTCATCTCCCTGTTCCTGACCCAGCATCACTCGTCGTTGTCCAGCCACCACCCAGCGCCTTGTACAAGGCGACCAGGGCCAGGGCCGCGTCGCGGTCGTTCTGTGCCTGCTGGTCCTGCGCGGCATCGAGCGAACGCTCCGCATCCAGCACCGACAGGAAGTCGCTCAGGCCCTTGGCGTACAGCTGCGTCGCCACCTCGACCGCCTGGCGGTCGGCATCCACCTCCGCCGCCAACTCGCCGCTGCGTTCGCTGTTGCGGGCGCAGGCGAGCAGCGCGGTTTCAACATCGCGCAGCGCGCCCAAGACGGTGCGCTGGTAGGCGGCTGTGGCCTGGTCGGTCCGGGCTTGCTCGGCGCTGATCTGGAAACGCACCTTGCCGGCGTCGAAAATCAGCCAGCTGACGCTGGGGCCGACCGCGAAATAGCTGCTGGAAGCGTTGGGAAACGACTTGGCGCTGAGGCTTTCCAGGCCAGCGATGCCGGTCAGCGAAAAATGCGGGTAAAGATCGGCAGTGGCGACGCCGATACGGGCGTTGGCGGTGGCGATGCGGCGCTCGGCGGCGCGGATGTCGGGCCGGCGCAGCAGCAGATCGGAGGGCAGGCCGGGCGGCACTTGCGGCAGCGCCGGTGGAATCGGTTGCGGCGCATCGAGCCGGCCGACCAGTTCTTCCGGGGCGCGGCCGACCAGGGCGCCGATGCGGTAGATACTGGCGCGCGCGTCGGCCTCGAAGGCGGGAATCGAGGCTCCGGTGTCCGCCACCTGCGCCTGCGCCCGCAGCAGGTCCAGGCGCGGCGCCAGGCCCGCGCCAAACTGCGCTTGCGTGATGTGCAGGGCGTCCTGCTGGATGGCGAGATTTTCCTGGGCCACCGCGAGCTGCCGCTGGGCGCCGCGCAGCTCCATGTAGTTGCGCGCCACCTCGGCCAGCAGCGATAGCTCGACGTCGGCACGATCGGCGACGGCGGCCTCGTAAGCGGCGTCGGCGGATTCGACTGCGCGGCGCCGGCCGCCGAACAGGTCGACCTCCCAGGAGGCGTCGAACCCGGCCTGCCACAGATTGCCGTATTCGCCTGGCCCGAGGCCGCCCGGCGGCACGCCGATCGGCACGTTGGCGCTGCCGCGGGTGTGGTCGTAGCCAGCTCCAGCGTCAGCTGTCGGATATTCGGCCGACACCGCGATGCCCTGCAGCGCACGCACCTCGCGTAGGCGCGCCCTGGCTTCGGCGAGCGCGGGCGCGGACTGCTGGGCCTCAGCCATCAACTGGTCCAGCGTGGCATCGCCGAAAGCCTTCCACCAGGCATTGGCAGGCATGGGAGCGCCGTCTGGCCCGGCGGTTTCGGTAAAGCCCGATGGCAGCGCGGCCGTGGGCGCGACGTAGTCCGGTCCCACCGTGCAGCCGGCCAGGACGCCGGCCAGGGCGGCGAGTGTCGCTTTCAATGACCGGGCCATGGCAGCCTACTGGAGACGAAGATCTCGGCTTCCACAGACATGCCGGGCGAGATCCAGCGCAGCGCTTCCTCCGGCTGGTCGAACACGATCTTGACCGGCACGCGCTGCACCACCTTAACGAAATTGCCGGTGGCGTTCTCCGGCGGCAGCAGGGCGAAGCGCGAGCCGGTGCCGCGCTGGATGCTGTCGACATGGCCCTTCAGCCGTAGGTCCGGAAAGGAATCGACGAAGATCGTCGCCGGCTGGCCCGGACGGATGCGGCTGAGCTGGGTCTCCTTGTAGTTGGCGATGACGTAGAGCGTGTCCGGCACTACCGATAGCAGCATCTGTCCCGGCTGCACAAAGTTGCCGGCTTCGACCGTCTTGCTGGCGACGCTGCCGCTCTCGGTGGCATAGAGCTTGGTGTAGGACAGGTTCAATTCGGCCTGGTCCAGCGCCACCCGAGCCTGGTCCAGCGCGGCTTTAGCGGTGGCAACCTGGGAGCGTGTCAACTGCGCCTGCGCCTCGGCGGAAGCGACCTTGACCTGCGCCGCCGTCACCGTCGCCTGCGTGCTATCGGCCGCGGCCTGGGCCTCGTCAACGCGCTCGGCCGACACCGCCCGCACGTCGGAAACCGACTTCACCCGCCCAAGACTGGACCGCGCCAGCACGGCGTTGGCCTGCGTCACCTGCAGCTCGGCCCTGGCCTGGCGGATGCTGGCCTCGGCCACCGTCACCTGGTCATTGGCTTCCTGCAGCCTGCCCTCGGCGGCGGCCAGGTTGGCCTTGGCCGCGTTCACCTGTTCCGCGTAGTCGCGCGGATCCAGTTCGATCAGCAGTTGTCCGGCCGCGACCTTGCTGTTGTCGTCGACGTGCAGCGTCTGCACATAGGCGGGTACCTTGGGGATGATGGACTCCAGGTGCGCGTCGACGTAGGCGTCGTCCGTCTCCTCCTGGTACAGGCCCGGCACCAGGAAGTACGCCGCCAAACCCAGGAACACGAGGATCAGCAGAATGCCGTAGAGCCTGGGATGCTGCATCCAGGATTTGCCGGAGGAAGCCTGGGCAGGCGGCGGAAGCGTTGGCGATGGGTCGGCGTTCACTTTTTGGCGGGAGGTGTTGGCGGAATGATAGGGACGCAGCACAGGGCGATCACGCCGACCACCGCCATGAAGGCGAAAGCGTCGGCATTGCTGAGGGTGATGGCCTGGCGGGCGCCGGCTTCGGCCAGCAGCCGCGTAGCCTTGAGGCCTGCATCGCCGGCCGGGATGCCGCCACGCGCAACGATGGCGTTGCCGGCGCTGGACAACCAGTGCTCCAGCAGCGGATTGCCGCGGTGCAGGTGTTCGAACAGGCGCGAGGAATGAAAGGTTTCGCGGTGCTCGATCAGGATGGTCAGCAGCGCTACGCCGAGCGAGGCGCCGAACTGACGGAAGGTCATATATAAGGAAACCCCATCCAACAGCTGGTTCTGCTCGATCTTCGCCACTGTGCCGCTGCCAACCGAGGGCAGCAGGGTGGTGAGGCAGAAGCCGTAAAGGATCAAGGGCAGCACGTAGTAGCCATCTGCCGTGCCGGCGGTCAGGAAGCGGTTGAACAGCGCCATCGAGGCGATCAGCGCAGTGAGCGACAGCATGATGGTCTTGCGCTGGCCGATGCGGGCGATCAGTTCGACCACCCAGCGACGCAGTACCGCAGCGGTGATGGCATAGATGCACACTATGCGGCCGGCCTGGGCGGCACTGTGGCTCTGCTCCGCCGTATTGCGTAGATATTCCGGCAGCACGAACAGGCTGCCCGACAGGATCATGCCGGTGAAGATGCCGATCAGCGCCGAGGCCAGCACGTAGCGGTTGCTGAACAGCGTCAGACGCAGTAGCGGCGTCCGGTTGAGCGGGCTGAGCTGCCACCATATGAACATCAGCATCGCCCCGGCACTGGTCCAGGCCAGCATCCGGATGTGCAGGGAGCCGAACCAGTCATCGATCTCGCCGCGGCTGAGTATCACCTGCAGGGAGATCAGCGCCATCGCCAGCAGGCCGATGCCCGGCCAGTCGGCGGCGATCAGCCGCTGCGACGAGGGTCGCGGCAGCTTCGGGAAGTACCGCGCCAGCAGCCACACCGCGCCGCCGGCATAGAGCAGGTCGGGCAGGAAGATCAGGCGCCAGTGGTAGTGGTCGGTGATCCAGCCGCTGGCCAGCAGGCCGGCGGCGCTGGACAGGAACAGCACGGTCGAAACCCGCATCAGCGTCACGCTGCGCTGCGCCTTGGGCATCAGGATGTAGAGGCTGGCGCGCCACCACACCGTCAGTCCGGACCCAGCCAGGCCCTGGACCGCCCGCCAGGCCAGCATCGACTGCAGGTTAGGCGAAACGGCGCACCCCATCGAAGCGACGGCGAACAGGATGACGCTAGCGATCAGGAAACGCTTGTAACCAAAGTGTCCGGCGGTCCAGATCGATACCGGCACGCCGAGAAACAGAGTGGAACTGTAAATCGTAAGGATCCAACTGGCTTCGTCGGCCGAGACGCCGAGGGTGCCGGTCAGGTCCGTCAGCACCAGATTCATGCTGTCGAAGGTGTAGAACTCCATGCCGGTGGCCAGGGCCAGCCCCAGCAGCAGCAGGCGCAGCTGGGTCTGCGACAGGGTGCTGCCGACGAAGGCGCCCGCC
>CAJCJI010000047.1 GCA_903970595.1 Verrucomicrobiota bacterium
GGAGGCGTTAAAGGCATGGAAAGGCAGATACGGCTGGGGGGAAAAGCATAATACCGGGTAGCGTTCCGTGGGGCTCTTCTCTTTTTCGCCTCTCGCCTCTCGCCTCACCGCTTCTTCGCCTCCCGCCTCTCGCCTCTCGCCTCTCGCCTCACGGCTTCTCCGCCTCTCGCCTCACCGCCTCACTCCACCGCCCAGCCGTACTTCTTCACCGCGTTGAAGATATCGGTCTCGGTGACGATGCCGATTACCTGTTGGCCTTGCAGCACGGTGAAGCGGCTGAGGTTGCTGTCGGAAATCTTGCTGGCGGCTTCGCGGATGCTGGTTTCCGCCGTCACCGACACCAGGGGCCGGGTGGCGATGTCGCGCACCTTGGTGGTGGCGGGATTGCGGCCGGCGCCGCGCACGATCTTGGCGACGATGTCGCGCCGGGTGAGGATGCCCCACACGCCCTGCCCATCCGGTTCCACCACCACGGAGCTGATGTTGTTGTCGGTCATCAGGTGCATGGCCTGCTCCACCGTCTCGTCGTCGCTGACGGTGATCAGGGAACGGGTCATCAGGTCGGCCACGGTGTGCGGCACGCGGCCGGTTTCGAGCATTTCCTCCATCGGCTGCAGCAGGCGGCGGATCTCGCGCTGCTTGCGCTCCCGGGACAGCCGGTCCTGCTGGGCCTTGCGCCTGGCTTCCAGGTCGACGCCGCCCTGGATGCGCTCGATCAGGGCGTCGGCGAACTGCGCGGTGCCCACCTCGGTGGCGCCGTCGATCTGGCGGGCAAAGTCATAGGTGACGATGCCGTCGCTGACCACCTCGGGATAGACCAGGGTGATCAGGTCGGCGGCCTCCTTCCAGCCCATGTATTCGAGCATCATCACGCCGGAGAACAGCAGCGAGCCGGGATTGACCTTGTTCTGGTTGGCGTACTTGGGCGCGGTGCCGTGGGTGGCCTCGAACACGGCGATGTGGTCGGCGATGTTGGCGCCGGGGGCGATGCCCATGCCGCCGACTTCGGCGGCGATGGCGTCGGACAGGTAGTCGCCGTTGAGGTTGGTGGTGGCGATGACGTCGAACTCGTCCGGCCGCAGCAGCATCATCTGGAACATGATGTCGGCGATGCGGTCCTTGATGACGATCTTGCCCTGCGGCAGCTTGCCCTTGAACTCGCCGAACAGCTGCTCCTCGGTGATGGTGACCTTGGCGAATTCCTCGCGCGCGACGGCGTAGCCCCAGTTGCGGAAGGCGCCTTCGGTGAACTTCTGGATGTTGCCCTTGTGCACCAGGGTCACCGATTCGCGGCCGTTGTCCACGGCGTACTGGATGGCCTTGCGCACCAGGCGCTTGCTGCCGAACTCGGAAATGGGCTTGATGCCGATGCCGGCGCCTTCGAAGAACTTCGCCTTCATTTCGTTGCGCAGGAAGGCGGCGACCTTGGCGTTCTCCGGCGTGCCGGCCTTGTATTCGATGCCGGCGTAGACGTCCTCGGTGTTTTCGCGGAACAGCACGATGTCGACCAGGTCCGGGCGCTTGAGCGGGCTGGGCACACCGGCGTAGTGGCGCACCGGGCGCACGCAGGCGTAGAGGTCCAGGTCCTGGCGCAGGGCCACGTTGAGGCTGCGGAAGCCGCCGCCGACCGGGGTGGTGAGCGGACCTTTGATGGAGACGACCAGGTCCTGCAGCGCTTTCAGGGTCTCGTCGGGGCAGTAGTTGCCGACGTAGAGGCCGGCGGCCTTCTCGCCGAGGAAGGTTTCGCACCAGTGGATCTTGCGCTTGCCGCCATAGGCTTTTTCGATCGCCGCGTCCCAGATGCGCAGGCAGGCCCTGGTGATGTCCGGTCCGATGCCGTCGCCTTCGACGTAGCCGACGATGGGCTGGTCGGGCACCCGCAGCTTGCCGTTCTGTACGGTGATCTTCTCGCCGGCGCCGGGGATCTTGATATGGCGGTACGCGCTGCTCATGGGGAAGTCCTCTCCTTGAAGCCTGTGCCTGGACGATGCCGGGGCTCGCGCCGGCTCCGTGGCATTCGCATGATCGGCGCATTCTAGCATCGCAGGGGGCATCGCCCGGCGCGTTCAAACGGGGTACGCTAGGCTGCGAAGAAAAACTGGAGCCGAGGATGAAAACACCAACCGCTCTGATACCCGTGGCGCATGGCTCTGAAAGCCTGGAGACCGCCACGATGGTCAACGTGCTGCGGCGCGCCGAGGTGGAGGTGACCGTGGCCAGCATCGAGACCGATGTCACCGTCAGCGGCACCCGCGGCATTCGCCTGCATGCGGACAAGCGCCTGCTCGACACGCTGGGGCACAAGTACGATCTGATCGCGCTGCCCGGCGGCGAAAAAGGGGCGGAGGCGCTGAACCGCCATGCGCCGCTGATCGAGATGCTGCAGCAGCAGGACGATCTGAAACACTGGCTGGCCGCGATCTGCGCCGCGCCCGCCCTGACCCTGGCGCCGCACCACCTGCTCGACCGGCGGCAGGCGACCTGCTTTCCGGCGTTCAAGTCACGCCTGCCCCATTTCGTGGACAAGCCGGTGGTAGTCGACGGGCACCTGGTCACCAGCCAGGGCCCGGCCACGGCGATGGCCTTCGCCCTGATCCTGGTGGAATTGCTGACCGGGCCGGTGAAGAGCCGGGAGGTGGCGGCGGGCTTGTTGGCTTGAGTTGGGTCGGGCTGAAGCCCGACCTACGAGGTGCAAATACACGCGAAAAAGCCCGCTTTCAGCGGGCTTTTTCGCTTTTGCGAGCTGTTTCCGAGGCTTACGCCGCCTGCTTTTTCACCACGGCTTCTTCAAGCATCGGCTTCAGGTCGCCGCTCTGGAACAGGTCCAGGGTGATGTCGCAGCCGCCGACCAGCTCGCCCTTGACGTAGAGCTGGGGAAAGGTGGGCCAGTTGGCGTACTTGGGAAGGGCGCGGTAGACCTCTTCGTCCTCGTATATGTTGACGTAGGCGTATTCCACGCCGCAGGCGTTCAGTGCCTGCACCGTGCGGGCCGAAAAACCGCACTGGGGGAAGTCCGGGGAACCCTTCATGTAGAGGATGATCGGGTTGTCGGTGACCTGCTGCTTGATCCGTTCAAGGACGTCCATCGTGCGCTCTGGTTGAAGCCATTTCGTCTATTTTACCACCCCGCGCGCTGCATGGCATGACTTTGGCTAATAACGCCCCCGGTAATACCCGGGAAGTATAAGTCCAGGATTTTTTTGCTTTTCGCCGTGGGAACCGGGCCGGCATCCGCAAGGTCCACAGTCTGCGGTATTGAATTTGCCCGGCCCCTGCCCTAAGGTGTGCGGCGGACAAAAATTTCGAACCCCACGTTCAAAAACGAGGAACGTCATGGCTTTTCCCCTCCCCGAATTGCCCTACGCACGCGAAGCGCTCGAGCCGCACATGTCGCGTGAAACCCTGGAATACCACTACGGCAAGCACCACAAGACCTATGTGGATACGGCCAACAAGCTGATCGTCGGCACCGAGTTTGAAAATGCCTCGCTCAAGGATGCGGTGAAGAAGTCCTCCGGCAAGCTGTTCAATAACGTCGCCCAGATCTGGAACCATACGTTCTTCTGGCACAGCCTGACCCCGAACCAGGCGGCGCCGGGCAAGAAGCTGGCGGACGCCCTGGTGAAGCAGTTCGGCGGCATCGACGACTTCAAGAAGCTGTTCACCGAAACCGCCATCGGCACTTTCGGCTCCGGCTGGGCCTGGCTGGTGCAGAAGCCGGACGGCTCGCTGGCCGTGGTGAGCACCTCCAATGCCGCCACCCCGCTGACCACCGCCGACAAGGCGCTGCTGACCTGCGACGTGTGGGAACACGCCTATTACGTCGATTACCGCAACGCCCGCGCCACCTACCTGGACCACTACTGGAGCCTGGCGAACTGGGGCTTTGCCGAGAAGAATCTGGGCTGAACTTCGGTTAAGCTTAAAGGGGCCGCCCTGGTGGGGCGGCCCTTTTGTTTTGGGGGTACCGACACCATGGCTTTACGGCATTTTCTCAGGCTCAGCGATCTCCAGGCGGACGAGGCCCGGCGGCTGGTGGATCGCGCCATCGCGTTGAAAACCAGCCTGAAGGCCGAGCAGCGCCCTCTGCTGGGGCGCTGCCTGGCGATGATTTTCGCCAAGAGCTCGACCCGCACGCGCGTTTCCTTCGAAGTGGGCATGGCCAAGCTCGGCGGCCACGCGCTGATGCTGGCCACGGCCCAGACCCAGCTCGGGCGCGAGGAGCCGTTGTCGGATACGGCCAAGGTCCTGTCGCGCATGTGCGATGCCATCATGATCCGCAACGACTCGCAGGCGGACCAGGAAGAGCTGGCGCTGCATTCGCGGGTGCCGGTGATCAACGGCCTGTCCGAACTGCATCACCCCTGCCAGCTGTTGGCCGACGTGCAGACCTGGTTCGAGCATCGCGGCGACCCGCGGGGCAAGGTGGCGGCCTGGATCGGCGACGGCAACAATGTCTGCAATTCCTGGATCGAGGCGGCGAAGCTTTTCGGCTTCACGCTGCGCGCCGCCACGCCGCATCAATACCGCCCCATCGCGGAAGTTTTGAAGTTCGCCGGCAAGTCGGTGGAGCTGCTGGACGATCCGCAGCAGGCCGCGGCCGGCGCCGACCTGATCGTCACGGATACCTGGACCAGCATGGGCCAGGAAGCCGAGCGCGCCGAGCGCATGCAGATCCTGGCGCCATTCCAGGTGGACCGCAAGCTGATGTCGAAGGCGGCGAAGAATGCGATCTTCATGCATTGCCTGCCGGCGCACCGCGGCGAGGAGGTGACCGCCGAGGTCATCGACGGACCGCAGAGCGTGGTGTTCGACGAGGCGGAAAACCGCTTGTGGGCGCAGATGGCCTTGCTGGAGTTTCTGCTGGTTCCGTAGCATGCTGCACCTCACAACGACGACAGGCCTCTGCCGCAGACGATGCTGCGCAGGACGGTCGATCGCGGCATTTGAGGTCATTCGCGGATTTAGGGTCTGTTGACTGCGAGGAGAGTTTGCCGATATGAGACCACGTGCGCCTTTTGTTCCCGACGACCTGCACGCCACCGTTCAGCACGCCTTGGCCGAGGATGTGGGCAGCGGCGATGTCACGGCGCAGCTGGTGCCGGCCGCCCAGAGGGCCGCGGCGCACGTGATCGCGCGGGAGGCCGCGGTGATTTGCGGCCAACCCTGGTTCGACGAGGTGTTTACCCGGCTGGATCGTACCGTCGAGGTGCACTGGGAGGTGCAGGAAGGCGCCCACGTCAGCCCCAACCAGCAGCTGTGCACGTTGCGCGGACCGGCCCGCGCCATGCTCACCGGCGAGCGCACCGCGCTCAACTTCCTGCAGACGCTGTCCGGCACCGCCAGCACGGTGCGGCGCTATGTCGACGCGGTGGCCGGCACCGGCGCAAAAATCGTGGATACGCGCAAAACGCTCCCGGGATTGCGCAATGCGCAGAAATACGCCGTGGTGTTTGGCGGCGGCGTCAATCACCGCATCGGCCTGTACGACGGCATCCTGATCAAGGAGAACCATATCGCCGCGGCCGGCGGGATCCGCCACGCCATCGCCAATGCCCGTGCGCTGCAGTCCGGCGTGCCGCTGATGACCGAAGCCGAAACCCTGGACGAGGCCCGTGCGGCGTTGGACGCGGATGTGGACCTGCTGCTGGTCGACGATTTCGCGATGGAGCCCTTGCAGGAAGCGGTCAGGCTGACGCGGGCGCATCGCGCCGCGGGCGGCCGGACGCTGATCGAGTATTCCGGCAATGCCACGCTGCACAATGTGCGCGCGATTGCAGACAGCGGGGTGGACCGCATCGCCATCGGCGCGCTGACCAAGCATGTGCGGGCGGTGGATGTTTCGATGCGGTTTGAGGCGTAAAACCCCGCCATAAGGCAAAAGCGTCTCGCGCAAAGACGCCAAGACGCAAAAAAGAACTGCTGCTTATTGAAATTGCCCGATGGGCCGCTGCAGGGTCAGATCTTGATTTGGCTTGTTTGCGTCTTGGCGTCTTTGCGCGAGATGTTTTCTTTCATCGCCCGTCCGGACGGCTGCCCTGACAGGAAGCGCAGCACCGCCGTGTTGAACGCCTGCGGCGCTTCCAGCGGCAGGGCGTGATGCATCCCCGCGAAGATTTTCAGGCGCGCGTTGCTTAGGGCGGCGGCGAAAGCCTCGGCGTCGGGAACCGGGAAATAGTCATGCTCCGCGGCGAGCACCAGCACCGGCATGGTCAGGCGGGCCAGGAGTTCCAGGACGTTCCAGCCCAGCAGCTGGCGCAGGGTTTCCAGGTAAACGCCGCGGTCGTTGGCCAGCCCGCCGGCAACCGCCCGGTCGCGCAGGGCCTGTTGGTGCGGACCGGGAAACAGCTTGGCGGCGACCGCGCTGGACAGGCGCTGCGGTCCGAACACGCCCATCATCAGGTAACGGTAGGCGAACAGGATGCGCTTGCCGAAGCTGTTGGTCTGGAAACTCGGCAGGGTGTCGGCGAGGATCAGGTGTTCGATCCGCTCCGGACGATCCACCGCCATCTGCAAGGCCACCGCGCCGCCCATGGAATGACCCACCAGGTTGAAGCGTTCGACCCTGAGCTGCTCGAGCAGGGACCAGATGTCGCCGGCGAAGGTGCCAACGCCGTAGTTGCCCGAGCGTTCGCTCTGGCCGTAGCCGCGCAAATCGGGCGCGATGACGCGGAAGCGCTTGGCGAAGCTGGGCACCTGGAATTCCCAGTCCTTGCGGCTGGCGCCGATGCCGTGCAGCAGGACCAGCGGCTCCCCGCTGCCGGCCTCTTCGTAGTAAAGACGGACGCCGGGCAACTCGGCAAAGGGCATGCGCTGGTTCTCGTCCGGCCTAGCGGCCGCCTCCCGCGCTGGGCGTACAGAAGCAATAAACGTAGGCGCCGCGCGGGTCGTTGAAGCGGCTGAACAGCAGCGCGGCATCGCGCACCGGCTGGCTCATGGCGGCGTGCTGCGGCAGCAGCGCCGTCAGGAACGACAGGTCGGCGTGGGAGCCGCCCAGGAGCTTGCCCAGCCACTGCGCCAGGATATCGCGCTCCGGCTCCAGCTCGTCGAGGCGGTAGGCGCCGGGCTTGAGCTCAGCCAGCTTGGCCGCCGCCGCTTCGGCTTCTTCGATGCCGCCGAGATTGTCGACCAGGCCCAGGCCCTTGGCGGCGACTCCGCTCCAGACGCGGCCGCGGGCGATGGTGTCGACCTTGTCCACGGGGATGTTGCGGCCTTTGGACACGCCGGCGATGAACTCGTGGTAGCCGCGCTCGATGGTCGACTGCATGATGGTCTTCACCTCCGGCGACAAGGGCAGGTCCGAACGGAAGGCCCCCGCCAGCGGCGTGGTGCCGACGCCGTCGGTGTGGATGCCGAGCTTGCCCAGCGGCTGGTCGATGGTGGGAACCAGGCCGAAGATGCCGATGGACCCGGTGATGGTGGAGGGCTCGGCCCAGATCTGGTCGGCGGCCATCGAGATCCAGTAGCCGCCGGAAGCCGCCAGCGTGGACATCGACACCACCACCGGCTTGCCGTCGTCCTGCAGGGCTTCCACCGCCCGCCGGATTTTCTCGGAAGCGAACACGCTGCCGCCGGGCGAATTCACGCGCAGCAGCACGGCCTTGACGTCGTCATCCTTGCGCGCATCCTCGAGCAGGCCGGAAATGGTGTCGCCGCCGGCCGAGTCGGTGTCGCTCTCGCCGTCCACGATCTCACCCTGCACCACCACCAGCGCGATCTTGGCGGAGGGCTGCGCCTTCTGGGCATGCTTCACCGCGCGCAGGTAGCTGGAGAAATCGATCTGGCGGAAGCTGCCCTTATCCTTGTCGTAGCCGACCTTGTCGGACATGCGCTTGCGGAACTGGGCCAGGGTTTCGACGTGGTTCACCAGGTGGGCGTCCAGCGCATACGGCGCCGCGTCCCCGGCGCGCTTCAACAGCTCGGGGGCGAAGTTGCGCGTGTACGTATCGGCTGCGCGCTCCGGCACCTTGCGCGCCGCGGAGATCGACTGGTTGTAAACGTCCCATAAGTCGTTGAGCCAGGCCTGGTTGGCCTGCTTGGCTTCCGGCGACATGTCGTTGCGCAGGAACGGCTCCACCGCGGATTTGTATTCGCCGACGCGGAACACGTTGATCTGCACGCCCAGCTTGTCCAGCGCATCCTTGAAGTAGTTGGTGTACATGCCGAAGCCCTGCAGCATCAGCGAGCCCATCGGATCGAGCGACACTTCGTCGGCCTGGGCCGCGATGAAATACTGGGTCTGGTCGAACGATTCGCCGTAAACGTAGATCGGCTTGCCGGCGGCGCGGAACTTCTTCATCGCCGCGCCCAGCTCCTGCAGCTGCGCCAGGCCGGCGGACTGCAGCTCGTCCAGGCGCAGCACCGCGAACGGAATGCGCGAATCGGTGGCGGCGGCATCCAGCGCGCCCGTCAGGTCGCGCAGCAGGGTTTGCGAGGGGCGTGTTTCGCCGAGCTGGCGCAGGATGCTCTGCCCGGCGCTGTTGACCTGCTCCACCAGCGTGCCGGTGGGAATCAGGGTCAGCGCGATGTTGTTCTCGACGTGGACCGGCGCGCCTCCCTGGAAGAAGAACCAGACCACGGTGGCCAGGAGCAGTATCCAGACCACCATGACGAGGCGGTAGACACCGATGAAGATGCCCCAGATCCAGTTGAAGAAACGCACCAGGAAGGACTTGCGCGGAGGTTTGGAGTCGCTCATCGAAGGCTTGAGGAGAAGAGGTAGTAAAAAAGTTCGCCCGGAGTATGGCATGGCGCGCCGGCGGAATGCGCCTTTGCGACCCGGCCCGGGGGCTGCTCACCGGGATCATTGGATGGTCTGCGCGCCTGTCGTCGGGCTTGGAAAACGAATTTCTATCGATAGCCGCTGTCTATCTACCGAATAAAATCATTTGTCTGGATTTATGGTTGTGGCATCCATAAAATGCCTTTCGCGTGATCGGGCCAGGGTTCGATCACGGCCGCTTTCAACAGTTCAATCCCGACTTTGACGCAGCAGTCGGATCAATCGTTCAAAAGGAGTTTGAGAATGAGTGTTCTTGTAGGCCGCGCCGCCCCCGATTTTACCGCCGCCGCCGTGCTCGGCGATGGCTCCATCACCGAAAACTTCAAGCTTTCGGACTTCAAGGGCAAGAAGTATGTCGCCCTGTTTTTCTGGCCGCTGGATTTCACCTTCGTTTGCCCTTCGGAGATCATTGCGCACAACAACCGCCTGAAGCAGTTCGAGGAGCGCGGCGTGCAACTGGTGGGCGTGTCCATCGACTCGCAGTTCACCCATTTCGCCTGGCGCAGCACCCCGGCCAACAAGGGCGGCATCGGCCCGGTCGGCTTCCCGCTGGTGGCCGATGTCAAGCACGAGATCGCCCAGGCCTACGGCATCGAGCATCCGGAAGCCGGCGTGGCCCTGCGCGCCTCGTTCCTGATCGACAAGAACGGCATCGTGCAGCACCAGGTGGTCAACAACCTGCCGCTGGGCCGCGAAGTCGACGAACTGCTGCGCCTGGTCGACGCCCTGCAGTTCACCGAGGCACACGGCGAAGTCTGCCCCGCCGGCTGGCAGAAGGGCGAGGAAGGCATGAAGCCGACCGCCGAAGGCGTCGCTTCGTACCTGGCCAAGCACGCCGAAGCGCTGTAAAAGCGTGAGGTCGGCGGCTGCGCCGCCTGTGAAGAGTGAGGGGTGAGGGGACAAGCTTGGTCTTTTCGCTTGTCTCCTCACAGCCCGCGCACCGGGTGAGCTCACTCCTTACAATCCGGATATCAATCGATTCAGCACATTCAAATACGCCATGAGCAAACATCATCGCCTCATCATTCTCGGCTCCGGGCCCGCCGGTTACACCGCAGCGGTCTACGCCGCGCGCGCCAACCTCAAGCCGGTGCTGATCACCGGCCTCGAGCAGGGCGGTCAGCTGATGACCACCACCGAGGTGGACAACTGGCCGGGCGATGTCCATGGGCTGATGGGGCCGGACCTGATGGAGCGCATGCGCAAGCACGCGGAACGCTTCGACACGCAATTCGTCTTCGACCATATCCATGAAGTGAACCTGCGCCAGCGTCCGTTCAGCCTGCGCGGCGACCAGGGCGAATACACTTGCGACGCGCTGATCATCGCCACCGGCGCCAGCGCCATGTACCTGGGCCTGGATTCGGAGCAGAGCTTCCGCGGCAAGGGTGTTTCGGCCTGCGCCACCTGCGACGGCTTTTTCTACAAGGGCCAGGACGTGATGGTGGTAGGCGGCGGCAACACGGCCGTGGAAGAGGCGCTGTACCTGGCCAACATCGCCAGCAAGGTGACCATCGTTCACCGCCGCGACAAGTTCCGCGGCGAGAAGATCCTGCACGACAAGCTGTTCAAGAGGGCGGCGGAAGGCAAGGTGGAAGTGGCCTTCAACACGACGCTGGACGAAGTGCTGGGCGATGCCTCCGGCGTCACCGGCGCCCGGATCAAGGCCGCGGACGGCAAAACCCGGGATGTCGCGCTGAAAGGCGTATTCATCGCCATCGGCCATTCGCCCAACACGGCGATGTTCGAGGGCCAATTGGAGATGCACAACGGCTACCTCAAGGTGCGCAGCGGCGGCAACGGCGGTGCCACCGAGACCAGCGTACCGGGCGTGTTCGCCGCCGGCGACGTGATGGATCACGTCTACCGCCAGGCCATCACCTCGGCCGGCACCGGCTGCCAGGCGGCGCTGGACGCGGAGAAGTTCCTGGACAAGATTCCCGAACAGGTGCCCTGAGGGGCATTGCGAAGGAGGCAGCCCGATAGGGCAGGAGTTATCCCGCCTGTCGCGCAAGGCGGGATGCGCTGCGCTTCTCCCGCCCTAGGCAGACTCACCCGTCACTTGCTTCTCCCACCCAAGTGCTTTGATAGGGCAGCACGTTGCGATAATGTCGTCCTTTGAAACGGGGGAATCAGGAGATGAATAGAGTAGTGACGATGCTGGCCGCAATGGCCTTGGCCTTGCCGGCACACGCAGCCTCGCTCGACTCCACGCTGGCCGATATCAGCTTCCTGGTCGGCCAATAGAGCAGCGCCGATGGCAAGGTCTCTGATACGGGCGGCAGTTCCAAGGGGACTTCCATCATCACCGTGGAAGCCAACGGCCATGCCCTGCTCCGCCGTGACCACACCGATCTGTTCGATCGCGACGGCAAGCCCGCCGGAGGATTTGATCAGATCATGATGATCTATCCCGAGAACGGATCAATTCACGCTGACTACTCTGACGGCAAGCACGTCATTCACTATGACTCCGCCACCGTAGTCGCCGGACGATCCGTGGCTTTCATGAGCACACATCAGCAGGGAGCACCCGTTTTCAAGCTCAGCTATGAGTTGACCCAGCCCGAAACTCTGGCCGTTACCTTCGCCATGGCCCCGCCCGGCCAATCGGAATTCAAGCCTATTGCTTCGGGAACTGCACGCAGGTCTCCATAGCAGGAGCAAAAGCGGCTTTTCAATCATCGAGTTGGCGCTGGTGCGTAATCGGCGGCGGGGCTGCCCAAACAGCTGTTTCAGCTATAATAGCTACCAGCCCCGGTCCGCCGCGATACCGCGATGAAAACAATCACAGCCATTGACGCCAAGAACAAGTTCGGCCAACTCATCGAGGCCGCGCAGCGGCAGCCAATTGCCGTAACCAAGAAGGGGCGTGCAACGGTGGTCGTCATGTCGATTGAAGACTACGAACGGCGGCGCAAGCGGGCCTGGAAGAATCTGATCGAGATCGCGGATGAAACCGGGAGCAAGGCTGCCGCAGAGGATCTGACCGAATCGCGGCTTGAGCAGCTGCTCGGCGATGAGAGTTAAGCGGCTGGTCATCGATACCAATGTTCTGATCAGCGCCCTGCTCGTCCGCACCGGTACACCCCGCCAGGTTCTCGATCGGCTTGCCGAGGACGCAGCCACTTTGCTGTTCTCCGAAGAAACCTTCACCGAACTGGCCACCCGTCTGGCCAAGCCGAAATTCGACCGCTACCGCACGCCGCAACAGATGGACGCCTTCCTCGGCTGGCTGCTGGAGCTCGGCGAATGGATCGATCCCGCCATTACCGTCGAAGCCTGCCGGGACCGCGATGACGACAAATTCCTGGCACTGGCTCTGGCCGGCGATGCCGAAGCGCTGATCACGGGCGACGATGATCTGCTGACTCTTAACCCCTTCGAAGGCGTCCCGATCCTCACTCCGGCCGAGTTTCTTCGTCGCTGAACGCAATGCGGACGAACAAATGGAGTCGGCACTGCGAGGTTATCGAGCATCGATCAAGCCCAAGGGCGGGAGTTATCCCGCCTTACGCGGATTGAGTATAAAGAAATCGCTGCATTGCCATCCGCCGCCCGGCCGGGCAAGCTTTGGACTGCAGTCCCGCGGAGATTCAGGCCAAAACACGGGGAGTAAAGGGATGAAAATGAAGCTGTACCTGAGCCTGACCTCACCTTACGCGCGCAAGGTCCGCATCGTGGTACAGGAGTTGGGGCTGGGCGACCTGGTCTCCGAGGCGGTGGTCGATCCCTTCAATGCCCCGGCGGATTTCCTGGTCGCCAATCCCCTGTCCAAGGTGCCGACCCTGGTCACCGAAAAGGGCGAAACGCTGCCGGACAGCAAGCTGATCGTCGAGTACCTGCAAACCCGCGGCCGCGGGCTTGCGACCCTGCCGCGCGGCGCGCAGCGCTGGATCCTGCTGCGGCGCCAGCAGCTGGCGGAGGGGATTGTCGATGCCGCCGTGGCCATGCGTCTGGAGCAGGCGCTGCGGCCGGCGGAGTACGTCTATCAGGGCTGGATCGACCGCCAGACCGCCGCCATCAACCGCGCGCTGGATGCCTTGAACAGCGAGGCCGCCGAACTGTTGCATGACGGGGCCATTCGCACCGTCGAGATTTCGGTGGGCGTGGCGCTGGGCTACCTGGATTTCCGCCACGCACATCTGCAATGGCGCTCCGGCCGGGAGCGGCTGGCGAGCTGGTATTTCGGCTTCGCCCAGCGCGCTTCGATGCTCGCCTCGCAGCCGCCCGCAGGGGCCTGAACCCGTCCATGAGCCCTGCTGCGGGCGTAATGCGTGGGGTTCCGCGTGCGCGGACCATGCGCCTGGCGCTCCTGTCCCTGGCCGCGGCGCTGCTGCTGTGCGGCTGCACCGACTGGGGTCCGGCACCCGAGCGAGCCAAGCGGGAGGCCATCGTGGAGACCGCGCTGGGCCAGGTCGGCCGGCCCTACCGTTATGGCGGCGACTCGCCCGATGGTTTCGATTGCAGCGGCCTGGTCGAATACAGCTATGCCGAGGCCGGCATCAGCGTGCCGCACAATACCACCGCATTGCGCAGCACCGGCTCACATATCAGCCTGGGCAATGCCCGCCCGGGCGATCTGCTGTTCTACCGTTTCAGCAACAGTGCGTCTTCGCTGCACGTGGCCATCTACCTGGGGCACGGCAAGATGGTGCACGCGCCCGCCAGCGGCCGGGAGGTATCGGTGATTCACACGGACCAGGACCCCTGGCCCGGCCGGTTCCTGGGTGCGGTGCGGGTGCTGCGGTAGCCTGCACACCAAGCCTCGCAGAAATTGGTGCCTTATGGGCGGGTCATGACCGACCCTGCTTTGCTCAAATTCCATGGCGCCAGCCGGCTTCGCCGGCGCCCCTCACCCTGGCCCTCTCCCCGCTATGCGGGGAGAGGGAATATCAAGGCTCAGCTCAGCTTTTCCTTGATGCGGGCAGCCTTGCCGGCCAGGCCGCGCAGGTAGTACAGCTTGCCGCGCGCGACATCGCCGCGGCGCCGCACCACGATCTCGGCGACCTGCTGGCTGTAGGTCTGGAAGACGCGCTCGACGCCCTCGCCATGGCTGATCTTGCGCACGGTGAAGGCGGAATTCAGACCGCGCGAACGAATGGCGATGACCACGCCTTCGAAGGCCTGCAGGCGCTCGCGGTCGCCTTCCTTGACCTTGACCTTCACTTCGACTGTATCGCCCGCGCGGAAGTCCGGCACCTTCTTGGACTGCATCTGCTCCGCTTCAAGCTGCTGAATAATGTTGCTCATGTCATCACCTTAAGTTAGAACGTCCTGTTCAAGATTCCGGCCATCCTGGCCGGACTGTTCAAGTGCCGCCGTTTACCGATGCTTCCGCGATGAATTCCCGCAGAAGCCGTGTTTGTTCCTCGTTCAACTCCAGGCCCGCCAGCAGATCGGGCCGCTTCAACCAGGTCGCGCCGAGCGCCTGCTTCAAGCGCCAGCGGGCGACTTTTGCGTGGTCGCCCGACAGCAGCACCTCCGGCACCGCCGCGCCGCGCCAGTGTTCCGGCCGCGTGTAGTGCGGGTGGTCGAGCAGGCCGGCGGCGAAGGAATCGTTCGGCGCCGATTGCTCGTGGCCGAGCGCACCGGGCAGCCAGCGCGATACCGCGTCCACCAGGGCCATCGCCGGCAGTTCGCCGCCCGACAGCACGAAATCGCCCAGCGACAACTCCACGTCCACCGCCTCCATCACCCGCTCGTCCGGCCCCTCATAGCGGCCGCACAGCAAAATCAGGCCCGGCTCCCGCGCCAGCCGCCGTACCCAGTCCTGGGTCAGCGGCTCGCCCTGCGGGCTCAGGGCGATCACCGTGGCCGGCCCGATCGCCGCTTTGGCGGCGTCGATGGCCTGGCTCAGCGGCTCGGCTTCCATCACCATGCCGGGACCGCCGCCGTAAGGCCGGTCGTCGATCCTGCGGTCGCGGTCAGGGCTGTAGTCGCGGATATCGCGCGCCGACAGCGTCAACACTCCGGCTTCCACCGCCTTGCGGGGGATGCCGAACCGCACCACCTGTTCCACCAGCTCCGGGAACAGGGTCAAGATCTCGATCTTCACCGGCGCCTCAGTAGTCCGGCGCCCAGTCGGCGACGATGCGCTTGCGTTCCAGGTCCACCGACTGGATGATCGGCCCGACCACGAACGGGATCAGCCGCTCCTGCTCGCCGTCTTCCAGCACCAGCACGTCCTGCGCGCCGTTTTCCATCACGCTGACGACCCGCCCGAGCGGCTCGTCCGCACTTGAAACCACCTCCAGGCCGACCAGGTCATGCCAGTAATAACTGCCTGGCGGGGCCTGCGGCAGCGCTTCGCGGTCGACCTGGATTTCCGCGCCGATCAAGGCGGCGGCGACATCGCGGTCTTCGATCGGCGCGCCCTGCGCATCGCTGATCCGCGCCACCAGACCGGAAACCTGCGCCTTGCCCTCGATCAGGCGGGCCTGGTAGGGCTCCGCCGTGAGCAGCCACCAGTGCGGGTAATGCAGCAGGTTTTCGGCGGGCCGGGTAAAGGAGTGCAGCTTGACCCAACCGCGGATGCCAAATACCCCGGCTACGCGGCCAAGCGTGACCCGCCGAGTCACCGTTAGGCCGTTTGCTCCGCCACCGGCGCGGCGACAACGACGCCCTTCACCAGGAAGGCGACGCGCTCGGAGATCTGTGCACCCTGGCTCTTCCAGTAATCGACGCGGGTCTGGTCCACCACCAGGCGCTGCTCGCCGCCCTTGGCGTTGGGGTTGTAATAGCCCAGGCGCTCGATGAACTTGCCGTCGCGCGAGGAGCGGCTCTCGGTCGCCACCACGTGATAGAAGGGACGCTTCTTGGCGCCAGCGCGAGCCAGACGAATTTTTACCATGATTTCAAACTCTCGAAAGATCCGCGACTGCGTGCGCGAAAGCGTGCGATTTTAGCTGGCGGGGCGTGAGAAATCAAAGGCTTTGCGCGAGAGGCTTCAGCGCATCATGCCGGGTGGCATCCGTCCGGCCAGGCTGCGCATCAGCTTGGCCATGCCGCCGCCGGA
>CAJCJI010000048.1 GCA_903970595.1 Verrucomicrobiota bacterium
GGCGGGCGCATCGCGGTCAGCGACCTTACGCCATCGCCGGACAAGTCCGCCGCCTTCGACGCCATCGAGCTGCTGCGCGATCCCTCGCATGCCCATGCCCTGACGCTGGACGAACTGCGGGCGCTGGGAGCCGGCCTGGGGCTGGAGGAAATCGAGGCGCGCGCGCACCGGACCGAAATGCCCATCGAGCCGGTCCTTGCCGCCTCCCGTCCGCCGCCCGGAATGCTGGAGCATCTTCGCCGCCTTTACCACTGCGATGCCGCCAGCGGAGCCGACTCCCTCGGCATGGGGGCGCGGCTGAAGGATGGCGCGGTCTGGGCGGCCTATCCGATGTCACAGCTGGTGTGGAGGAGGTGAAGCAGCCGATGCGCGGCTTCCTCGTGCAATCGGACGATGCCGCCCCGGCCCGCAGCCAACACTATCGCCTGCATCTGCAGGGCTTCGCGCCGCGCGAATCCGATCGCGCAGGCCGCCCGCGGCAGGATGCCTAAGGAGGAACTGGCGATGGCATTGTCCCGGGAACGGCTGGAGCAACGGGCCGCGGCCATGACGGCGGCGTTCGTGGAAGCCGCGCGGCGCGACGAGTGGTCCTGGATCGCGGACGAGTTCTACGCGGAACACTGCCGTTACGTCTGCGAGTACGGCGGCACCCTGCTGGTGGAGGCCCGCAGCCGCGAGGAGATCCGCGCCACCCATTATGGCCGCGACATGCGCGTGGGCTGGGAGGGCTGGACCTTCCCCATCGAGCGCTATGCCACGCGCGGCAACCTGATCATCACCCACTGGTGGAACCGCGGTCCGGGACTGCGCGCAGACGGCAGCCACTACCAGACGCCTGGAATTTCCTTCATCGAGGTCGGCGAAGACGGGCTGTTCACCAGCCAGCTCGACCTGTTCGACCTGGCCCACCAGATGCACCTGTGCGACGAACTGGAAGCGGCGGGCCTGCTGTCGGCGCAGCTCAAGCAGCAGTGGGTCATCCCGAGCAAGCGGCGGCTGATCGAAATGCTGAGCCGGAACCTGCCCCCGGCCTGAGGCCGGGAAAAAAGCTCTATTCAAACCGCGTCGCCGCCTTTCGCGACGGCGGCGCGGTGCGGGATCAGGCTGCCGGCTGAGCCGGATGTTCCACCGGGCGATCCGTGTACCAGTCGGTCATGTTGTCGTACATGTCACCTTTGAGGATGTAGTACGGCGCCTTGTGGTAGATCTTGATGTCGTGGAACGGATCGGTGAGGATCTTGGTGGCCCACACCAGGCCCGACTGCACACCCTTGAGGAAGAACAGGTGCACGGTGCGGAAGATCACCGCGCCGATGCCGATGATCAGCCACAGGATCGAGGTGTTGTAGAGGAACCCGCGCGCGACTTCCTGGGCGTTGAAGAAGCCGAAGAATCCCGGCTGGAGGTACAGCACGAAGGGCGCCAGGAACCAGATGGTCAGCAGCACCACCTTGCGCTGCAGGTTGTAGCCGACCTTCACGCTTTCCTTGTACTCATGGCTGGCCTGGTTGACTTCGTCGTAGGTCTTGGGCTCGAAGAAGAAATGGCCGATCTGGCGCAGGATCATCGCCAGCAGCCAGCCCACCATGACGGCGTAGACCGGATTGACGAACAACAGCACGTAGCTCACCAGGAAGCAGCTGGCGCTGACCAGGTGCAGGGCCTGGTTGATGCGGTTGTGGTGGTAGAAACGGTGGTCATCCCAACGTTGCTGGTGCAGTTCTTCGAGAAAGGTCATGGCTCTACTCCTGGGTAAGTCGGGACAAGGTTGGGTTTGCGGACGCGGAACATCAAACCATCACTTCATCGGCGGTTGATTTCGCGGAACGCGGCACGCGTCCCGCGGCGGTGTCAGTCATCAGCGCCTGGCCCATGCGGATGGTTTCGCCCTGGCGCACGCCCGCTGACAGGGCGTAATTGGAAGTGGCAAACACGATGATGGTCGAGCCGTGCTGGAAGTAGCCCATTTCCTCGCCTTTTTCATAGCGCGCGAAACAGGGGATGCGGTTCGGCCCGCGGTATTGCAGGTTGAGTTCGTCCGGCAGGCAATGGAATTTCATGCTGGCCACCAGGATCGCCGCCACCGGCACCAGGCAGACGCTGCCGCCGGTGGCGGTGTCGCTCAAGGGCACCACCGCGCGCTCGTTGCGGCAGTACAATTTCTCGATGCGTTTGAGGGCGATGGGGTTGACGTTCCAGGTATCGCCGGAGATGTAGTCGATCTGCTCGACGGTACAGGCCACCGGCGCGTGAAAGCGGTGGTACATGCTGGACTTCAGGCGCAGGGTGACGTAGCAGCCGTCGCGATACATGGCCTGCAGCTTCGGATCGGGGATCAGCTCGTCGATCTCGTAGGGGAACCCCTTGGCCTGGAACACCGTGCCGCCCCTGACCCGGCCGCACTCGCCGACGATGGCGTCGCAGGGGCTGATGAGTACGTCGGGGCGCGCATCCAGCGGGCGGGCGCCGGGCTTCAGGCGCCGCGTGAAGCAGGCATGCAGGCTGTCGAACTCCTGCTGCTCGGCTTCGTCCAGATCCAGGTCATCGGCGAACAGTTTCCAGAGGGCCAGCGATACGCGTGTCAGCCGGGCGCTTTCGACGCGGCTGTACCAGCCCATGAAGCGGGTCAGGGCGCGCCGCGGAATGCGGTTGCTCAGCAGGAAATTGAGCTGTTCCTGCTGGCTGAGATGGCGGAGTGCGGTGGGCATGGCTGATGTCTTACGCGACCGAGCGCTGCTCCAGTTCCGGCATGGGCACATGCAGGCCCATGTTGCCGAGGAACTGGCGCATGATCGGCTCGGCCTGGTAGTCCAGCACGCGCCGCTGCGCTTCGCGCCGCATGGCGGGGTGCCGCTCGCGTTCGTTGAAGTGTTGCACGATGCGCTCGGACATCTCGCCGATGTTCTTCACCAGGTAGCCGTTGCGGCCGTGCTGGATGATGTCCTTGGGGCCCTTGCAGTTGTAGGCCAGCACCGGCATGCCCTGGGAGAAGGCTTCCAGGATGACGTTGCCGAATGTGTCGAACTGCGAGGGAAACACGAACAGGTCCAGCCCCGCGTACAGCTGCAGAATGCGCTCGCGGTTGACCCAGCCCAGGAAGGTGGCTTCCGGCAGGGCCTCGCGCAACTCCTTCTCCGCCGGCCCCGAGCCGGCGATGACGATTTTCAGGTCCGGAATGGCCTGGCGGGCCAGGCGGTAGATCTCGGGCAGTTCGAGGATGCCCTTTTCCTTGCTGATGCGGCCGGCCATGAACAACACCGGGGTGGCGGCGGTCGCGCCGGGGATCAGTTCGGACTTGCGCACCGGGACGACGTTGGCTTCCGCCGGCTCGGTGTGGTGCGCGGTCAGGTGCACCCGGTTTTCGGGCAGGCCCATCTGGTGTCCGGTGAGCCACTCGCGGTGGTCGGAGTTGAGCACGAACACGCCGTCGAACTGATCGTACAGCGCGCGCAGCACGCGCCGGACGCGGTCGCGCTCGTGCTGGTTCAGGTCGGTGGTGTGCTTGACGAAATCGATCCAGTCGGTGTGCATGAAGAAGAAGGCCGGCACATTGAACATGGCCTTCAGGAACAGCGCGACCAGGACCATCGGCCCCTCGGTGGAGCAGATCACCCGATCGTAGCCGCCGCGGTAAAACACGTTGGCGATTTCCATCAGGTTGGGAACGCGGAACGCCTGCTCGGCCAGCTTGGGGAAGCTGAACTCGGCCATCGGCTTGACCACGTGCAGATGCGGCTCCGGCTTGGCGTCGGCATGGCAGATCAGGAAGTCCACCGGCAGGTCGCCGCGCTGGATTTCCTTGAGCTTGCCGGACAGCGAGCTGGAAACGCCGTTCTTGTCGCGCAGGGTATCGGTGAGATACAGCGCGCGCTGCGGGTGCAGGCCGCGGCCCAGGTGGGCGGCGAACTGGTTGAGGAAGTTGCGGTTCTTGTACAGCGCGCGGGCGCTGGCCACCTGGGCGCCGGCCAGCACCCCGGTCATCATCGCCGGAAACATCAGCTTGTCGACCAGCTTCCTGATCTTCAGGCCGCTCGGGTTCTTGCTCTTCTTGCCGGAGTTGAACAACAGGGCGCTGAGCTGGCTGGGAATCTCGAAGCGGCGCGTCAGCGACTCGGTCGACAGGTCGGCCAGCGGCACGTCGGCCAGGGCGGTGGCGGAGCCGCGCAGGCGCTTGATCATCAGCTCGCACAGGCCGGTGAAGATCTCGTTCATGGCCTGGCTGGTGATGGCCGCGGAGCGCTCCGGCGATTCCCTGCGGCTGGCGGCGATCTTTTCCAGCTGCGCCACGCAGAACTTGTAATCGCTGGACACGTTCCAGCGGATCAGCCAGGCCGGCTTCTTGCCGTGGAGGGCCTTGTGCACGCAGGAGACGAACAGCTGCGTCTTCTTGTGCTTCTTCATCTCCAGCAGGCCGTTGGCGATGGCGAAGCAGGCGACCTTGTCCTGCAGCTCGCCGCGATGGAACATCATGCGCAGCAGGCCAGGGTCTTCCATCTTGGTCACGCCCTGGGCAAAGTAGTCGAGCAGGGCGATGGACAGTTTCTGGTTTTCGCCGACATCGCCGAAGGGGGCGATGTTGCCGGCAAGGATCGATTCCAGCGCCAGCTTGGACAGCGGCGTGTCCTGGCGGCGCTTGGCCAGCTGGGGCACCCACAGGTAGGAGCCGCACTGGCCGGCGGACAGGCCCATGTGGTCGTCGGAGCCGCCGGTGAGCACCTTGGCCCGCTGCGGCGCCACGCCGAAATCCGCCGGGTTGAGCCGGTGCTTGAGGCTGTAGTACTGCAGTTTCTCTTCGGTGAGGCCCTGCGCCCAGTACATGGTCAGGGCGCACTGCCAGACGTCGCGCTGGCCGTTGAGCACCTCGAAGCGCTGGAACATCAGCGCCAGCTTCTCGAACAGCTCCGGCCCGATCGCCTTGTTGGTGGAATAGAAATACAGCGGATGCGGCAGGATGACCGGGATACTGTGTTCGGCGGCGTAGCGCAGGAAATCGTAGATGTCCGCGCGCTTGCGGTTGAGGATGAATTCCTGCTCCGGCGTGAAGCCGTAGGTCAGCACGTGCACGTACAGGTCGTGCTCGGGGAAGAAGCAGGTGAACTCGGTGCCCACCAGCACGTCGAAGCCCTTGTCCAGCAGCTTCCAGCAGGAGCGGGCATTGTTGTGGTTGGTGATGGTCAGCACATCGCTGCCGTTGCCCTGCAGGCATTTCACCAGCTTGCCGGTTTTCAGCCAGGTTTCCGGGATGCCGAGGATGCGGCCCCACAGCTCGTCCGGCACATCGCTGTTGCGGTCGTGGCAGTGGAAGTCGATGCGCAGGCATTCCGCGCGGTCGAAGCGCGCGGCTTCGACCATCAGGTAGCGGTTGAACTCGGCGTGGAGTTCGTCGCGGAAGGAGGAATGCTTAGGGCTGATCCGGGTGATCATGTCTGAAGGGTATCCTCGACCGGGCTACCGTGGCCGGCGGCCAC
>CAJCJI010000049.1 GCA_903970595.1 Verrucomicrobiota bacterium
CCCGCCGCCGCCCTGCCCCGCCGGATCGGCCAGGAATGACTCGATGCCCGCGATGGCGTTGTTGCGGAACGTCGCCTTCTGCTGCTCGTAGGCCTGCTCCTGGGCGGCGGCGGCGCCGAGCCCGCCCATCGCCTTGGCCTGGCTGGACAGGTTCATGCCGATGACGTTTTGCAGACCCTGCACATAGTTCATATGCGCGGCAGCCTGCGCCGCGGTGGCGCCCGATACGGCGCCGGCCCCGCTGGTATCCAGGCCCCTGCCCAGCGCCATCAGGTAGCGGCCGGACCCGGCCGAGGCGCCGCGGTCGCTGTCCGCGGACAGCCCCCGCAGCGTCGCATCGAACCCCTGAGTACGCGCCGTGGCCGCGGCCCGGCCGCGTGCCATCTGCTCCAAGGCCGGCTGGTTCTGCTGCAACTGCTGGTTGTAGTACTGCTGCACCGGCAGCCACAGGCTCAGCGCCTTGTTCGCCGTCTGCTGCGCATCCTGCTCGTACTGCACCTGCGCCGGCGAGGTCGCCACATTGCCTTTGCTCATTCAGATCTCCAGTGACCAGGTAACGTGATCCACCGCCCATCCGCGGGGCAGTGCCCGCTCGAAGCCGCGCCGCCGCGTGCGAAACAGCACGCGGCTGGCGCCGAGCGTTTGCGCCAGTTCCCGCAGCCAGCCGGAGTGCCGTTCGATGCAGCCCTGCGCGCCGCGCGACACGAACAGCCAGATCAGCAGCTCCATGCGCGAGGTCGCCGGCCGCAGCTGGTACTGCAGCACCAGGAAGCTGTCCGCGTCGCCGAACAGCCAGGCGCGGTCCGCCCGGCAGGCGCTGCGGATATGCTCCTGGCTGTCGTCCTCCGCTGCCAGTACCGGCCCCGCCAGGGCGTTGAACTCCTCCCACACCTGGTCGATGTCCAGGCGCATCACGGCGCCAGCTCCTCGGCCTGCGTCACCAGCTCCACAGTATTGAAGCAGCTGCTGCCGGTGGCGGCGATGTTCCACTTGATGCCAACCACCGGCGCGATCATGAACGGTTCCGCGCTGCCGACACTGCCGCTGAAGGCGGTGCCATTCTCGTTCGATACCGTCAGCGCAAGGTCCGAATATTCCTCCGCCCGCACCCGCGCCAGCGTGAACGCCGTCGGCCGCTGCAGCAGGATCTCGTCGCGCTCCCAGCTGCGCGGGCGCAGGCCGGAGCCGCCCTCCCACTGGCTCACAACGTTGAGCGCGCCGCCGACCACGTTGCCGTTGATCGGGTACACGCTGGCATCCGGCACCAGGTACAGGATGTCGGCGGCCGGATCGACAGAGGCCGCGCTGACGTGGAAATCCAGTTCGATCAGGCCGAAACCCGCCGGCGAAAGGTCCAGCACATAACCGCCGCTGGTGCCCCCGCTGCTGTACCAAAACCAGTACTTGTCGTCGTGCACCACGCCCAGGACCGACGCCGGGTTCAGCGCCTGCCACTGCTCCACGCTGAAATAAGGGTCGCCGTTGGGCATGCGGATCAGGTCCAGCTCACCCTGCCCGGCGTAGTAGCACAGGCCGTTGCCGCTGGCGTAGATCACACCCAGGCGCTTGTGCGTCGCCGCGCTGCGCTTGGACACGCAACCCTGCTGCGCGCGCTCCTTGCTCATGGTGTACGCCGAAGGATCGTTGCCCCAGGCCGTATACGGATTGGCCTGCGTCAGCACCAGCACGGTGCTGTCGATCGCCGCGATGGCGACGATCGGCGTATCGGTCGGCAGCTGATTCCCCACCGGCCAGGCAAACGGAAAGTTCTGCGCCGACAGGCACAGAGTATTGGCGAAGAAGCCCGCCATGATCCCATTGGGCAGGGCCAGGATGCCCTGCAGATTGCCCGGCGGCGGCGCATAGTCCGTGGTCAGCAACGCATCGCCCAGTGCCTCGTCCAGGCTGGTATCCGAATACGAAGTCGGCGCCGACGTGCTGCTCGCCAGCTGCTTGACGAACTCGAACACCTCGGACCCGTCCGCAAGCTGCACCAGCCGGTACAGATTGTAGTTGCCGATATCCAGGCCGGATGGCGCCGGCGGAATCGACACCGACACCGGCGTCATCGTCACCGGGTTGCTGCTCTCATCGAGGAAATAGGTGATGGTAGGGCTGGGATCGCTGGGCCCGGACTCCTGCGTGATCTGGTCGGCGCCGCTGCCATACGTCGTGACGTATGTATAGACATAACTGGTCGCCTCCGAGGCGACCTGGCTGGCCGGCTGCGTCGAGGTGATCAGGATGTTCTCGAAATAAGTGTTCTCGGTACCATTGCGGCAGTTCTCGCCCACGCCGAACTGCTCTCCCGCATACGGCACAAAGCCGTTCAGCGTCACCAGCGCGGTATCCGGCGCCGCACTCAAGGCCACTGTCGCCGTTACCGAAAAGCCCGGCACGCTCGAATTATTGGCCACCGCGCCGCTGATCTTGATGCGGTACTGCGTGCTGCCGGCAAACGGGTAACTCGCCGTGGCCACCGGCGAGCCCGAAGGCTGCGCCTCGTTTTGCAGCGTAATGGTCGGATACAGGCCGATCACGCCATTGACCGTGTTCAATACCAGCGTCGGTCCCACCACCTGCCCGAAGGGCGAAACCCCATTGAAGGTCCCCGCGAACTGGAAGACCAGGTCGGCATAGCCGTCCCCGCCGTTCGGAAACGTCGCCGCATCCACCTGGAAGCTGAAGGCGCTGGCGGTCTTCAGGTTGAAAGAAGCGGTCGTATAAGCAACATACGTCGTACCCTGCCCGCTGCTGATGTTCCACTGGTACGGCAGGCTGCCGCCGCCAACCGAGAACTGGCCGAACGAACCGGCGCCGTTGTTATAGGGCGCAAAGCCCCAGCCCGAAGGTGGCGCATTGCTGCTGCCCTGCTGCGGCACCACGTTCACCACGAATGTGGCCCCGCTGCCCATGCCGCCGCTGGCCGCCACCGTCACCGAAGACGCCTGCACTGCGGCGCCGTTGTCCACCGCGCCGGAGCCGCCGCTGCATCCGGTCAGCGTATTGCCGGAAATACCGCTGTAGTTGACGGTCTGGTTGGACGCGCCGCTGTTGGCAACGCTGATGGTCCCAGACGCCGCCATGCCGGCGGTCGAAGCCAGCGTGATCGCCGCGGCCGGCAAGGACAGCCCGGCCTGGTTGATCGTGGTACTGCCCGGCCCGGCATTGTTGACGTAGAACCCCCCGGCCGAAACCGAGATGCACCCGCTGACGCTGGTATCGATCGCCCCGCCTGAAGTCACGTTGTTGATGGTGATCTGCGCCGGATTGCCGCTCACCAGCAAGCTGCCCCCCTCCAGGGTCAGTACGTCGCCCACCGCATAGCCGCTGCCCGCGTCGGCCACTGAGGCATTGTTGACGCTCGCCTCCTGCGCATACTCGTAGCTGGTGGTCGGCCCGGCCGGGCCGGCCGGCGCAACCACAGTGGGCGCCGCCGTGGGCGAGACGATGCCCAGCGGAAACGTCACATAAGGATAAGCCCCCTGCGGATTGCTGCCCTGTTGCGAAGGGTCCGTCGCGTAGTACAGGTTGGTCTGTTGCGGTCCCCCGGCCAGGCCCGTGATAAACGTCCGGTAGGTCTCGTCGCCGGGAATGGTGCCGAGCGAGGCATCGATATTGCTGCCATAAGACAGCTGCGCAGCGGACCATTGCAGCCAGTAGTCCGGCGCCGGTCCCGCCATCAACCAGATCGCATTGACCACCGGATCGACCGCGAGCTGGAACGGATTGCCGATATCCGTGTACGAATCCAGGTCGCCGCTGGTGAGCTTGGCATTGACCGCCGACGAGGCAAATCCCGGCGGCAGCAGCCGGTTGCTGAGAATCGGCGCCAGGCCCTTGAACGACTCCACCGCGATCTTCAACTGCCGCTCCAGGAGGAAAAACCGGAGGGCGGCGCATAACTCAATTCCGCCAGCGTAAACGCCCCGGTCACCGCGCCCGCATTGGAAAACGACATCTGCGCCGCGACGTAGTAGGCACCGGACAGGCCCGTCAAACTAGGACTGCTCCCCGCGGCGGGATCGCCGCCGCCAATCCAGGTGCCGTTCTGCCCGATCCACAAATTGCCGCCGGCCTGGTCCAGCGCGAACTGGATCACGTCGCCGGCATTGAGCTGCGGACCGGTCCCGCCGGGTATCAGCGCGCTATCCCCGCCGGGAACGAACTGGATGCCATAACCCTCATCGGGTGGGGTCGTATTGTCGGGCGTAAGTCCGATGTAAAACTGGTTATTGCCGCCGCTGAAGGCGTCGATACTCACCTCCGCATACGCGTACGGAAGCTGGTTGGGCAGCGTCGTCCAGGCGACGCCGATCTCGATCGTGGTTGACATGTTGGTAGGCTCCGGGCTCAGCTGCTTGCCGTCAGGTTGCCGTTGGAAAGGATCCAGTGCTGGTCCGTAAGCGGATCCCAGGTGATCAGCACCGGCGCGGCTGGCGTGGCGCTCACCTCGCTCGAAGGCCCCGAACTGAAACAGCCGACCGACGCCGAGGCGCCGATCGTGAAGTAGTACGCCGTGCCGTTGTCCAGGCCGCCCAGCGTGGTCGATCCGCCTTCGATGCCGCTCTGTACCGGCGTGGAGCCCTCCTCGCCGGACGCGGTGCCCTGGTAGACGCTGTAGCTCAATCCCGGCAGGGCATTCCAGCTCAGGGATACCGCGCCGTCCATGGCGGTGGCCGCCAGGCCGTTCGGCGCGGCCGGAATGAAAGCGCTGCACACCACCGCCGAAGCCTCGCTGCTGCGGTCGCCCAGATCCGCGGTGACCTGGATGAAATAGGGCCCGGCGCCAAGACTGCCGATGACGTACGGCGATCCGGGCACCTGCTCGGCGATGGGCAGCATGTCCTCGCCGGAAACCCCGCAGTACACCGAGTAGCCCAGGTTGCCCGCTACCGGGCTCCACGACACCGTGATGCTGCCTTGTCCGCCGGCCAGGCACAGCGCGATCAGCGGCGGCGTGCTGACTTGCTCGACGAACCCCGCCTGGCCGCCCCAGGCACTGCCTAGCGCCGCCATGCGAATCCTCCCGCCAGCCACTGCCGCTGGTTCGGCGTGAAATCGAAGGCCGCCTCGCCGCGCGCCTTGACGATCTCCTGGTTGAACAGCAGCCGGTACTCGTCCGCGGCCTGCGGGTTATACCAGGGGTCGCCCTGCATGCGCAGGATCCACTCCAGCGCGCCGTAGCCCAGCGCCCGGTCATAACGCACCGCCAGTTCGTCGGCGATGGCCTGCGTGCCGGTGACCGGCTGCGTGATCAGCTCCACCAGCACCGGGTAGGCATTGTCCGGCACCGGCACCAGCGCCAGGCTCGCATACGGCACGAAGCAGATGGCCCGCGGCCGCGCCGGCCCCAGGTTCGGATTCACCGTCGTGGGATAGACAAAGCGCAGCGGATAGATCGAATTCCCCGGCGCCAGGTCCTGGATCTGCGCATGCTTCAACGCGATCGCCTCCTCGTTGGCCGGGGCCTGCACCGGATACTGCTGCTGCCCGGCCTGGGTGGTAAAGCTTTGCGGCCGCCGCAGCAGCCAGGTCTCCGAGCAGAAACTGCGCGCGGCGCGGACCAGGGCATCCTGCATCGAAGGCTCCGGGCAGCCTTTCACCGCGCGGCGGATTTCCGGAAACAGATCTTGTACGTCACACATCGGGTTTACCTGCCTGGATGGTATTGATGTTCTTCACGTCCTGGTCCAGCTCCGTCATGAACATCTGGTAGAACACGGACGCGCGCTGCGGATCGGCCGCGCCATCGCGCCGCAGCAGCACGTGGTACAGCACGAACAGATAGGCCGCCTCGGCATACAGGTCCGGCAGCGGGAAGTTGTCGCTCAGGGCCGCGTCGTCCGGTACACCCTGGTACACCGCCATCACATAGCCGGCCGGACTCGGCTGCGGCGGCCAGACATAGAAGCGCTTGGGGTCGCGCACATCCGCCGCGTAGTGGCGGGTCACCGCCGAAGGCGGCGATTGGTGCCAGTCCGGCCGCGCCGCCTGCAAGGCCTCGATCCCCACCGCCGTAATCGCCCGCCCGGGGTCGCCGCTGGCGTCGCAGTTGTAGCGCACGTCCACCAGCGCCACCGCATCCCCCGGCAGCGTCTGCAGCGTGCCCGGCGCACAGGGCAGCGGCGCGTTGACCATATAGGCCTTCGTATCGAGCTGCACGATCTCCGCCACTGCCGCATTCAGGTGATCCAGCAATTCCTGCTGCGCGTAAACCACGTTGGTCTCGTCGTACAAGGTCTTGCTGCACCGTGCCAACAAATCGCTGACCGAAATCGGCATCAGGGCGTCTCCATCTTCGGCGCCTCGGGGAACTGCCCCTGCGACTTGCCTTGCACCAGCTGTACAAACTGGTTCATGAAGGCCTGGTACTTCGCCAGGTCGCCTCGGTCCGTGTTCTTCGCCAGCGCCAGCGCGCACACGTAGGCGTGCAACGCGGTCTCGAACACATCCGGCAGCGACAGGTTGTCAGTGGCCTGCGCCACCCGCGGCGGCGCCGCCGCGTAGACAACCTCCACGCTGGACGTGCCGTCGCTGGGCGGAAACACATGGAACACCAGCGGGTTCCGCAGGTCCGGCATGTAATGCAGGATCGTCGGCGCCGGCGTCGCCGCAGGCCAGGCCGGATTGGAATGATTCAACTCCGCACGCGAGATCTCGCGGATCGCCGTACCGCCGGCATTGCGCGTCACATCCAGCAACTGCGAGCCCTCGGCCGGCAGGCTCTGCATCACCCCCGCCGCCAGCGTCACGAAACTGGTCAAGGCATACGCGTCCGGCTTCAGGTTCACCACTGCCGTCTGCGCCGCCGACAGATAGTCGTACAGTTCCGGGTCCGGCCAATACACGCCCGAAGGATCGAGCAGCGTGGCGCGCACCCGCGTGATGATCATGCCGGCTTGCATGGCACCCACCTCCGCGCGCGGCACGGGCACGCCGCTTCCCGCAGCGCCCACAAAAGAATTTCTGCCAAGGACATAATTCGGCTCCAAAAAAGAAAAGGCCGGCGCAAGGCCGGCCTTTTTTGGTTGTCCTAGGACGGGTCAGTCACTAGAACTCGTCTTTGAAAAATCCCCTCTCTCCACAAAGCCAAGGAGGGGTTACTGTGAGTGGTGCCGGTGCGAGCCCGCCAACCCCTTCGCCCTACGGCAAGTACCCGCGCAACTCCTCCGGGACCTCGCGCAAAAACGCATCGTCGATCGGGTAATGCGGCATCAGCCGCTGCACCGCCTCGAGCAGCAACTGGCCCTGCCTGCGATCCTTGTCGACCTTCAGCCGATTCCGGTGCGGCTTTTCCGCAAGCCACAGCTTGTGCAGTGCCATCCATCGCGGATCGGGTGCGACGATGCGGGCGGGCGTCGCATCCCGGTCCAGCACCACGTGCGACACCGGCGAACCCTTGAGCAGCCATTCCTGTTCCGGCAAGGGAATTGGCCGGATCGGTTCGCGCGACGGGTACAGCAGCGCAAGCGATGGCGCCACCAGCACTTCAACCTCATACGCCTGCGCATTGCGCGCCTGGAATGCCTTTTCGTAGTTGACGGTAAACGTCTCGTCCACGCCCTTGAGCATGTCCATGATCGGCGCATCGCTTGCCGCGGTCAGCGTCCAGGACGTCTTATCCCGTGCCGCCCAGGTCAGATCGAAATCATTGGTGGAATCGACCCCTGTGGCGAACCGCTCCCGCGCCTCGATCTCGTAAGCGGCCATGGTGTTGGTCCCGACCACAAGCAGCGCATTCCCCAGCAGTCCCCGTTCATCCGCCGCACGCAGCACGCGGCCTGCCATACCGTCGATCAGGGGCAAGCGCAGCGCCCGATACACCCGGATGGAATCCGCCATGGCACCGCGTGCCGTGTTGGCGCGTTCGAGCGCGGCTTCGCGCAATGCGCGGCGCCGCTCGAAGTCGGCAAAAAGCTGCTCGGTCTTTACCGACCGGACTCCCAGCGAATTCGAGTCGCCCCGGCGATTGCGCACTTCGTAGAGATACTCTTTCTCGCCGCGCACCTTCCATGCAAGCCGGCTTTCGGCCGCTGGCGCCGCGCGGCGGGCCTGCACCCAGTTGTCGTAACCGACCGCCAGATTTTCCAGAACCCGCAGTTGTTCAGAACTCAGTTTCATGCTTTTTGCCCCGCACCGGGTCAATTCCAGGATTTGCAGGACAATTCATTCTATATCAATTACTTATATAAGTCATTTTCGCGATGATCGATACAACCAATAGGGCGGCCCATGGCCGCCGGCTTCTTCCTCGATCCAGATGATTACTTGTCATTCTGAGCACAACGAAGAATCCGGCCAGCTTCCCGCTGCCCGGCCATATCCGCTGCATGGACAGCGAGCGCATCGGCGCTGCAATCCCAGGCCGGCGGAACGTTGTCGTCCAAGCCGAACCCCGCCGGCATCTGAGCCTCGTCGGGCCACTCCTCCATGCAATACGGTACTCGATCCACGATCCTGGTCTCCGCTCGTTTGAATACCGCGGAAATCGTAGCGCCGCCATTTGCCGTTGCCGTTCGCTTCTGGTGCAAATACGGCGCAATTCTGGAATCCGTAACCGCAACGAAAACCGCGGCCGCCGATTGCTTCGCCCGGGCTTCGCATCCGCCGCCTCAAAGAAAAGGGGCCGGCAAACTGCCGGCCCCGCCCCTCTTCAATCCTCCTTGCCGCGGCGCCCCTCGGCCTTGTCCCGCCGATACTCCCCCTCCTGCTCGCCGCGGTACCCGCCCTCGTTCTCGTCCTGCTCGCAGGCGAGTCCCACCGGCACGCCCATGGCGACCCGGGCCTTGCCCTTCTCGGCGCCCGAACCCTCGCTGGTCTCGCCGGGCCCGCGGATCGGCACTTCGACCCGCCCCTGGTTGGTGCCGTGTATCCATTTCGGCCGTGAAACGCTGGATTTTTCCTTCATGTAATGCCTCCTGATTTGGTAGGTCGCCCTTCAGGGCGACGCGGTGGCCGGCACCAAGGCCGGCCCTTCATCCATAAAAAAATGGCGGCCGGCCGCAGCCGG
>CAJCJI010000050.1 GCA_903970595.1 Verrucomicrobiota bacterium
GACCTCGGGCTGCTCGGCTGCCGCGGCTGCGGGCTGGTGCTGCGCGCCAGGTCCCTTGCCGTTCCGTGCTACTGTCCGCGCTGCGACGCATCGCTGCAGCGGCGCAAGCCCGACAGCCATGCGCGCAGCTGGGCTTTCCTGATCGCAGCGGCGGCGCTCTACATCCCCGCCAATGTCCTTACCGTCATGCGCACCACGGAATTGTTCGACGTGCAGGACAACACCATTCTTTCCGGTGTGGTCGAATTGTGGAACAACGGCGCCTGGGACCTGGCGGTGATTGTGTTCACCGCCAGCATCGTCGTGCCGCTGGTCAAGATGGCCTGCCTCTTGCTGCTGCTGATCACCAGCCGGCGCACGGCGCATTGGCGGCGCGAACGCACGCGCATCTACCGCCTGGTCGATTTCATCGGCCGCTGGTCGATGCTCGATGTATTCGTGGTGTCGCTGCTGCTGTCCCTGGTCCAGTTCGGCCTGGTCGCCGAAGTGAAGGCCGGTCCCGGCATCATCGCCTTCTGCTCGGTGGTGGTGCTGACCATGCTGGCGGTGATGAGTTTCGACCCGCGCCTGATCTGGGACGTGAGGCAGGCGCGGGGTCCGCGGCGGTCCAGGGCCGGCGCAAGCGCCGCATGAAGTCACCGGTCAACCACAGGCGTTTTCCGAGCCCATGAGCGAACGCGATACAGCCGGCTTGCCCGAGCCGGAACTGCGGCGCCAGCACCGCTGGAGCTTTTCGCTGATCTGGCTGGTCCCCATCGTGGCGGCGCTCGCCGCCCTGGTGCTGGTGCTGCGCACCTACTACGAGGCGGGGCCCAGCATCAAGCTCACCTTTGAAACCGCGGAGGGCCTGGAAGCGGGCAAGACCGAGGTGCGCTACAAGAACGTGGTGATCGGCAAGGTCCGGCGCATCACGCTGAGCCGCGACCACAAGCACATCGTCGCCGCCGTCGATCTCAACAAGGATGCCGCCCACGTGGCGGTGGAGGATACGCGCTTCTGGGTGGAACGGCCGCGCATCGGCCTCAGTGGCATTTCCGGCGTGGACACCCTGCTGTCCGGCGCCTACCTGGGCGTGGACATCGGCGTATCGGACAAGCCCCGGGAACAGTTTGTCGGACTGGAAAAGCCGCCGGCGGTAACACACGACATGAAGGGGCGGCTGTTCCGGCTGCACACCGAGGATGCCGGTTCCCTGGCCATCGGCTCGCCGGTTTATTACCACAGGGTCGCGGTGGGCAAGATTGTGGCCGCCGACCTGGACGAGGACGGCAAGTTCGTGACGGTGCAGGTGTTCGTCGACGCGCCGAACGACCGCCTGGTGACCGCCAACGCGCGCTTCTGGAATGCCAGCGGCATCGACGTGGCGCTCAATGCCAGCGGGCTCAAGGTGAACACGCAATCGCTGGCCACGGTGATCGCCGGCGGCGTCGCCTTCCAGCCCTACGACGACCAGGCTCCCGGCCCACCGGCGGCAGACAAGGCCGACTTCCATCTGTTCTCCGACCAGACCCTGGCCCTGGCCGCGCCGGACGGCGAGCCGCTGCGGATCCTGATGCACTTCGAGCAATCGGTGCGCGGCCTGTCGCCCGGCGCCACGGTGGATTTCCACGGCGTCAGCTTCGGCAACGTGACTTCGATCGAGCTGCAGTTCGATCCGATGAAGCGGGAGTTCTATACCGACGTCAGCGCCGACGTCTACCCGGACCGTCTCGGCGCCGCGATCAGGAGCATGCGCAGCATGGACCAGGGCGGCCAGGCCGGCACCGGCCAGATGTGGGCCCGCCTGGTCGAGCACGGCCTGCGCGCGCAGATGCGCTCCGGCAACCTGATCACCGGGCAGATGTATATCGTGCTCGACTTCGTCAAGCATCCGCAGAGCGTGGCCTTCGACCCGGCCTCGCAGCCGCTGGTCATTCCCACCGCGCCCGGCGGCCTGGAGCAGCTGCAGGAGCAGTTGCAGAGCATCGTCAACAAACTCGACCAGATTCCGTTCGGAGAAATCGGCCAGAACCTGAACGGCACGCTGAAGAACGCCAACAATCTGCTCAAGCAGCTCGACCAGGACATCGCGCCCGAGGCCAAGGCGACCCTGCGCGAGGCGCAGAAGGCGCTGCAGTCCCTGGACCAGGGCCTGGCTTCGCCCGATGCGCCGCTGCAGCAGGACTTGCGGCGCACGCTGGGAGAGCTGAATCGCGCCGCGACATCCTTGCGCACCCTGTCGGATTATCTCGAGCAGCATCCGGAGTCGCTGATCCGCGGCAAGCGCGCCGATCAGGAACCGGCGCCCGATTCCGGAAACAAATGAAGGTCCTAAGAAGCATGATCGACAAAGCCGCCGTTGCCGCCGCCGGCCTGGCGCTGCTGCTGACTGCCTGCGCCTCGGTGCCGACCGAGTTCTACACCTTGGTGCCGCCGGCGCAGCAGCAGCAGTCGGCGTCGGCCGGCTTCCAGATCGAAGTGCAGCCGGCCGACATGCCGCCGCAGGTTTCGACGCAACAAATAGTGGTGCGCACCGGCGCCGGCGAGATGGTGCCGGTGGATACCCGCCGCTGGATCGCTCCGCTGGGCGACGAGATCCGCGCCGCCCTGTCCGCCGGCCTGAGCCAGCGCCTCGGCGTCCGCGACGTCTACGGCCTGCCCAACGCGTCGCAGGCGCCGGGCACGGTGACCTGGCGCATCGATGTGAAGGTGCAGCGCTTCGAGTCGGCGCTGGGCGCCTATGCGCGTATCGACGCCTTGTGGACCTTGCGCCGCGCCGGCGAGGGCGCCGTCGCCGCCAGTTGCGGCAGCAGCGTGATGGAAACGGTGCAACCCGGGTATCCGGCCCTGGTCGAAGGCCATCAGCGCGCGCTGGCCGAACTGGCCGGGCGGATCGCCGCCGCGCTGAGCACGGCGCAGCAAGCGGGCGGACCCGTTTGCCCGCAGGGATTGTGATCGGGTGCGGACAGTGTTTGGCCGGTGATCGGTGTCAGGCGACCCGCATCAATTTTCTTTAGGGCGGCCCGTGGCCGCCGGCTGTTTTGCACGCAAGCCGCGGCGGCCAC
>CAJCJI010000051.1 GCA_903970595.1 Verrucomicrobiota bacterium
AAAGCCGCATCGACGAGGCCGAGGCGCAGCGCCTGACGGTGGACTTCCTGCGGCAATGGGTGCCGGCCGGCCGCTCGCCGATGTGCGGCAACTCCATCTGCCAGGACCGCCGTTTCCTGGCGCGCTGGATGCCGGAGCTGGAGCGGCACTTTCACTACCGCAATCTCGACGTCAGCACCCTGAAGGAGCTGTGCCACCGCTGGGCGCCGTCGATCGCGCGCGGATTCAACAAGGAATCCAAGCACCTGGCGCTGGACGACGTCAAGGACTCGATCGCCGAGCTGCGCTACTACCGCGAGAATTTTCTGCGTATTGCGCCGAACGCGGGCTAGGTGCCGAACGCGGGGTAGCCTACTTGCGCGGATAAAGCTTGCCGATGTTTTCGGCGGGCTGCGCCTTGATGGCCTCGGCCATCGTCAGGTTCGGAGCATCGGCCACTGTACGCGGCGTGGACAGGCGGATGCGCAAGCCCAGGTCGGTGCGGGAATCGGCATTGCGCAGGGCTTCTTCCGCCGTGATCCGTCCCGCCGAATAGAGCTCGAACAGCGACTGATCGAAAGTGTACATGCCGCTTTCCCGGCCTTTGTTCATCGCTTCTTTGAGCGCTTCGACGCGCCCCTCGCGGATCAGGTCGGAGATGTGCATGGTGCCGACCATGACCTCGGTGGCCAATGCCGCCTTGCCGTCGGCCGAGGGGATCAGGCGCTGCGAGATCACCGCCTTGAGGTTGAGCGACAGGTCCATCAGGATCTGCTTCTGCGCGGCCTGCGGGAAGAAATTGACCAGGCGGTCGATGGCCTGGTCGGCATTGGTGGCGTGCAGGGTCGACAGGCACAGATGTCCGGTTTCGGCGTAGGCGATGGCGTGCTTGGCGGTTTCCTGGTCGCGGATTTCGCCGATCATGATCACGTCCGGGGCTTCGCGCATGGCGTTGCGCAAGGCATCGCCGAAGCTATGCGTATCCACCGAGACCTCGCGCTGGTCCACCAGGGCGCGGTTGTGGCGGAACAGGAATTCGATCGGGTCCTCGATGGTCAGGATATGGCCGTCGCCGTTGGCGGCACGGTACGCGATCATGGACGCCAGCGAGGTGCTCTTGCCGGCCCCGGCCGCGCCGACGAACAGCACCAGCCCGCGCTTGAGCATGGCAAAGCCGGCGCATTGCGGCGGCAGGCCGAGTTGCTCGAACGTGCGGATGTCCGACTTGATCTGACGGATCACCATGCCGATTTCGCCGCGCTGGTGAAACACGTTGACGCGGAAGCGCCCGGCCTGGCCGAAGGAATACGACAGGTTGGCCTCCAGCGTCTCCTCGAAGGTCGCCTTCTGCCGTTCGCTCATGATGCTGTAGGCCATCTCCCGGACTTCGCCGCGCTTGAGCACCGGTGCATTGACTGAGTGGGTGGCCCCCTCGATCTTGATGCGCGGTGTGGCGCCGCAGGTCAGGAACACGTCCGAGGCGCCGCGATCGATCATCAACTTGAGCACCTGTTGCAGATTGGGCATGTAGGACCTTCCGGCAGAGCGTGTTTGGATAGATTAAAGGAATCGAAGTGAAGTTCGGCCATGGCGCGCGGCCACCCGTACCATGGCCGGCAAGTTTAGCCCCTCGCATCGCCTTATTTGCCAAGACCTGAGTCAAGCGGCAGTTCCGGGCGGAACGGCGGCATCGGCAGCCGGTGCAATACCCGCCGGGGCAAGCCCTGCGCCTGTGCTGGGGGCTAGACCGAAAGGGCCACCTCCACCTTGCCGCCCCCAAGCTCGGAGCGTCCCAGCGCGATGCTGCCGTCATAGGCCCGCACCATCTCCGCCACGGCGCCCAGGCCGATGCCCTGGCCCGGGGTGAGGCTGTCGGCGCGCATGCCGCGCTGCAGCAGCTTGTCGGCGTCGTCAGGGAAGCCGGGACCGTCGTCTTCCACGCAGATTTGCAGCTTGCGCTCGGCGTAGTGGGCCTTGATCCGGATGTGCTTGCGGCACCACTTGCCGGCATTGTCCATCAGGTTGCCGAGCATTTCGTAGAGATCGCCTTCATCGGCTCGGGCGCGCAGCGTGGCGCCGATGACGAAGCTGAATTCCGGCTGCTTGTCGGCGTAAACCTTGCTCAGCGCGCCTGCGATCTTCTCCGCCAGCGGCCGCAGCCGTACCGGCTCGCTGAAGCTGCGGCGCCCGGCGGTGGCGGCCTTGCGCAGCTGGTGATCGGCGATTTCCTGGATGCGGCCCGCCGGGTCGCGCACGCGCTCGCGCAGCGCGGCGTCGAAGCTCTTGTCGTCCACCACGCCGCGCAACACCGCCAGCGGCGTCTTCAGGCTATGGGCCAGGTCGTCCAGCGCATTGCGGTAGCGCGACTGCTGGCTGCGCTCGCTCTGGATCATGGTGTTGAGGCCGGCGGCCAGGGGCATCAATTCGTCCGGGTAGGTCGATTGGATGCTGGCCTGCTCGCCGCTTTCCACCCGGCGCAGTTCGGTGGCCAGGCGCTGCAGCGGCGCCAGGCCCCAGCGCAGCACCAGCAGCTGCAGCAGCAGCAGGGCGGCGGCGGCGACGCCCAGGCCGATCCACAGCGTGCGGCGGAATACGCCGAGCTGGGTGCGGTAGGGCGTCTTGTCTTCGATCACGGCCATTGTGTAGCGGCGCGGCTTGGCCAGCGGGTGCGGTCCGCTATCCACCGCCCAGCGCACACCGTAGCTCAGTGCGAACTGGTCGTCATACTCGATGAACTTGCTGCCGCCGACCTCCGGTGCCGGCAGCTGCGGCACCGGGCCCTCGAAATTCGATGAGCGCCAGATGACATTGCCCTTGGCGTCGAAGATCAGGGCGGAAAGGCCGGATTGCACGCGGCCCAGCCGCGGATCGGGCAGGTCATTGGCCGAGATGCTCAGCACATCGTTGTCGCCGGCGTCGGCGGCGGCGAGCATGGCGTAGATCAGGGCCTGCATCTTGTCCTGCTGCACCTGCTGGGCGCTGCTGCGGAACGCCTGCTCCAGCGCCGCGCCGGCCAGCAGCATGAACACCAGCAGCACCAGCGTGGCGGCGAGCAGCAGGCGGGCGCGCAGGGACTTCATTGAGCGCTATTGTAGGTCGGCCTTCAGGCCGACAGTCGGCCTGAAGGCCGACCTACACATCAATTTCTCGGCAGGTCCCAGCGGTAGCCGCTGCCGCGCAGCGTGGTGATCGGGTTCAGCGTATTGTCCGGATCGAGCTTGGTGCGCAGCCGCCGCACGAAAACCTCGATCACGTTGCTGTCCCGCTCCTCGTCCTCGTTGTAGAGGTGCTCGGTCAGGGTGCTCTTGGAAACCACTTCGCCGGCGTGCATCACCAGGTACTCCAGCACGCGGTATTCATAGGCGGTGAGTTCGACCGGCTTGCCGGAAAGGCTGACGTTGCGGGCGGTGGTGTCGAGCACGATCGGGCCGCATTCCAGCAGGGATTGGCTCCAGCCGCCGCTGCGCCGCACCAGCGCGCGCGCCCGGGCCAGCAACTCCTCGCGGTGGAAGGGCTTGACCAGGTAGTCGTCGGCGCCGGCTTCCAGGCCTTCGACCTTGCTTTGCCAGCCGTCGCGCGCGGTCAGGATCAGGATCGGGAACTTGCGCCCGGCCTTGCGCACCGCCTTGATGATGGCGATGCCCGGGGTCTTGGGCAGGCCCAGGTCGATCACCGCCAGATCGATGGGGTATTCCAGCGCCATGTACTGGCCTTCGTCGCCGTCGCCGGCGGCGTCGATGGCATAGCCCTCTTCGGCGAGGTATTGGCTGACCTGGGCCCGCAGCTGCGAGTCGTCTTCGATGACCAGTGCGCGCATGGATTGGGGTGTCTGGGAGCGGGTTAGGACGGGGCCGGCCTTAAAGCTTCAGCGGCCGGGTGGATAGCCGGGAGGATAAGCATAGCCGGGCGGCGGCGGGGGCGGGTAACCGGGGCCGGGCGCATAGGCCGCGCCGGGAACCTCGACCGAGCGCACTTCACCATCCTTGAGCACGCGCACGCGCAGGCCGTTTTCGGCGGGATTGATCGCGAGAATCCGGCCGCCGCCAACCCGCTGCCGGATCTGGTCCGGGGTCATGGGTGGATAGCGCGGCGCCGCATACGCTCCTGGCGGCGGGCGCGGCGGTTCGGGCGCCCGGTATTGCCGCGGCGGCGGCGGGGGCGGT
>CAJCJI010000052.1 GCA_903970595.1 Verrucomicrobiota bacterium
GCCTCGCGCCCCTCGGCGCCGCGCCGCGCGCGGTCCTGCTCGAAGCGCCGGCGCTGCTCGGCCGCATCGGTGAGCTCGTGGAAGCCATTGGCCAGCTCGATGCCCTTCCAGAACAGCTCGAAGCGCTCGGCCAGCGGCGGATCGCCGGGACGTATCCGCGCCAGCGCCGCCTGCGAGGCGGGGAAATCGTAGAGAAAGGCCGGCGCCGCCAGGCCCAGGCGCGGACCGACGCGGGACGACATCAGCAGGTCCAGGTAGACGTCCGGATTGGTTTCGGCGTCCAGGCCGGCGGACAGATGCAGCTGCGCGGCACAGGCCTGGCGCAGCTGGTCCAGACTGGAATCGAAGGGGTCCAGGCCGGCATGGCGCTGGAAGGCCTCCCGGTAGCTGAGGCGCTCCCAGGCGGTCTCGCTGGCCACGCCGCAGGCCTGCAGCAAGGCCTGCACCTCATCCATCAGGCGCACATGGTCCCAGCCCAGCCGATACCACTCCAGCAGGCTGAATTCCGGGTTGTGGAAACGCCCCGCTTCCTCGCGCCGGAACACGCGGGCGATCTGGTAGACCGGTCCGCTGCCGGCTGCCAGCAGCCGCTTCATGGCGAACTCGGGCGAGGTCTGCAGCCAGCGTTCCGCCCCCGCGGGGGCGCGGGTGGCGAAGCTGTCGATGTTGGGGTCGACGGTGGCGGCGGCGGACAGTACCGGGGTCTCCACTTCAAGCACTTCACGCGCCTCGAAGTAGCCTCGAATTGACCTGTAAAGTCGGGCGCGCGCGTGCAAAACATCGAGCGCGGCGCGGGGTTCCCAATCGGATTTTTTTTTCATTGACGTTGCGATATGCGGGTGCTATAACGCCTGAACTTTGTTGCATTTTGCGATTATCGACTACCTTAGCAAGTCCAAAAATACGGAGACATCGGTGACGACCAAGAAGGGCGCGACCAAAGCCAAGGCCAAGAAATTGCCGGCAAAGGCCAAAGCGGCGAAAAAGTCCGTTGCAAAGAAGGCGGCGAGCGCGGTCAAGAAGGTCCTCAAGAAGGCGAAAAGCGCGGTGAAGAAGGTGACCAAGCCGGTCGCCAGGAAACTCGCCAAGCCGGTGGCAAAAAAGCTCGCAGCCAAGAAGGTCGCAGCCAAGAAACCCGCGGCGAAGAAAGTCGCCGCCAAGAAGCTCGCAGCCAAGCCGGCTGCCAAGAAAGTCGTCGCCAAGCCCGCCCAAAAAAAAAAGCTGAAGAGCCCGGCCAAGCGCAAATCGGCAGCCCCGCCGCCCCCCCCGCCCCCAGCGCCGAGCCCGGCACCGGAGCCGGTACCGAGCAGCCCGGCGCCGGCGCCAGCCTCAACGGCGGAGCCGGAAGCCACACCGGAACCGTTGCCGCCGACGATTCCAACGCTATAAAAAAGCCCGCACCGCGTCCGCTGCCGGCGAAGCACACCCATGCAGTGAAGCCGGTCGCGGTACGCAAAGCCCACTCGTACCAGCCGGGTGAGGCATTGAGCGAGGACGACGTTCGCGCCATGCCGGAATCGGCATACATGAACGATGCGCAGCTGGACTATTTCCGCAACCTGCTGATGAAGATGCGCAGCGAAGTGCTGGCGCGCGAGCTGGACGTGAAGGAACGCCTGCACCAGCGCGAGATCTTCGCCGACCCGGCCGACCGTGCCACCGCCGAGGAAGAGCACTGGCTCGACCTGCGCCTGCGCGAGCGGGAATCCTACCTGCTGCGCAAGATCGACGAATCGCTGCGCCGGATCCGCGACAAGGAATATGGCTACTGCACCAAGACCGGCGAGCCGATCGGCATCCCGCGCCTGCTGGCCCGCCCCACCGCCACGGTCTGCGTGGATGTGAAAGGCCAGGACGAAAAGGTGGAGACGCACTTCCGCGATCGCTAGGCAAATCCGGGCTGCGCCCGGATTTGCCTTATTGAACAGCCAAGCTTGAAAGGCTGCACATCAGATTTCTATCCTTAGGCACAGGCTTATGGAGCCAGGCTATCAATTCGTCGGTAGAGGCATGATTGGTGACGAATGCTGTTCCAATCAGGACAATCTTCCCTCATTAACGGACAGGCCCCTAGCCAAATATTATCGATAATCTATAATGCCGCACCTTTGGCGCCAGCCTGACCGGCGCCCCTCCCGCCGGCCCTCAGCGCCGGCCGCCGCGCACGGCGTTCCGGCCGTTGCGCGCCACACTGGAGCCCAGGATGTGGATTGTTAGGATTGCGCTGCAACGTCCCTATACCTTCATCGTGCTGGCCCTGCTGATCGTGCTGCTGGGCGTGTTCACGATCCTGCGCACCGCCACCGATATTTTCCCCAACATCAGGATTCCGGTGGTGGCGGCGGTATGGAGCTACACCGGCCTGCCGCCGGACGAGATGTCCAGCCGCATCGTGCTGTTCTCCGAGCGCACCGCGCAGACCGTGGTGAACGACGTCGAGCACACCGAGTCGCAGTCGCTCAACGGCATCGCGGTGGTGAAATACTTCTTCCAGCCGACGGTCAACGAGGAACTGTCCTACGCGCAGATCACCGGCGTGTCGCAGACCCAGCTGCGCTTTTCGCCGCCGGGCACCAATCCGCCCTTCATCCTCGCCTACAACGCCTCCAGCGTGCCGATCATCCAGCTGGCGCTGTCCAGCGACAAGCTGTCCGAGGCGCAGATCTTCGACACCGGCAACACCATCATCCGCACGGCGCTGTCGACAGTGCAAGGCGCCTCGCTGCCGTTTCCATACGGCGGCAAGCAGCGCCAGGTGCAGGTGGACCTGGATCCCCAGGCGCTGCGCGCCAGGGGCCTGTCCGGCAACGACGTCAACAACGCCATCGCCGCGCAAAATCTGGTGCTGCCGGCGGGCACGGAAAAAATCGGCTCGCTCGAGTACTTCGTCAAGCTCAACGCCAGCCCGACCAAGATCGAAGATCTGAACAATGTGCCGATCCGCGCCGCCAACGGCACCCTGGTCTACGTGCGCGACGTGGCGCACGTGCGCGACGGCGCGCCGCCGCAGACCAACATCGTGCGCCTGGAGGGCAAGCGCGCGGTGCTGATGAGCGTGCTCAAGACCGGCACCACCTCGACCCTCAACATCATCAACAGCATCAACGAGAAGCTGCCGCAGATCCGCGCCCAGGTGCCGCCGGAACTGACCATCCAGGCGCTCGGCGACCAGTCCATCTTCGTGCGCGGCGCCATTTCCGGCGTGATACGCGAAGCGGTGATCGCCGCGGCGCTGACCGGCCTGATGATCCTGCTGTTCCTGGGCAGCTGGCGCAGCACCCTGATCATCACCATCTCCATCCCGCTGTCGATCCTGGCCTCGATCATCTGCCTGTCGGCGCTGGGCGAGACCATCAACATCATGACCCTGGGCGGCCTGGCGCTGGCGGTGGGCATCCTGGTGGACGACGCCACGGTGACGATCGAGAACATCAACTACCACCTCGAGCACGGCAAGGATGTGGAGGCGGCCATCCTCGACGGCGCGGCGCAGATCGCCCTGCCGGCCCTGGTCTCGACCCTGGCGATCTGCATCGTGTTCATCCCGATGTTCCTGCTCGCCGGCATCGCCAAGTACCTTTTCGTGCCGATGGCGGAGGCGGTGGTGTTTGCCATGCTGGCCTCCTACCTGCTGTCGCGTACCCTGGTGCCGACGCTGTCGAAGTACTGGCTGAAGATGCACGACCCGGAGGCGCACGCCAGGGCGCGCGGCGCGCTGGCGCGCTTCCAGATCGGCTTCGAGAAGCGTTTCGAAGCGGTGCGCGAGCGCTACCACAGCCTGCTGGAGCGGGCCCTGCACAGCGGCCTGCCCTTCGCCGCCATCTTCCTGCTGGTGATGGCTTGCACCGCCGTGCTGGCCTTCCCGCTGGGCAAGTACATGCCGGGCCTGGGCCAGGATTTCTTCCCCAAGGTCGATGCCGGCCAGATCAAGCTGCATCTGCGCGCCCGCACCGGCACCCGCATCGAGGAAACCGCCGCTCTGTGCGATCAGGTGGAGGCCGCCATCCGCGAGGTGATTCCGGCGAAGGAACTGGGCAGCATCGTCGACAACATCGGCCTCCCCTACAGCGGCATCAATACCGCCTACAGCACCTCTGCCGCGGTCGGGCCGGGCGACGCCGACATCTTCATCTCGCTCAACCAAGATCACCACCCGACCGCCGGCTACGAGCGCATCCTGCGCAGCAAGCTGGTCGATACCTTCCCCTCGACCACCTTCGCCTTCCTGCCGGCGGACATCGTCAGCCAGATCCTCAATTTCGGCCTGCCCAGCCCGCTGGACATCCAGGTGACCGGCTTCAACGTCGAGGCCAACCGCGTTTACGCCAATGGCCTGCTGGACAAGCTGCGCGACATCCCCGGGGCGGTGGACCTGCGCGTCCAGCAAGCCTTCGACTATCCGCAGATCAACGTCGACGTCGACCGCAGCAAGGCGCAGGAACTGGGACTGACCCAGCAGAACGTGGCCAGCGACCTGCTGGTGTCCCTGTCGGGCAGCTTCCAGACCACGCCGAGCTTCTGGATCGAGCCCAAGTCCGGCACCCAGTACAACGTCGCCACGCAGACGCCGCAGGCCCGCGTCGACTCGCTCAACGACCTGGCGACCACGCCCCTGACCAACGGCACCGCCGGCACCGGCAGCGGGCCGCCGCAGATGCTGGCCAACGTGGCCAGCTTCCACCGCAGCTTCGGCCCCGCGGTGGTGAGCCATTACAACGCCACGCCGGTGATCGACATCTACGGCTCGGTGCAGAACACCGACCTGGGCTTCATCGCCGACGAGGTGAAAAAGATCGTGGACCAGTCCAAGAAGGACCTGCCCAAGGGCACCCAGGTGATCGTGCGCGGCCAGGTGCAGACCATGAAGCAGTCCTTCAACGGCCTGCTCATCGGACTGATCGGCGCGATCGTGCTGGTGTACCTGCTGATCGTGGTCAACTTCCAGTCCTGGCTGGACCCGTTCATCATCATCACCGCCCTGCCCGCGGCGCTGGCCGGCATCGTCTGGATGCTGTTCCTGACCCATACCACGGTCAGCGTGCCGGCCCTTACCGGGGCCATCATGTGCATGGGCGTGGCCACCGCCAACAGCGTGCTGATCGTCAGCTTCGCGCGCGAGCGCATGAACGCCGGCGATGACGCCTTCCAGGCCGCCTCGCAGGCCGGCCTGACCCGCTTCCGCCCGGTGCTGATGACCGCCCTGGCGATGATCATCGGCATGGTGCCGATGGCCCTGGGCCTGGGCGACGGCGGCGAGCAGAACGCCCCCCTCGGCCGCGCCGTGATCGGCGGCCTGCTCTTCGCCACGGTGGCGACGCTGTTCTTCGTGCCCACCGTGTTCAGCATCATTCATGGCCGCAGCGCCGCGCGCGCGCACTAAACGAAATACCGGAGACCATCATGTCCGAACAATCGCCCCATATCCACAGCAACAGCCCGCCCGGCAAGGTGCGCCGCATCGCGCTGATCGCCCTGGTGATCGCCCTGGTCCTGGCCGTCTGGGGCATCTTCAGCCGGGTCACCGCGCGCGCCGCCCTGGGCAAGGAGACCGCCGCCACGGCCCTTCCGACCGTGGTCACGCTCAAGCCGAGCCACAGCCCGGCCGGCGAAGACCTGGTGCTGCCCGGCGACGTGCAGGCCTTTTTCGCGGCTCCGATCTACGCGCGTACCAGCGGCTACCTGCAGAACTGGTATACCGACATCGGCACGCATGTGAAAAAGGGCCAGCTGCTGGCCGAGATCGATGCGCCGGAAGTGGACCAGCAGTACAGCCAGGCCCAGGCTGACCTGGCCACCGCCCAGGCCAATTACGATCTGTCGCACACCACCAATGTGCGCTGGCAGGGCCTGCTGGCGACGGACTCGGTGTCCAAGCAGGACGCCGACGAGAAAGCCGGCGACGAGGCCGCCAAGAAGGCCGCGCTGGAATCATCCCGCGCCAACGTGGCGCGCCTGCGCGACCTGGAATCGTTCAAGCGCGTGGTGGCGCCGTTCGACGGCACGGTGACGGCGCGCAACACCGACATCGGCGCGCTGATCAATGCCGGCCAGAGCAGCGGCGCGGAACTGTTCCGGGTGGCGGACACCCACAGGCTGCGCATTTATGTTCAGGTGCCGCAGCCTTACGCCGCCATGACCGCGGTCGGCACCTCCGCCGCGCTGCGTTTTGCCGAGCATCCGGGCAAGGATTACCCGGCGCCGGTGGTGAACACCGCCGATGCGCTCGATCCCGGCACGCGCACCCTGCAGGTCGAGCTGCAGGTCGACAACGACAAGGGCGAGTTGTTCCCCGGCGCCTACGCCGAGGTCCACTTCAAGCTCCCCGCCGACGCCAAGATCCTGCGGCTGCCGGCCAACACGGTGCTGTTCCGCACCGCCGGACTGCAGATCGCCACGGTCGGCGCCGACAACCACGTGACGCTGAAGAACGTCACCCAGGGCCGCGACTTCGGCACCACCATCGAGATCGTCAGCGGCCTGGAAGCGGACGACAACGTGATCCTCAACCCGCCCGATTCGCTGGCCGACGGTTCCCAGGTGCGCATCGCGCCGCCGCCACCCGCACCGGCGCCCGGACAGCAGCAGGACAAGGGCAAGCCGTCGTGAAGGCGCGCAAAGGATGGGCTGCGGGCGCGGTCCTGGCTTTGTTCCTGGGCGGAGCCCTCGGCGCCTGTTCCTTCGCTCCGGCCTACAAGGCGCCGCCGGACACCGGCACGCCGCCGCCGGCCTACAAGGAAAGCGGCGACTGGAAGCCGGCCGAGCCGGTCGACGGGCAGCCGCGCGGCGCCTGGTGGACGCAGTTCGGCGACGCCCAGCTCGATGCCCTGGAAGACCAGGTGGCCAGCGCCAACCAGGATTTGCGGGCGGCGGTGGCGCGGCTGCAGGAAGCGCGCGCCCAGGCCGGCATCGCCCGCGCCGACCTGTTCCCGACCCTTAGCGCCGGCCCTTCGCTGACCCGCGGCCGCGTCTCGGTCAACGGACCGAACTACACGCCCGGCGCCAGTGCCGTCGGCAACGACTATCTGCTGGAAGCCAATCTGTCCTACGAAATCGACGTCTGGGGCCGTGTGCGCAACACGCTCAATGCCGCCAAGGCCAGCGCCCAGGCCTCCGCCGGCGATCTGGTGACGCTGGATCTGAGCACCCATGCCGAACTGGCGACGGACTACTTCTCGCTGCGCGGTGCCGACAACCAGCAGGGCTTGCTCGATCGAACCGTGGTCGACTACACCAAGGCGCTGGAGCTGGAGCAGAACCTGTACAACGGCGGCGCCGCGGCGTTGAGCGACCTGGTGCAGGCCCAGGCGCAGCTGGAGACGGCCAAGACCCAGGCGGAAGACGTGCAGCTGCAGCGGGCGCAACTGGAGCACGCCATCGCCGTGCTGATCGGCGTGCCCGCCACCAGTTTCCACCTCGATGCCATGCCTCTGCCGGAGGCCATGGCGCCGCCGCCGGTCGATCCCGGCCTGCCCTCGGCGCTGCTGGAGCGCCGGCCGGACGTGGCCGCGGCGGAACGCCGCGTGGCGGCGGCCAACTTCGACGTGGGCGTGGCCCGCGCCGCATATTTCCCGGTGTTCAGCCTCAACGCCTCGGCGGGCTACCAGAGCGGGCATGAGAGCACCTGGATCGAAGCACCCAGCAACTTGTGGTCGATCGGGCCTTCGGCGGTGCTGACGCTGTTCGATGCCGGGCGGCACGCCTCGCAGTCGGCCCAGGCCCATGCCGCCTACGACGAGCAGGTGGCCGACTATCGCGGCAGCGTGCTGAACGCCTACCGCGAGGTGGAAGACAATCTCGCGGCGCTGCGCCAGCTCGAACAGGAGAGCCTGAGTCAGGCGGCGGCGGTGACCGCCACCCGCAAGGCGCTGGAGCAGGCCATTTACCGCTACAAGGGCGGCATCGTCACTTACCTGGAAGTGGTGACGACGGAAAACGCCGCGCTGCAGGCGCAGCTTTCCGCCGCCAATATCCAGGCGCGGCGCCTCAATTCCAGCGTGCTGCTGGTCAAGGCTCTCGGCGGCGGCTGGCACAATGATCTGCCAAAGCAACAGGCGGTGGCGGACGTACCCCTTGCGCCATTACTTCCCGCAGGGAATTGAGCCGCCGGCAGCGGCAGGACCAGCGGCATGGGCATTCATCGTACCTGTATGCGGGACCAGATCCGCAACGCGATCGTCTCGCGCATCCTTGACGGCAGCGCCCCGCCCGGCACACACCTCAAGGAAATGGCGCTGGCGCGCGAGTTCAACGTCAGCCAGGCGCCGGTGCGCGAGGCGCTGCGCGAGCTGGAGGCGCTGGGCCTGCTCGAGGCCGAACGCTATCGCGGCACCCGCGTGCGCACCATCGACCTGGACGAATTGCGCGAAGCCTATGAACTGCGCGCCGCCATCGAGGAGTCCGCGGCGCGGCTGGCGGTGCCCTGCGCCGAATCCGACCTGGTCCAGCTCGAAAGCGACCTGAAGCTGATGCAGCGCGCCAACCGGGAACACGACAAGGACGCCTTCATGGACCATGTCGTGAACTTCCACCGCCACATCGTGCAGATGTCGCGCAACAGCCTGTACCTGCGGGCCTGGGAGCACATGGCCTGGGACATCCGCGCCCGCATCGCGGTGCAGCGCATCGGCCTGATCGGGCTGTTCAACGACGAGCGCAGGGACATCGTCGGCGCCCTGCGCGCGGGCGATGGCGAAAAAGCCGGCCGCCTGCTGCGGCAGATTCTGGGCGAACTGCTGGCACGCCTGGCGCAGATGCAGCAGTCGGCATCGGCCGGCGGCGACGGAGTCTCCGCGGCGCGCGCCTGAGCCTGCGGATTTTTTCGCGCGCGCGCCGGCTTTTCGTCGCCCGATTCCCGCGCAACTGTACAAGGTGGTACTGTCGGTGCCGCCGCTTGCGGCGCCGGCTCTGCTAGGATTTCACCGCGGCCTTGGATGTGCCTGCCGGATTCAGGCCGCGGACGTCCGTGGTACCGGTCAGGTTTAGGGAAACCCCCGATCATCACAGGGGATTTTACGCAACGGAATAGGGCGGAAGAGGATAGCAGGATGGGTCTGCACAGGCTTTTGTGTCTCAACCGGGCGCCGCTTTTTTGTGCCGCCGTGCTCGCCGCCTGCTCGTCTCCAAAATCCGCGGCGCCCGCCGCGCCGCCCGAGGTCGGCGTGATGACGCTGCAGGTCCAGCCGGTGACGATCAGCACCGAGTTGCCGGGCCGCACGGCGGCCTATCGCGTGGCCGAGGTGCGCCCGCAGGTCAGCGGCGTCATTCTCAAGCGCCTGTTCGCCGAAGGCAGCGAGGTCAAGGCCGGCCAGCAGCTTTACCAGATCGATCCGGCGCCGTTCCAGGCCAGCCTGGAAAGCGCGCAGGCCGCACTGGCGCATGCCCAGGCGGTACTGACCACGGCCCGTCTGCTGGCGCAGCGCGACAAGCCGCTGCTGGACGCGCAGGCGATCAGCCAGCAGGACTTCGATAATGCCGCAGCCGCCGAGCAGCAGGCAGTCGCCGACGTGGCCTCGGCCAAGGCCGCGGTCGACACCGCGCACATCAACCTGGTCTACACCCGGGTGCTGTCACCCATCGCCGGACATACCGGCCGCTCGTCCGTGACCGAAGGCGCGCTGGTGCAAGCCGGCCAGAGCACGGCCCTGGTGGTGGTGCAGCAGCTCGATCCGATCTATGTGGACGTGACCGAGCCGAGCACCACGCTGCTGCGCCTGAAAAAGGCCCTGGCCGGCGGCCAGCTGAAGAAGGTCGGCGAGGGCCAGGCGCAGGCGAAGCTGACGCTGGAAGACAACAGCCCCTACGACCAGACCGGTACGCTGCAGTTCTCCGAAGTCACGGTCGATCCCGGCACCGGTTCGGTGACGCTGCGCGCAGTGTTTCCGAACGCGCGGCAGGTTCTGCTGCCGGGCATGTTCGTGCACGAGCAGCTGGAAGAGGCCGTCAACGAGCAGGGCCTGCTGATTCCGCAGCGGGCGGTCACCCACAACGAGCGCGGCGAAGCCACCACCATCGTGGTCGGAGCCGATCACAAATTCAGCACGCGGGTCATCAAGACCGAGCGCGCCATCGGCGATCAATGGCTGGTGAGCGAGGGGGTCGCGGCCGGGGAGCAGGTGGTGGTGACCGGCCTGCAGCGGATCAAGCCCGGCGTGACCGAAGTCCGGCCCAGGGAAGTGTCCGCGGGCGAACTCGGCGGCGATGCGGCGGACGCATCGGGCGCTGGACCATCCCCGCCGGCTTTCACCCGGCAACCGTAAGGGGCGAACGTGTCGAAGTTCTTCATCGGCCGGCCGATCTTCGCCTGGGTGCTGGCCATCGTCCTGATGATGGCCGGGGGGCTGGCGCTCCTCACCCTGCCGGTGGCGCAGTACCCGAGCATCGCCCCGCCCGCGGTGGCGATCAGCGTGACCTATCCGGGCGCCTCCGCCGACACGGTGCAGAGCACCGTGGTGCAGGTGATCGAGCAGCAGCTTTCCGGCATCGACCACCTGCTGTATTTCTCGTCCGAGAGCGACAAGGACGGGAGCATGACCATCACGCTCAACTTCGAGCAGGGCACCAATCCCGATATCGCCCAGGTGCAGGTACAGAACAAGCTGCAGCTGGCGACGCCGCTGCTGCCGCAGGAGGTGCAGCAGCAAGGCATCCGCGTGGCCAAGGCGACCCGGAACTTCCTGCTGGTGGTGGGCTTCGTCTCGGCCGACGGCAGCATGAACAACGCCGACATCGCCGACTTCATCGCCTCCACCGTGCAGGACCCGGTGAGCCGCACGCCCGGGGTGGGCGACTACCAGCTGTTCGGCGCGCAGTATTCGATGCGCATCTGGCTCGACCCGGCCCGGCTGAACCAGTACGCGCTGACCCCGGTCGACGTGGCCAACGCGATCCAGGCGCAGAATGTCCAGGTCGCCTCCGGCGAACTCGGCGGCCTGCCCTCGGTGAAAGGCCAGCAGCTGAATGCCACCATCATCGGCCCGACCCGCCTGCAAAAGCCGGAACAATTCGGCGCGATCCTGCTGAAGATCAATGGCGACGGCTCGCAGGTACGCCTGCGCGATGTGGCGCGGGTCGAACTCAACGGCGAGAGCTTCGCGGCCGATGCGCGCTATAACGGCAAGCCGGCAGCCGGCCTTGCGGTGAAGATGTCGAGCGGCGCCAATGCCCTGGCCACGGCCAACGCGGTGCACGCGACCATCGACCGGCTCAGGCCGGTGTTCCCGAAGGGGCTGCAGGCGATCTACCCGTACGACACCACGCCGTTCGTGCGCATCTCGATCGAAGAGGTGGTGAAGACCCTGTTCGAGGCCATCGGCCTGGTGTTCCTGGTGATGCTGCTGTTCCTGCAGAACATCCGCGCCACCTTCATCCCCACCATCGCCGTGCCGGTGGTGCTGCTCGGCACCTTTGCCGTGCTCAAGGCCTTCGGCTTTTCGATCAACGTGCTGACCATGTTCGGCATGGTGCTGGCAATCGGCCTGCTGGTCGACGACGCCATCGTGGTGGTCGAGAACGTCGAGCGGGTGATGCAGGAGGAAGGCCTGGGCCCGCGCGAGGCGACGCGCAAATCGATGGAGCAGATCACCGGGGCGCTGGTGGGCATCGCCCTGGTGCTGTCGGCGGTGTTCCTGCCCATGGCCTTTTTCGGCGGCTCCACCGGCGTGATCTACCGGCAGTTCTCGATCACCATGGTTTCGGCCATGACCCTGTCGGTGCTGGTGGCCCTGATCTTCACGCCGGCGCTGTGCGCCACCATCCTGCAGCGGCCCGAGGTTTCGCACCACGACAAGCGCGGCTTCTTCGGCTGGTTCAACCGCGGCTTCGACCGCGGCAACCGCCAGTACGAGCGCGGCGTGGTGCACATGGTCAACCACACCGGGCGCTACCTGGTGGTCTTCGTGCTCATCGTCGGCCTGATGGCGCTGCTGTTCACGCGCATTCCGAAATCCTTCCTGCCCGACGAGGACCAGGGCATCCTGTTCGCGCAGGTCAATACACCGCCGGGCGCGACCAAGGAGCGCACCGAAAAGGTCCTGGCCGAAATGCGCGACCATTTTCTGAAGGACGAGGCGCAGGCGGTCGAAGGCGTGTTCACCGTGAGCGGATTCAGCTTCGGCGGCCGCGGCCAGAGTTCCGGCCTGGTGTTCGTGCGCCTGAAACCCTGGGACGAGCGTCCGGGCAGCTATAACCGCGTGCAGGAGATCGCCGAGCGCGCGACGCAGCGCTTCAAGAAAATCGCCGACGCCAAGGCGGTGGCCTTCGCCCCGCCCGCGGCGCTGGAACTGGGCAACGCCACCGGCTTCGACTTCGAACTGCTCGACCGCGCCAACCAGGGCCATGACAAGCTGATGGCGGCGCGCAAACAGCTGCTGCAGCTGGCGGAGAGCAATCCGCAGCTCGACAAAATCCGCGCCAATGGCCTCGACGACGAGCCGCAATACCAGTTCAACGTCGACTGGGAGAAAGCCGGCGCACTGGGCCTGACCATCGGCGATATCAACAACACGCTATCGGCCGCCTGGGGTTCGCAGTACATCAACGACTTCGTCGACCGCGGCCGGGTCAAGCGCGTTTTCATCCAGGGCGATGCGCCCTCGCGCATGCTGCCGCAGGACCTGACCGGCTGGTACGTGCGCAACGCGGCCGGGCAGATGGTGCCGTTCTCGGCCTTCGCCGACGCTAGGTGGGGCTATGGCTCACCCAAGCTGGAGCGCTACAACGGCGTGCCCTCGATCGAGATCCTGGGCCAGCCGATCGCCGGGGTCAGCACCGGCACGGCCCTGGATGCCATGGAGACGTATGCCAGGCAGCTGCCGCCGGGTTTCGGCTTCGAGTGGACCGGCCTGTCCTACGAAGAGCGGCTGTCGGGTTCGCAGGCGCCGGCCTTGTACGCCGTCTCCCTGATGGTGGTGTTCCTGTGCCTGGCCGCGCTCTACGAGAGCTGGTCGATCCCGGTCGCGGTGATGCTGGTGGTGCCCCTGGGCGTGATCGGGGCCATCAGCGCGACGCTGCTGCGCGGCTTGAACAACGATGTGTTCTTCCAGGTCGGCCTGCTGACCACCATCGGGCTGTCGTCCAAGAACGCGATCCTGATCGTCGAGTTCGCCAAGGAAAATCACGAACGGGGAATGGAACTGATCGAGGCCACGGTGCACGCGGCCCGCCAGCGCCTGCGCCCGATCCTGATGACATCGCTGGCCTTCATGCTCGGCGTCATGCCGCTGGCGATTTCCCGCGGCGCCGGCTCCGGCGGCCAGAACGCCATCGGCACCGGGGTCATCGGCGGCATGCTGTCGGCGACGGTACTGGCGATCTTCCTGGTGCCGGTATTCTTCGTCGCGGTGCGCAAGAATTTTGGTGCCGGAGCGGCAGGGCAGGACCGGGGATGATGGGCCGGCAGCAGTAGCTGCGGGGAGCGGCGGGCCCCCAATCAACCAAGCCCGCGTGCCAGGGAAAGTCCTCTATATAGCTGGGGAAAGGCACATGAGCCACATCACGGAAATGGCGGCGGAAACAAAGGTCGCGCTAGACGTGCAGGTGGTCTTCGATCTTGCCGCGCAGTTCGCGAATCTCGCGCGCAAGGCGCTCAATTTGTGCAAGGTTCAGAGCATTGCCGAGCGCGTTGGCGGCCTGCGTTCCAAGCGCTTCGGCAGATCCGTACACCTTCTTTCCAGCCGCCGTTGCTTGCAACAACTGGGCACGCTTGTGATCCGGATTGGGCTCGGTTTTCAAGAGATTTGCCTTGATCAGATCGTTCGCCGCGCGTTGAACAACTTGACGCGGACGGCCAAGACTTCGACCAATCTTCGGTACGGTCGGCGGCGTATTGGATTCTACCACCGCAGTCAAAACCATCAATTCAGTACGCGAGAGACCTATGTTCGCGCTCGCGCTTGCAAAGACTCCTTGCAATCGGCCCATTAGACGGGCGAGTTCATCAATCAGGAGAACTACCGGATGACGTGGTGTTGGTTTCGATTGCTTCATATCAGGTGAAGGGCCCGGATTCCATTTTGATATTATTGTGACAATATGGAACGAATAAGTCATTATATTAAAGTCATAATTTGGCGAATTTCGGTCGCGGGGAAGGCGCAGCGATGAGCAGTGGCGTGCGAATCACCGAGGAGAACATCGCGGTCTATCAGCGCGACGGTGCCGTGTTGATCAAGCGGGCACTGCAGCCCGAGGCTCTCCGTCTACTGGAAGCCGGAGTGGAGGAAGTCTACGGCAGTCTTGGGACGCGCTACACGAGCCTCAGTTCTCCCTCGGGAGAAGGCAAGACTGTTGTGAAGGAATACGTCAGTCAGGACAGCCCGGCGCTACGCGCATTGTTGGCAAGCGGCGCGGTCGGCAAAATTGGCGCTGCGCTGATGCAAACGCCTTCGGCACAGCTAATCCTCGATCAAGTGTTTTACAAGACCAAGGGGCCGATTGTCCCGACGCCCTGGCACCAGGACACACCGTTTCTCCGCGTTCGGGGAAACGACCTCATCCGGCTGTGGTTTCCCTGCGATCATTCGCCACGCCAGCTCACCGTGCAGGTCGTACGCGGTTCGCATCGCTGGAATGTCGTCTACAACACTTCTGGCGAGCAGCCCAGTGAAACCATGATCGTCGAAAGCGGCAGCAATTACGATCACTATGAAGTGGGTGACTCTGATCTTCCGCCCGTGCCGGACGTTGCGCGCTATCGCAACAGTTTCGATATTCTCAGCTGGGACGTAGAGCCGGGTGATGTCCTTGCCTTTCAAGGTAACATGTTGCATGGCGCCGACGGTCACTCCCGCCATGATCGCCCGCGCAGAGCTTTTGCCGTGTTGCTTGGTGGCCCCAGGCTCCGTTACCACGCGCCAAAGGGCAAAGCCTTTCCCGTCCCCGGCAAGGTTCAAGGCATCATCCACGACGGCCTCCCACACGGCGCGCTGATCGGCGACCACCAAAACGCATTCCCCCTCTGCTAGGGAATCGCTGCGCCGGAGACGCATTCCGGCGGCAATCGAAATCCGGGGTCATTTTGAAGCCTACACCGTGCGTTCGGTTGAGCAGCCTCCGCAGACCCTCAAGACGTATGGATCGAAGTGAAAAGCTGCCGGCATTAGCATTGTCGATGCGCTAATCGCCGCAAGACCCTATCAAGTGAAATAGTCTGGGCTTCTTTCACCCCGAAAAGTAAACGCTCGCCGCTCGCCGCCGGACGAGCGGCACAAGCCTGGGACAAGCTCGCACTCGGGCGTTCCGTCAGCGGGTCATTTCTGGCGAGTACTTCGCGCCGCGCCTTCCCAACAGGCTAATTCACAAGAGCAAAGGCGCACTGATTATCGCGAGTGCTTCAGTCTGGACTCTTCAACAATGCCATGCGTGCCCAGCTGTCCTTGCGCAATTTGTAAGTCAAGAAGTTGATCGTCGTCGGCGCTCCGCCGATGGTCCCCATCTATCCATTCGGGCCAGGCTCCAGTAAAAACTCTGACGAACTATTGACACCGATGTGTCATTCCGACACACTAGTTCCGAACAGCGCTGCACCGCGGGTATCAATAGTTACAGGCATCGAGGTCCAGCGACCTGGGAACTGTCGTGCCGGCAGGGCCAAACCCGCCGACAGAAAAGTGCGTCGAGGTGTTAAAGGCTTTCGATCGAGAGGAGCAGTGCATGAGCAGCATTGATATGGCCAACAAGGTGAAACCGCCCGCACACATTCCAAGCGCCCTTGTTTATGAGTTCGACTACAACACGGACCCTGAATATTGGAAGGACCCGCACGCCCGTGCCGCCGATGTGATCAAGAATGCCCCGCCGCTTTTTTGGACGCCTTTCAATGGCGGCCACTGGATGTTCCAGTCTTATGAAGCGGTAGCGGACGCCCTTCGCGACTACGAGACCTTCTCCAGCGAGCACTTTTCGGATGAAGCATTTCAAACGATGATGGCGGAACTGCCCGAGGAAGAACGGATACCGGCGCCAGTTCCAATCTGTGTCGATCCGCCGGCGCATGCAAAACTGCGCAAGCCCCTGCACTCGACATTTTCCCCGAAAGCGGTGTCGGCCAGAGAGAGTGACATCCGCGCGCTTGCAGAGCGTCTCGTCGACGCGATCGCCAAGAAGGGTCGTTGCGAGTTCCAGAATGATGTTTCCGACGTTTATCCCGTCGAGATCTTCCTTGGGATGTTCGGACTGCCCGTGGAAAAGGAGCGGGAGTTCAGGGAGCTGGCCAAGAAGCACGTAAAAGTGATTTCGCCTGATATCTACGAAGGCATGATCAAGCTAAGGAGCATTGCCTCGGTCCTGCGCGACACGATTGCCGATCGTCGCATTCACCCCAAGGACGATCTGATCAGTTTGCTATGGTCGCTCGACATTGAAGGCGAGCCGATGAGACTGGATTTGATGCTGAGCTACTGCGTAATCCTGTTCATAGCCGGGCTCGACACAGTGGTCAATGCGCTGGGATTCGGCGTGCGCCATTTGGCAACGAATCCAGGACTGCAAAAGGAGTTGCGCGCGGATCCGACGCTTATTCCCGATGCCACGGAGGAAATTCTGCGCCGTTATGCTTTTATCATGCCGATCCGCCTGCTGAAAAAGGACGCAGAGTTCCACGGCGTAACGCTGAAGCAGGGCGAAAAGGTGATCATGTTTGTACCGGGCGCGAGTCTGGACGCGAAAACCTATCGCGATCCCACGGTGTTCGACATGCGCCGGGAAAAACTCCCTCACCTGGCATTTGGGTCGGGACCACATCATTGTCTTGGCATCCACCTGGCTCGCCTGGAACTCAAAATCATGTATGAAACAATTTTGAGGAAGCTGCCGGAATTTTGGCTGGATCCGGAAAATCCACCGACGTTTCACGGCAGCATCGTCGCGGGGCCTTCAAGTGTTCACTTGCTTTGGGACGCGCAATCGGCTGCATCTTCCAAACAATGATGTGTCCGTGGTGCGGCCGCGCGGACAGCATCGTGCGGATGCACGGTTTTAACGATAGTTGGGCTTGCTGGTGGCGAGATTGATTCCATTCGAGGAAACCATGACAGATTCGGTAGAAGGTGCCTGGAAAGTGACGATACATGGGCCTACCGGCCCTCAGGAAACGTCACTTGACCTGAAAACAACTGATGGCATGTTGGGCGGCACTCAGTCCAGTCTTGACCAAGTCGAAACGATTGATGAGATCGCCTATGACAATACCAATGGCGCGATCAAATGGATCAACAAGATCAAGAAGCCGTTGCCGCTTACGCTGAGGTTCGAAGGCGTTGTTGAAGGCAACACACTGAGTGGAAAGGTCGTTGCCGGCATTATGGGTTCTTTCCCCTTCACCGGCATCAAGCGTTAGTGCTTGATGAGGCAGAGTAGTTCGTAAGTCAAAGGTGAGGGAACGTGAGCTTGCTCAGGGTGACATTCGTTCAGGCCAATGGCGTGGAAAAGGTCATCGAGGACGCCCTGCCCGGGCAGACGCTGCTGACGATCGCGCGGGCCAATGGGGTTGATGGCGTTCTTGGAGATTGCGGTGGCTGCTGCTCCTGTGCCACTTGCCATGTCTACGTCGATGCGCAGTGGCAGAGCGCGGTTGGCGGTACCGAAGAAGTCGAAGCCTCGACACTGGAGATGGCGTCGGAAGTGGTGCAGGTCGGCAGCCGGCTCTGTTGCCAGATCACGCTGCGTCCCGAGCTGAACGGCCTCAGGGTGACCGTAGCGCCGAGCGCCTAACTGATTCCGCGGCAACACGGCCAAAAGCAGCCGTGCGCGATGGTTGTGGTGGAGGAGTACATCATGAAAGTAACGATAGCTGTTGCGGCACTGGCTGTAACAACCGGGCTGTGGACTACGGCTAATGCCCTGGCCCAGACCCCGCCCGACGCGCAGACGGCGGATACACCAGGTGGCGATCAGAAGGGCGCGCAGGCGCCGACGAATACGGACAACGGGAACAGACAGTCGCCGACAATCGCGCCTGACTTTCCCTCAACGGCGGCGTCCATTGCAACCACGCCCAACGCACAGGCCATTCCGGTTGCGGCGCAGGGCGCGCAACCTGCACAAGGGGAGGTGCAGGGGCTCGAAACGGTCATCGTGACGGCCCGCCGCACAGCGGAGAACCTACAGGATGTCCCTGTCGCCATCTCGGCGATGGGCGCCGACGACCTCAAACGCGAACAGATCAACAGCCCGACGGACCTTCAGGGACGCGTACCCTCACTGGTCATCGGCACCAATAGCCAGATGCGCAACACGGAAACCCCGACCATTCGCGGCCAGGGCGCGCAATTTGGCACCAGTCCGGGCGTGGTCATCTACTACGACGAGGTGCCCTTACCTTCCGATCCGGTCGCCAACAACCAGGGAGGGCCGGGCAAATTCTTCGATATCTCTACTGTCCAGATTCTGAAGGGCTCACAGGGCACCTTGTTTGGTCGCAATACGACAGGCGGTGCGCTGCTGCTGGAGCCTCAAAAGCCCGAAGGGGACTTTTCGGCCTCGCTCAGAACTGGGGGAGTCACCAACGACGGCAATAAATACGCGGGCAACTACGATGGCGTGATCAACTTACCGCTGTTCGATAAGACGCTGATCATGCACGCGGGCGGCCAGTATTACAGTCGAAACGGCTTCACGCAGGACGACGCCACCGGAGTGGATTACGACAACAAGCATTACTGGACCTCGCGTCTGGGAATCACCTGGCGGCCGATTCAGTTGTTCGACAACTACCTGCTGGGGTACTACACCGGAAGCCACGATAACGGTACATCCACGGTGATCGGGGCCATCAATCGTACTGGACTCAACCAGGCGATCCCGTCCGCGGTCGGGCTAGGCGTGCTGTCCCATATTGCAGGCCTGGATCTGACCCAGACGGCCAATCTTGGTTGTGAGCTCATGGATATCGAGGGGCCGTCCACTAACTGTGGTCAGGATGTCCTGGATGAGCAGCAGGCACGGGGCCCCCGCAAAGTGCAGCTCAGTGCCCATCCCGACGACATTCTTAACACCGGCGGCCTCGTCGATCAGTTCAACATTCACCTGGGCGAGGAGTTGACTCTGCGCAATATCGCCAGCTACTCCTCATTCCGGCACCACTACCGCTGGGACAACGATGGCTCGCGCCTAGCAGACAACGACTTCATCAATCCCGACGACGTAAATGAATGCAATCTGCACACCTTTACCGAGGAACTGCAGCTCCAGAATAGGGCATTTGACGGCTGGCCCGCCTTCGTGGTCGGCGGCTACTATGAGTACACAAAGGCCTCGGGCATCATCTCGGCCTCGGAGTTATTCATCGAATCGGTGCTTCAACAGTATTCGGAGATCAAGCGGTCCTTTGCCCCATTTGCCCAGGCCACCTACGATCTTGGCGGCCTGTACGACCCATTATCCGGCCTGAGTTTGACTCTGGGAGCGCGTTATACGATCGACAACACATCTGGGCCGGCAGCACTGCGGGAAACGGCCCTCGAAGTCTATAACACAGTCAATAACAACCATTACTCTGTAGTCAGCGGCTCCGCGCCGACGTATACCGCCGGTTTGGACTACAAGTTCGGCGCCAATCTGTTGTACGGCAAGATCAGCCGTGGCTACAAGACCGGCGGCATCGGAATTATCGCTGTAAATCCCGCGCGCTACACTTACAAACCGGAGTACGTCACCAACTACGAACTCGGCCTGAAATCCGACTTCGAGATTGGCCGCATACCCGCGCGCGTCAACACCGCGGTCTATTACACCGACTACACCGATTTGCAGAAGGACGGTACCGACAGCTACTCTCCGCCGAATTCAGTTAACGTGATTCCGGAGCTGGGCGAGGCAATTACCAACGTCGGCAAGGCGTGGGTCGCCGGTTTTGAGTTCGAGGGGACTATCCAACCGCTGCGCGGCCTCACTCTGGTTTCAACCTACGGTTTCACACAGGCCGCATATAGCCAGTTCACTCTGCAATATTCTGGAGCCACGGAGCAGCTCGATTGCACCGGGCAGCAAAAATATAGCGGTAGCGTGCTGCAGCTCAGCTGCATACCATTCCAAGCTACACCTCATGACCAGTTCAGCGAGTCGGTGCGCTACCTGCTGCCGCTCGACCCTTCGATGGGTGACATAGAAGTATCGGCGACCTACGCCTGGACCGACCGCCAGTACAGCGCCTCAACTACCTTGCCCCAAGACGAGCCAGGCGCCTGGCTGCCCTCCTACGGACTGCTCAATGCCGGCTTGAGCTGGAGCAAGATCATGGGTTCGGCCTTCGACGTACAGCTCTTTGGCAGCAATCTTACCGACAGGCTGTATCGCATCTCGAACAGCGATCAGTGGCACCTCACGTATTTCCAAAGTTCCATCTATTCGGAGCCGCGCTTCATCGGCATGCAATTGGGTTATCGGTGGGACTGAAATCGTTCATGCATCCGGCTCATGGCAATCTACCGAATATGCACCAATGATGATGACTAAGATGACTCGAACGATCAGCGGCGAATTCAAAGCCGGCTTCATGAGCTCCTATTCGATCACGGTAATCAGTGGGTAGGACTCGCACCACAATACGGACCGCGCGGCCTTTTATTCTCCCTCCTCTGAAGGCCGCATTTTCAGGCCGGGACTCGTTCCCGGCTTCTTTTTCCGGGGCGGTTCATCGACTGCCCCGGCGGCCAGGATGGCTGAACCGCCACGAGCGATAGGAGTAGCAGATGCGAATGTTGACTTTATTTGTTCTGTTGGTCGCGGCGGCTTGCGTTACGTCCAGTGCAAGCGTCGGCGAGGACCAATGGCGTCTGGACAGAGGACGGGACGGTGTCGAAGTCAGCACCCGCGCGGTGGAGGGCTGGAGCATACGCGAGATCCGGGCCACCACCCGGATTCCGGCGCGCCTTTCAGCGATCGTCGCGGTTTTATGTGATGTCGATGCCACTGCCGAGTTGAACGACATGGTCGCGGAAGCCAAAATCGTCCAGCGCGACAGCGACACCCGCTACCGCATCTATCAGGCCATGGAAATGCCATGGCCGATCAGCAATCGGGACATCGTCAATCAGCGCCAGATCGTCCAGGACGCAAGCTCGCTGACGGTCACGATCACCGACGTCGCTATTGCGGACGGGATGCCGCCCAGGCCAGGCTTCGTGCGAATGCTGAAGTCGCGCCAGGTCTGGACGTTGACTCCGAACGCCGGCGCAGGGGTGCTGACGGAACTGCGCGTGCTCACTGATCCGGCGGGGCCGATCCCAGCGTCGATCGTCAACGCCATGGCGGTCGATGCCCCCTTGGATACCTTGATCGCGCTCAGGCGGCTGGCTCAAAGTCCGAAGTATGCCGATGCCAAGCAAGCCTTTATCCGGGTGCCTGCGGACGGTCACAAATCCTAGCCATCGGGTTTTTGAGATTGAGCGACAGGTTTCGGCCGGCTACAGGCAGACCCCTTATCCGCTGAGAACTCGCGGAGGGGACCGCCCGCAGTGGGCCAGCACCGGCGCCATTTCTCCGTTCCGGCCGCTCGCGTAGTACCCTATTGCAATATTTAGGCTGGTGAGCCCCTTTGTCGCGAGCGTGATGGAAATTGTCCCATCGCCGGCCTCATTGTTCACACATCATGAAGTTCCTTGGGCGGTCAAATATGTATCGGAAGATCCGGCGCCTTGGAATAGCTCTGGGAGCTTCTTGCCTGTCCGCGACAGCCATTGCGGGGGCTCTTCCCGGGCAAGCCGATCCAGTCAAAAACCCTGAGCTGGTTGCGAACGTCGATGCGATTTTTCAAAAATGGAACAGGCCGGATGTGCCGGGATGCGCCCTGGGTGTCGAGCAGGAGAGCGCACCGCCTGTGTTGCGTGCTTATGGCAGCGCCGATCTTGAGCATGGGGTGGCAATCGACCCGGCCACGGTGTTCGAGATCGGCTCGGTCTCCAAACAGTTCACCGCTGCCGCGGTCCTGATCCTGATTGAACAGGGGAAGCTGGCATTCGACGATGACGTGCGCAAATACGTCCCTGAGCTACCCGATTACGGAGCGAAGATCACCATCGCGCAATTGCTCGGCCATACCAGCGGGCTGCGCGAGTATGAAGAGATCGAAGAGATCGCCGGGTGGCCCCTCACGACACGGATCTATACGCTCAAGGACACGCTGGAAGTGGCGGCGCGGCAGAGGAGCCTCAATTTCCAGCCCGGCGCCGCATTTTCCTATTCCAGTACCGGGTACACCCTTCTTGCGATCATCGCCGAACGGGTGAGCGGCACGCCGCTCACCGCGTTCACCCGCGATCATCTGTTCGAACCCCTGGGGATGACGCACACGCAGTGGCGCGACGATTTTCGCCGCGTGGTGAAGGGGCGCGCGATCGCCTATGACGCCGATGCGGGCGGCTACCACCAGTTCATGCCGTTCAGCAATGTCATAGGAAGCGGCGGCCTGCTCAGCACCGTCGCCGATCTTCTCAAGTGGAACGAGGCACTCGATACCGGCGCGCTGGGCAGCTTCGTGACGGCCGAATTGCAACGGCAGTCGACGCTCCTCGACGGCCGCGCAATTTCTTATGCGCGCGGCCTGTATGTCGCCAGCTATCATGGGGTTCGCGAAATATGGCATGCCGGCGAGAGGGCCGGCTATCTGTCGTTCCTCGCCCGTTACCCAGACCAGCACCTTTCCATCGCTCTACTTTGCAACGCCGGCGAGGATGCGGATGCCAGCGCCCTGGGTGACCGGGTTGCAGACCTGTTTTTGCCTGCGCCTGATGCCTCGACGCCCGCTGGCCCCAAGACAACGCCACGGCTGACTGACGAACAACTGGCCCCGTACGCCGGATTGTTTTTCAATCCAAAGGCCATCTTCTTCCAGATGCGCCTCGACGTTAAGAACGGCGTATTGAGGCGTGAATCCGACGGCCTTGAATTTGCACCGGTTGCGGCCGGTGACTTCAAAACCCGTAATTCGACGATTCACTTCACAGACAAAGATCACTTCGTGCGCGAGTTTACCAACGGTGGCGCGTCACGCGCGGAATACCAGAGGATGCAGCCGTGGCATCCGGAAGCGGCACAGCTGTCCGAACTGGCCGGACGATACGAAAGTGCCGAGGCACTGGCTACTTATGATGTAAGCGTGGAGAACGGACACCTCGTCCTGGCCGTGGACGATCGCCGCTGGGATAGAGCAGTCCTCGACCCGGTATCCACCGACATGTTCAAAGAGCCGGATGCGGTCATTCGCTTCATTCGCGCAGCAAATGGCCGGGTGTCGAGCCTGGAGATCGGCGAAGGACACGTGTACAGCCTGTCATTCCGGCGCATCGGCGATGCACCCGACCCCCATAAACTCGACATTCACCGGGTCAGGGAGAGATTGAGCAGCCGCTTGTGGCCAAACCCAGCCCCGCGGCCGGCCTTATCGGCCTGGGCGCATCATGGTCCCGGGCCGCTACACGTCAAGGAGTGAATGCGTTCGACGATGGAACGAAGTACGGCGCGGACTCGCCGCCGTCCTCCCAGAAATTTCCGTCGTAGTCGTAACCGGCAAAACAATTGGATTGGTTGACGATCACGAAGTTGCTGTTCGCGTAGATCGACGACGTCGCACTGCCGCAGGTGCTGGCGGTCTTCGATGCGTAGGTCAGCAGGTCGATCTGGTAATACGTCGGGCTCTCGCTGGTCCCCACGTACAGGTATGCACCGGCCACGGCCATCGAGCACTTGGCGGTCGCCGAGCCCGGGATTTTCAGTCGGATCGTCTTCAAGAGCGTCGCCGACGGCGTGTCGCTTTCGACTTGTGAGTATACGTAGACCGTGGCATCGCCGCTTGCGACTCCGTTGACCAGGCTGTTGGCATCGGCCACGTATACCTTGCTGCTTGAGCCCGCCACGGCGCAGGGCGATCCAAAAGGACCGAGCTGGCCGCCGCCGAAGCAACCCTCGCTGGTGGAGTTCGCACCACACGTGGTCCAATTGATAGTGTTGCCGAAGAATTCATACTGCGTGTAGTAAAACGGATTGGGTATGGTGCCGGCGGTCGCATTCGGCGCAGGGTGCACGTGGATCGACTGCGCCATGTTCGCGTCACTGTCGGCCCATACCGCTCCGGCAGACCACGTACCCAACAACGCGGCGCCAAGGATTTTGATGAAACGCATCTGTATTCTCATGGATGAGAACTCCCCTTTTGTTGTACCAAGCTTGCTCAAAACAAGCGGATGTGATGACCCAACGAGCGCCTGCGGTCATTCAGACGCATCTGTATTGGCGCCGCCGGACTCGTCGAAGGTCACGATCAGCAGGCCGTCCTGCTTGGGAGCCAACTTTACCGGATTCAGGCTATTTCCGCAGAAGCGCCAGTGTCACCCGCCATCTGCCAAATGCTACCGCCTGGCACAAATACCCGGTTTGCCCGTCGGTACCCCGCATAGTCGCGAAACAAGAAAAAGGCCTTCGGGCTGGAGCGGGGAATGCTTCAGAAGTCCACCGCTTCGCTTGCAGATTCCAGTTCTCTGCTGCAGGCGCTATCCAATGTCAGCCCCGGCCCGATTCCCCAGTGTGGAGACCGTATCACTGGAAGGCAACCCGAGCGCCGCTTTCACCGGACCGTAGAGAACGTCTGCGATTACGCGATGCTCACTCTCGACATCAAGGGGTGCGTGATCTCGAGCAGCGAAGGCGTTTTGCGTATCAAAGGTTACACGCAGTCAGAAATCTTCGGCAAGAGCTTCACGTGCTTTTATCCAGCCGAGGACATCGTCGCCGGTCGTCCCGCACAAGTATTGAACACGGCCCAGACGAACGGCTATTTTCAAGAACATGGCTGGCGCATTCGCAAAGACGGCTCGCGCTTCTGGGCCGATGTCTTGATTCTTGCGGTCCGCAATGGGGGCGGTCAAACAGTCGGCTACTCCAAGATCGTATGCGATCTGACCGAACAACGCGACAACGAACAAGCGCTGGCGCGATCCAACCGCTTGCTCGAAGCAATCGTCGATGCCTCGCCGTACTCCATCATTACCTGCGACACACAAGGACTGATCACCAGCACAAATCCGGCGGCCGAGCGGATGCTGTGCTACGCACGAGACGAACTATTGGGCAAGGCGATGACTGAACAATTGCATGACCGCCGGGAACTAATCGAGCGCGCGGCTCAATCGTCGGACAAATATGGCGAGGTCATCGAGCCGGGTTTCGATACATTCACCCATGAATCGCGCACCGGTCTCGTCGAGAAGCACGAATGGACCTATATCCGCAAAGACGGTTCGCGCTTCCCGGTTCATCTCGAGGTTACGGCGCTGCGGGACGACTTCGGCGAGATTACCGGCTTCGCCGGCATCGCCTACGACATCAGCGAGCGCAGGCGCCGCGATGAATACACGCAGCATCTTGCGCACCACGATGAACTCACCGGACTGCCAAACCGCACCCTGCTCCATGAGCGCTTGAATGTCTCGCTGGCACGCGCGCTGCGAGAAAAGACACTGCTTGGGCTGTTGATGGTGGACCTGGATCACTTCAAGCGCATCAACGATTCTCTCGGCCATCATGTCGGCGATCAGCTGTTGAAAGTGGTATCCGAGCGCATTGTCGCCGTCGTTCGCAACACAGATACTGTAGCTCGCATGGGCGGCGACGAGTTTGTGGTGCTGCTGGCCGATCTTGCCGATGGCGCCGCTGCCGAAAATGTTGCCGCCAAGATCGTGAAGCAGGTCGCTTTGCCAATCGTTATCGGCGAGCACGAGCTGTCGGTGACGGCCAGCGTCGGTATCTGCTGCTATCCGGGTGACGGCGATGCCGCGCTATCGTTGCTGAAGAACGCGGATGCGGCGATGTATAAGGCCAAATCGGCAGGCCGCAATGGGCTTCGACGTTTTAGCCCGGAATTCGAACGGCTGGCGGTCAGCCGGCTGGCGATGGAGGTGGCGCTAAACAAGGCGCTGCGCGAGCAAAAGCTGCAAGTGCACTACCAGCCGCAGTTTTGCCTTCAGACCGGGCACATCGTCGGCATGGAAGCGCTGTTGCGCTGGCAAGACGCTCACTTGGGCGACATCCCGCCAAAGTTGTTTATTCCCATCGCGGAGGAATCAGGCCTGATTGTGCATCTGGGCGAGTGGGTGCTCGGCGTCGCCTGCCGGGACGCCATGGTCCTGCAAAAGCTTGCCGGTCGTCCGCTGCGGATGTCCGTCAATGTTTCAGCGCGGCAGCTGTGCAGCGGCAGCCTGCTACGCACCCTGCAAATGACGCTGGACAAGTCCGGCTTCGATCCAAAGCTACTGGAGCTGGAGATCACAGAAAGCATGCTGATCGAGAACCACAAGGAATCCCTCGCGTGCCTGCACACCCTGCATGCACTTGGGGTTTCTCTCATGCTGGACGATTTTGGCACTGGCTTTTCCAGTCTTTCCTACCTGACGCAACTGCCGATCAGCGGACTCAAGATCGATCAGTCGTTCGTGGAAAAAATGATGCAAAGCAAGCGCGACGGCGCCGTTGTTTATGCCATCATCGCGATGGCGCGGGGCCTGGGAATCAAGGTGATCGCCGAGGGTGTTGAAACCGCGGAGCAGTTGTTGTTCCTTCAGCAGCGATTCTGCGACTCGGTGCAGGGGCGTCTTTTAGGGCCTGCTGCGCCTTTGGAGCAATTCAGCGCACAAGGCTTCCGATTCAGCAAAGCCCTGAGCATGACCCAGCTCTGCCAGGATTTTGAGCAACTGAGAATCAGCAGCGAGTACATGATTTGTTCGTCGCTAAATGTGTCGCAACAAGGGGCACACCCAATACATTGAAATTGACACTGCGCTGATCTTACGAGACTAGCGTCGAGGGACGAGTGCCAGGAATTGGCCAGCTACGGCCTTGATACGAATTCCCGTCAGCTGCCATTGGCCGTCAACAGCCCCGAAGGTGTTCACCGCGACCTGTCGGTTGGGCTGACTTGTGCCTGTGCAGCCGATCTCATCACTGACCGCTACGGCGCAGGCCAGCCGGCTTCCGCCGCTTTACTGCTCGTCCCACTTCACCGGAAGCTGCGGCATCTTCTCGGTATAGACGTCGCTGCCGAAGCTGACCGGGCCGAGGGCGCCGGCGTAGCCCAGGTATTCCAGGCCGAACAGGTCTTCGAGGCTGCGCAGCAGCGCGTAGTGGTTGTAGTGCACGGCGGAGACCGTGCCGGGCTTGATGAACGAGGAGATCAGGACGGCGCCGACCGCGCCGCCGCCAAGGCCGTCGATGCCGGGCAAGGGCGTGTTGGGGGTGGCGATCTCGCCGCAGCAGGAGGTGGAGTCCGGATTGGCGCCGCCGGACTCGTCGAAGGTCACGATCAGCAGGCCGTCCTGCTTGAATGCGGGCGAGGCCAGGATCGCCGGCACCCATTGCTCCAGGAAGGCGTTGGCCGAGACCAGGCCGCCGGGCTCGCCGTCGGCACAGGGGGAGTCGTGGCCGTCGTGGCAGAGGTTGGGAGTGATGAAGACGAAGTTGGGGGTGGTGGCGACACTGGCCAGGTCGCTCTTCAGCGGCTTCAGGCTCACCACGTGCTGGTCGCAGTAGTTCTGGTTGTCGATCACCGAGTGGAAGTAGACGAAGGGATTGTGGCGCGTGGCGTACTGGTCGGCGGCGGTGGCGCCCTGGGTCAGGTCCTTGGTGTCCAGCGCCGGGTGGCCGCAGGTGGCGGACTCGCGCGACGGGGTGTTGCCCATGTCCTCCATGTAGCCCTTCCAGCTCAGGTTCCGCGCTACCAGCTGGTCGGGCAGGCTGGGCACGTCGGTGGAGAAAACGCAGCCCTCGCCCACGGCCTGGCCGGCGAGCAGCTTGACCGGCCGCGTGCCCCTGAAGTCCTTGAAGTTCTTGCAGTCGTCCTGGTTGAGGATGTTGGGGCCCTGACCGCTGATCATGGAGATGTAGTTGTCGTTGCTGGCATGGCCGGTGCCGTAGTACAGCGGCAACAGCGCGCCGAGCGCCGGCATGGTCTTGGCGAGGTAAGGAGCGGGCGAATCGGCGCCGAAGGAGGTGCTGTAGTCCTCGTTCTCCAGGATGATCAGGAAGACGTGGCCGATGCCGGCGGAGGTGGCAGCGGCAGCCCGGCCGGAAGAAGCCGGACCGGATTTGCCGGGACCATCGTTGTTCGCGGGGGCCGACAGGCTCAGCAGCAGCGCCAAGCCGCAGATGGACAGGAGCTTCGGTTGGAGTTTCATAAAGGCTCGCGTGTCGGTTCGGTCAATGGGCGCAGTGGCGCATCCGTCATCGCTGGCTGCGCCAGTCTATGAGTTTGCACACGCGTTCGTGGCAATATTGTTTCAATCCGAATTTTCATTATATGTGGTGACGCACAGACCTATCCGCCGCTCCGGGCTATGGTCGTCGCAGTCCGCCGGATATTCCCGGCAGATACGTAGCGCTGGGCAGACCTTGTTCACAGTCGGCCCCGCGCCAAGGGCCTGAATGCTCATCGCATGGCCGGCGCCCGGACAAAGGAGATTGCCATGAACAGAATAATTGCGTGTACTTTGCTGGGGTTGAGCCTGGCCTTGCCGAATGTGTCTGCGGCACAAGTCAACCACGGCGGCGGCGGCCACGGCGGTGGTGGCGGTGCCCACGGCGGCGCTTATGGCGGCGGCCATGGCGGTGGGTATGGTCGTGGCGGCGGTTACGGCGGCGGCTATGGCCGCGGCTACGGTGGTTACCGCGGCGGCTATGGCTACGGAGGCTATGGCTACGGCTATGCCTGCCCCTATGGCGTGGTGAGTTACTACTGCGGGCAGCTTGCGCCCGGTTACTACGGCGGCCCTCCGGTCGTGGTCTATCCGGGCTACTAAGCCGCCGCCGGCGGCCAGCCTGCCCGAGGCCGATCGCCTCGCGATGGCGGATGAGCCCGCGCTTGATAGAATGATGCATGGTCTGGAACCATCAGCGGCCCGGAGTTGCCATAGGATTCTCTCGCCATGAGAGTTCCACCGGCGGCTTGAGATGAAATTCCAGGACCGGCGAGCGGCATGAACGAGGTGAAACCGGGCACGCTGGTGCTGTCATTGAACAGCGGCTCGTCTTCGCTCAAGTTCGGACTGTACCGGGTGAGCGATTCCGGCATCGAAACGCGGATTGCGGGCGAGGCCGAGGCGATCGGCGAGGAAAGCGGGAAATTCCAGGCGCAAGGTCCCGGCGTACGCAAGCCGGTTGAGGAAACCGCCCCCATGCCGACACAGCGCGAGGCGATCGTGCGCATCGGCCGGCTGCTGGACGAGTCCGCGCTGCCGGCGCCGGACGTCATCGGGCACCGGGTGGTGCACGGCGGGCCGAAACTGCGGCAGCATTGCCTGATCGACGCGGCTGTGCTGGAACAACTCGAAGCCGCCGCCGCGTTCGCGCCCCTGCATACGCCGCCGGCGCTATCGGTCATCCGCTACGCCGGGGAACACTTTCCCGGTGTGCCGCAGGCAGCCTGTTTCGACACCAGCTTTCATGCCGGCCTGCCGGCGGTCGCCCAGACCCTGCCGCTGCCCAAGGCCTTGCGGCAGGAAGGCGTGCAGCGCTACGGCTTTCACGGCCTGTCCTGCGAATCGATCCTGCGTCAACTGGCGCAGGACTCGCCGGCCGGTCCCCCTGCCCGCGTGGTCATCGCCCACCTGGGCAACGGCGCCAGCATCACCGCGGTCAGGGAAGGCAAGTCGATCGATACCAGCATGGGACTGACCCCCAGCGGCGGTGTGATCATGGGCACGCGCAGCGGCGACCTCGATCCGGGCATCCTGGTGTACCTGATGCGCGAGAAGAAGCTCGACGCGGCGGCGATCGAGCAGATGGTGGACCACCATTCCGGGCTGCTGGGCCTTTCAGGTATCGCCAGCGATATGCGCAAGCTGCACCGGGCCGCCGAATCCAACGACGACGCCAGGCTGGCCATCGAGATGTTCTGCTATTCGGTGCGCAAGCAAATCGCCGCGATGATCGCCGCGCTCGGCGGCATCGACCTGATCGTGTTCACTGGCGGAATCGGCGAGCACGATGCGGCAGTACGCTCCACGATCTGCGGCGGCCTGTCCTGGCTAGGCATCGGTCTCGACGAATCCCGCAATCAGGCCGGGAGCAAGCCCATCAGCGAGCCCGCTTCGCGCTGCCGGGTGCTGGTACTACCTTCGCAGGAGGACGAGCAGATCGCCCGCCATGCCTGGGCGCTGTTGCCGGGTGCTGCAGAGGGCGTTTGAACCTCGGCAACGCCGGTGGAAGTAGCAGCGAAACATCAGCCTGACTCCCCCATGCGTAACAGATTTTCACCATGCGTTACATGCGTAACAGCTTTTTGGTGCTGTTACGCATGGACGAAAATGAAAATCAATGGAATGGACGCCCCCACCTTTACGGCATCAATGTGCCAGAGTGGAAGTGCGATCAACCACTCAACAGATGAGGGCGTCCACCATGAAGATTACGACAGTCGG
>CAJCJI010000053.1 GCA_903970595.1 Verrucomicrobiota bacterium
CCGGACCGTGCGCGATCTCATTCGGCGCAATGCGCTGCGCTTATTGCGCCCTACACATTGCGCCGTACACTGGCTTAATCCAGGGTCTGCGTTTCGGGAGCATCCGGATAGCTGAAATACAGCTCGTTCCCGTCGGGATCGCGCACCACCAGCAGCCGGTATCCCCACCAGCCGTCCTTCACCTCCACGCCCCGGCTTTCGAGTTCGGCGCGCAGCCGATCCACCGCTTGCGACACCTCGGCGGCAAGCCGATCCGGCGGCGCGTCGAGATTGAGCGAGATGAACATCAGCCCCTTACCGACCTTATCCGGCCATTGCGAGGAGAAGATCAGGGCGCAGCCCTGGCGGTCGGCCTGCGCCACCAGCACCTTGCCCTCATCCTCGTACGTCCAGCTTTGCGTAAAGCCGAGCCGGTTCACATAGAAGTCGAGGGTGCGGTCGATATCGGCAACGAACAAGACCGGGCGGGCAAACCATTCCGCATTCATGGCAGGTTTCCTCTTCAGTGCTGCTAAAGATCAAATGGGCTGGGCAGGTCCATTCCCGGGAATTTTGAATATCGATAAACGGACAGATTTATTTTTAGCAGGAAATCGGGCGCAAAATGCACTCGGCTGCTTCACTCCGGTAATCCAAACTCCCAGGCATTCGATGAACCGCGAATCCGTCGACCAGCGATCCCCCGCCCACGCCGAGCCGGTCTCGCGCACTTACCAGTCCCAAGGCCTGCGCCTGCACTACCTCGACTGGGGCAACGACTCCGCGCCCCTGCTGCTGTTCGTTCACGGCATTCGCGATCACGCCCATAGCTGGGACTGGACCGCGCGCGCCTTGCACCAGGACTGGCATGTCGTCTGCCTCGACCTGCGCGGGCATGGCGACAGCCAGTGGTCGGCCGACGGTGCGTACCTGTGTCCCCACCACTTGGAGGACCTCGCCGGCCTGGTCGATTCTTTCGGCGACAAGCCTCTCAGCATCGTCGCCCATTCGTTCGGCGGCGCGGTCGTGGCGCGTTACGCGGCCATCTTTCCGCAGCGGGTCCGCAAGCTGGCGATTGTCGACGGCTTCGGCCCTTCCGACGAGGCCGTTGCGCGCTGGACCGAGGCCGGCCCCACCGCGCGCACCCGCCAGTGGCTGGAGAAACGGCGCGAGACCGCGGCGGCAAAGCCGCGGCGTTTTGCCGCGCTCGAAGAAGCCATTGCGCGCATGGCGGCGGCCAACCAGCACCTGTCGGCAGAGCAGGCCCGTCACCTGGCCGTGCACGGCGTGCGCCAGTATGCCGACGGCTACGGCTGGAAGTACGATCCCCACATCGGCAATTTCCTGCCCGAGGATTTCGCGGTGGACCTGGTCGGGTTCTGGCGCGAGATCAATGCCCCCACCCTGATCTGCTGGGGCACTGAAAGCTTTACCTCGAATCCCGCGGCGGATGGCAAGGCGCTCTACTTCCGCAATCGGCAGATCCGCATCTTCGACCAGGCGGGGCATTGGCTGCACCATGACCAGCACGAAGCCTTCGTGTCGGCGCTGCGCGAATTCCTGTAAGTCCGTGCCCCAACCGTCCCCGCGGCCGGCATGCCATGATATCCGGGCCACGACCCGCGCCCCCTTGCCGCCATGACCGCCACGTCTGCGAAAAGCCGCGAAGCGGCGGAGCCGCAAGGCGTGCGCCTGGACCTGTGGCTCTGGGCCGCGCGCTTCTTCCGCAGTCGCGCCCTCGCCAAGCAGGCCATCGAAGGCGGCAAGGTGAAGCTGGCCGGTGTCCGCGCCAAGCCGGCCAAGCTGCTGCGCGTTGGCGAGCGCCTGGAAATCACCCGCGGCCAGGACCTGTACGAGGTCGAGGTGCTCGCGCTTTGCGCCCAGCGCGGCCCCGCCTCGGCGGCGCAGCAGTGCTACCGCGAAACCGAGGCCAGCCGCAGCGCGCGCGAAGCGGCGGCGGAGCAGCGCCGCCTCACCGCCGCCGGCTACGCCAAGCCGCCCACCAAGCCCGACAAGCGCGCCCGCCGCCTGATCCAGGCGCTCGGCGATATCGACGCGTTCTGAAGCCTGGATTGCTTCGCGCCGGTTAGGATGCGCTGCGCCGGGTGGTGAATCAAACCCGCGCTATGCTTCCGGCACTCCCGGTTTCAGCAGTGCGCGGACGGCCGAGAAATGGGAGTTGACCCCATCCCGCGCCAACAGCAGCAATGACAGCGTGTAAACCGCCACCGCGATCGCCACGCTTGTGCAAATCCGCTGCAGCGGCTTGGGCAGGCCGCCGATGAACAAGTATTGCCCGAGCAGCACCGCCGCGACCATGATCCCGCAGCACAGCATCGGCGCGGCAGTCGCCTGCCAGGTGTCGCGCAGCCGGATGCCGGCGAATCGGCGCAGCTGCAGCTGTATGTAGGGCATGGTGAGATAGGCCCGCAGCGCCATCGCCCCGGCAAGCACCGGCAGGCCATAGCCCACGGTCAGCCAACCCAGCAGCAAGGTCGACACCAGCTGCACCAGCGCGATCATCGCCAGCACAGCGGAGCGGCCCTTGGCGGCTAGCGTCGAAGGGAAGAAATAGTTCAGGGTGAAGGGCAGAGCGGAGATCGAGGCGATGGCGGCAATCTTGCCGCTGAGCACCCATTGCGCGCCAAAAATGAGCGGCACCAGGTCCCGGGCGATCAGGCCGAAGCCGAAGATGGCCGGCAGGGCAAACAGCGCGCTGATGCCCACGAAGCGGCAATAGGCGTTGCGGAAGGCCTGGGCGTCGTCCTGCAGCCGGCCCAGCGTCACCAGCGCCACGCTGCCGATCGGCTGCAGGATCGACTGGCCCAGCAGGTCGATCAGGCGCAGGGCAACCCGATAGGTGCCGTTGGCGTTCACCCCCAGCGTCTGGCCGATGAAAAAATCCGTCGAGCGCGACAAGGCGGTCCACAGCAGCTGCGTCAGCATGATGCTGCCGCCGAAGGACAGCAGATGCTTCAAAGAGGCGAGCCGGAAGCGCAGCCGCGGCCGCCAGCGCAGGGCCATCCAGGCCATGACCGTGCTGATCAGCTCCGTGCACAGCAGCTGGATCACCAGCGCCCAGACCCCGGCGCCGAGGAAGGCGGCGGCAATCGCGATCGCCCCTGCCACCAGGCCGGCGAGCACGGCCCGGATGGCGATGTACTTGTGGCCGAAGTCGCGCAGGATTCGCGCCACGTGCACATTGCCGATCGCGATCACCGGCAGCGCCAGCGAAAGCACCATGAGAATCGGGGCCAGTTCCTCGTTGTGCATCAGGTGCGCATAGGGAATGGCGGCCGCTGCGATCAGCAGCACCAGCAGCACAGAGATGACTATGCCTGTGAAAAACGCCGTGTCTGCGGTTTCCTCGTCCAACTCGCGCTCGCGCTGCACCGCATCGGCGATCCCGGCATTCACCAGTACGCGGCCGATCTCAAACACTGCCGCCGCCAGCGCGTAAAGGCCGAACTCCCGCGGCTGCAGGATCCGGGCCAGGGTTGCGAACATCACGAAGGCCGCAAGATTCCTCCAGCCGACGCGAATGATCGACCACAGCACCGCCCGGAGTGTCTGCGACTTAAGACTGGTCTGCACGTTCGAGTGAGCTGATCTCCGCCGCCGTTCACTTCCGCCTGCGCCATGCGCAAGTCGCTAGGGACCCCAAAGCTTCCATCGAGGCCAGGCACCACTTTAATTAAGTCGAGCCTGGCCGGCCAAATCCCTTCGCTTTTCCGGCTTCAGGCCGCCACGCCGCCCAGCCGCTGCTCGCCGCGCGGTTCCCGCGCGCCGAGCAGCCGCGCAAAGATGAACAGGTGCGTGATCAGGTAGAACGGTACCAGAAAGCCCGGAATGAGGAGCCAGGGCAGGGAGCCCATGATGCCGGTGTCCGGCTGCTGGAAAATGAAGCGCAGCGGAAAGCCTGGCGAAGAGCCCACACCCAGAGTGACGGCGGTCACCAGGTCCAATGTGCCAAGCGCATTCCAGGCAAGGGCGTAGCGCCGCCAGCCGGCCTCGCCGCGGCGCATAGCCAGCGCAAGCGGCACCGCCAATGCTGCCACCAGCATATCGCCCAGCCCCGCGGTCAGCGCAAAGGCCGCCGGCAACCTCCCCATCGCATACAGCAGCACGAACTGAACGCCCAGCACGCGGCCCGCGTTCAGCCCGACCAGCACCGCCAGAGGCGTGCCGCGCGCCAGATCGTGCAGGGTATCCCAGCGCGCGCGCAAGCCCAACACAGCGATCAAGGGCAGCACCACCGCCATGCCGATCGCAGCCGTGCCGATTACCGGTAGCGAGAACGCACCTGCCGCCGCCAGGCAGGTCACCATCCCCAGCCAGCCGCCCGCGAGGTAGGCCAGGCGGCGCTGGCGCGCGGCGTCGCGACGGCTGTTCAGGATCAGGATGGCGGGCTCCACCACGGCAATGGCCGTCAGGTTCACCGCGCCGAAGACGTCGAAAATCATGGCTGCTCTCCTATACGTGTAAATACACCTAAATGATCGAAAAAATCAGGAGCCCGACGCTGCGGCGGCCAGTTCCTGCAAGGCCGCCGGACCCAGCCGGCGGCTCATTGCCTTTTGCGCCTTGCGCCATAGCGGCAGCGCGCCGGCGGCGGCCTCGCGGCCCGCCGCCGTGATCGAGATCAGCTTCACCCGGCGGTCCACGCCGCTCTCCACCCGGATATAGCCCAGCGCCAGCAGCGGCTTCAGGTTGCGCGTCAGCGTGGTCCGTTCCACGCCCAGATAATCCGCCGCCGCGTTGATTGGCGCGCTACCCGCCAGGATCAGGTAGGCCAGCAGCGTGAACTGCGTCGTTCGCAGCCCGTTGCCCCGCATCTGCGCGTCATAAAACTGTGTCACCACGCGCGACACCCGCCGCGCCGCGAAGCACAGGCACTCGTTGCATTCCTTGAAATCGCCATCGTTCATAATGTGTATATACACCTATATAGTCCAATTCGCAAGCGCATTGTGGAGACAGGAAAGTTGCAGATCGCCGCTGGAACCAGGTCGGGCAGGGTTCCGGAATCCGCATCTTGTGCTTTTGCGTCCGGCTAGGCACCGGGGTCTGACGCAGTCGGCTAGCATGTTTTTTATTTTGCGGAGCGCGCCGATGTTGGACGCAATGACCCTCGAAGCGCTGCGTGACTTTCCGGATCGGCTGGAGCGGTCGTTTGCAGCCGTGCCGCAGCCCCTGCGTCACTGGGCGCCTGCTTCCTGGGACGGTGTGCCGAGTGAGGCACTCACGGCGGTGGGGCAGGTTTGCCATGTGCGCGACATCGAGAACGAGGGGTACCAGATCCGCTTCCGGCGCCTCCTGCAAGAGGACGATCCGCTGCTGGCCTCGCTGGATGGATACGCCCTGGCCCAGCAGCTCGGCTACGCGCAGTCGGACCCAGCCGAGGCCTTGGCGGTATTTCGCTCGGCGCGTTTGCGCACGCTCGGGCTGCTTCAAGAGTTCAAGCCGTCGCAGTGGCAACGCCGAGGTCGATTCGAAGGTGCGCCCGTCACCATCCTCGGTCTCGCGCATCTGTTATGCAGCCACGACCAGCAACATCTGGCGGGATTGCAATGGCTGCTCGCCAGAATGTCGAGCCTCTGAAAAGTGGATCAGTACGGACGCCGGATCGGCAAAGCCAAAACGCCAGGCAGACTAGGAAGCCCGCAGCCGCCTGGTCCGGAACGTCCCCCAGCCGCTGTGCGCCACCGTCCCCAGGAAGGCGAGCAGGCCGCTCTCCTTGGGCCTGGGCTCGCGCCCGGTGGCGATGCGCTTGAGTTGCCGCGCATACCAGGCCACTTCCATCAGCGCCATGCGGTCCACCAGCTTGATGCCGGTGGTGATCGGGCGCACCTGGCAGGGGCTGTCGGCGCCGCGCAGCAGGGCGGCGGAGGCGTCCGGGTCCACCGCCAGCAGGCGGCTCAGGCCCACCACGTCCAGCGCGCCGGAGCGCAGGGCGCCCTTCATGCCGGCATAGCTGCGGAAGCCGCCGGTCACCATCAAGGGCGTGCTTACTGCGCCGCGTACCTTCTCGGCGAACTCCAGGAAATAGGCCTCGCGCGCCGCGGTCGATGCGGCCGGCTTGCCCAGACCGGTCATGGCGGGAGACTCATAGGTGCCGCCGGAGATTTCCACCAGATCGATCCCCGCCTTCGCCAGCGCGCGGATCGTCTCCATCGACTCTTCCTCGGTGAAGCCGCCGCGCAGGAAGTCGGCGGAGTTGAGCTTGATTCCCACCGGGAATTCCGCGCCCACCTGGCGCCGGATTTCGGCGTAGACCGCGAGCAAGAAGCGGCGGCGCTTCTCCGCGCTGCCGCCCCATTCGTCATTGCGCTGATTGTGATGCGGCGAGAGGAACTGGCTCACCAGATAGCCGTGCGCCCCGTGGATCTGCACGCCGCTGAATCCGGCCTTCCTGGCGATGGCAGCGGCGCGCCCGAAGCGCGCGACGATGTCCTCGATCTGCCCTGGCGTGGCCTCGCGCGGCGTGTCGAAGAACGCCGTCATGTCCTGGCGGAAGGGGATCGCCGAAGGCGCGAGGTTGTAGTGATTCAGGCCCTTGGGCGACTGCTTGCCCGGATGGTTGAGCTGCATCCAGATCTGCGTGCCGTGCGCGGTGGCGGAGCGCGCCCACTCCTGCAGCAGCGGCAGGTCCGCCTCGTCCTCCAGCGCCACGTTGCCCGGCTCGCCCAGCGCGCGCCGGTCGATCATCACGTTGCCGGTGATCAGCAGCCCGATGCCGGACTCCGCCCAGCGCTCGTACAGGCGCGGCAGCAGCGGGGTGACATGGTTGTCGTAGGAGCCCAGCGCCTCGCTCATCGCCGACTTGGCGATGCGGTTTCTCAGCACGCTGCCATTGGGCAGGCGCAGCGGTTGTGCCAGAAGGTTTTCGCTGAGGGCGGCGGAGTCGGCCATAGGTGTCACCGGGTTTGCAAAGTGCGGCACACCTTAATTCGTTAGTTCGATACTTGTCAAACTGATAAACTATGGCAAACTGTCAGCCATGAACCACGGCCCCCGCGCATGAAATCCCCCGCCCCCGAAGCGGACCTGCCCGGCCTGGCCCTGGCCTTCAAGGCCCTGTCCAACCCCAACCGCCTGGCCATGTACCTGGAACTGCTGCGCCATCGCGAGCGCAGCATCAAGACCTGCGCCCTGCAGGACCTGATGGCCCTGCTCGACATCGGCGCCCCCACCATGTCCCACCACACCAAGGAACTGGTCAACGCCGGCCTGATCGAAGTCGAACGGCAGGGCAAGTTCATGCGCTGCCGCCTGCGCGAGCCCGCCCGCCAGCAACTGGCCAGGTTCTTCGCCGCCAAGACAGAACGCTGAGCAGCGGAGATTGATCGAAGCCCGCGCTTTCGAATTCACCCCCCAGACTTGCCCTCCATCTCCCCGGCCCATTATCCTTACCCCCAAGGAGATGGCATACCTCCTTGAACCGCCGGCCCCGCCGGCTGATGATGCCTACAGACCGCGCACCTGAGCGCGGCGGCATCGTTGTGTCGCTCCACACCCGATCCGCCGTCTTGCGTGCGCCCTGCATTGCAAAGGATCGACGCGCATGAACTTATCCGCAGTTTTCGCTGTTGGCTTCGGCGGCGTCCTCGGCACCTGGCTGCGCTGGTGGCTGGGCATGCGCCTCAACGCCCTGTTCCCCACGCTGCCCCTGGGCACGCTCGCCGCCAACCTGATCGGCGGCTACATCATAGGCGTCGCGGTCGGCATGCTGACGCAGAACCTGGGCCTGTCGCCGCAGGCGCGCCTGTTCATCATGACCGGCTTCTGCGGCGGCCTGACGACGTTCTCCACGTTCTCGGCTGAAACCTATACCCTGCTGGCACGGGGCCAACTGGCCTGGGGCCTCGGCGAGATCGCCATCCATGTGTGCGGCTCCCTGGTGGCTACCGCGCTCGGGGTGCTGACCGTGCAGGCAGGCAAGTCCTGGATCGGAGGTGCGGCATGACACAAGCCAAGCGCGACTGGAAGAACCACGGCATCGAGGGCGTGTTCCTGCGCTTCGTCGTGCATGAAAACCATCGCCACCAAGGCCGCCCCGTCTACGACTGGCTGCTGGGCGAGGCCCGCCGCCTGGGCATTCCCGGCGGCAGCGCGTTCCGCGGCATCGCCGGGTACGGCCGCCACGGCGTACTGCTTGAGGAGCGCTTCTTCGAACTGGCCAACGACCTGCCGCTGGAAGTGCGCTTCGTCTGCAGTGAGGAACAGGCCGGCTCCCTGCTCGACCTGGTGGAGGAAGCAGAGTTGTCTCTGTTCTACGTCATGTCGCCGACTCGCTACGGCGTCGCTGGCCTGGAAAAGGACCAGTGGTCGAAGGTTCTGCCGCCGATGTACTAAAGCGTTCCCGGCCACGTAGCCCGGGAAGCGCGCAGCGCTACCCGGGTTGCGCAGCCAGCTACCGATTCGCCTCCCCGGCAGCCGCGGGCTTCGCTGGCGCCAAGGCATCCAAGGCCAGGTTCAGGGCAAGCACATTGACCACCGGCTCCCCCAGGAAGCCGAGCGTGCGCGGCTCGGTGTGCGCCGCGACCAGCTTGCGCAGCCCATCTTCCGGCAGCCCGCGCGCCTTGGCCACGCGCGGCACCTGGAACTCGGCCGCGGCGGGCGAGATGTGCGGATCCAGGCCGCTGCCCGAGGTAGTGACCAGGTCCACCGGTACCTTGGCACCCGCATCCGGGTTCTCCGATTGCAGTTTTGCCGTGTCCTCCCTGACCCGGTCAATCAGCGATTTGGCCGTCGGCCCGGCGTTGGAGCCGGACGAGTTGGCGGCGTTGTAGGGGGCCGGGATGGTCTTGGTGGAATCATTCGGATCGGTGTCGGTGGTGGCCGAGGGCCGGCCATGGAAGTATTGCTGGCCGGTGAAGTTCTGGCCGATCAGGCTGGAGCCGATCACCTTGCCGTCCTTCTCGATCAGGCTGCCGTTGGCCTGCCGCGGGAACAGCTTCTGCGCGATACCGGTCATGGCCAGCGGGTAGGCCACTCCGGTGAGCAGCGTGAGCAGCACGAACAGGACGATGGCGGGGCGTAGATGGTTCAGCATGTGAAACTCCTAAAAGCAGTTGTAGGGCGGGCCGTGCCCGCCATGGGCGATCGCCGGTCCAACCAACGATGGCTGCCACGGGCCGCCCTACTATTGGAAGGTCGCTGGTTCACGCCAGCCCGACCGTACTGACGAACAAATCGATCGCCTTGATGCCGATGAACGGCACCACGATGCCGCCCAGGCCATAGACCAGCAGGTTGCGCGTCAGCAGCGGGCCGGCGCCGACCGGGCGGTACTTCACGCCGCGCAGCGCCAGCGGGATCAGGGCCACGATGATCAGCGCGTTGAAGATGATGGCGGACAGGATCGCGCTCTGCGGCGTGGCCAAGTGCATCACGTTGAGCCTGTTCAGGGGCGGGTAGATTGCCGCGAACATCGCCGGGATGATGGCGAAGTACTTGGCCACGTCGTTGGCGATGGAAAACGTGGTCAGCGCACCGCGCGTCATCAGCAGCTGCTTGCCGATGCCGACGATCTCGATCAACTTGGTCGGGTCCGAATCCAGGTCCACCATGTTGCCGGCCTCGCGCGCCGCCTGCGTGCCGGTCTGCATCGCCACGCCCACGTCGGCCTGGGCCAGCGCCGGGGCGTCGTTGGTGCCGTCGCCGCACATCGCCACCAGCTTGCCCTCGGCCTGTTCCTTGCGGATCAGCGCCAGCTTGTCCTCGGGCTTGGCCTGCGCCAGGAAATCGTCCACGCCGGATTCGGCGGCGATGGCCGCGGCGGTCAGCGGGTTGTCGCCGGTGATCATCACCGTGCGGATGCCCATGCGGCGCAACTCGGCGAAGCGCTCACGGATGCCGCCCTTGACGATGTCCTTGAGGTGGATCAGGCCCAGGATGCGGCCGTTCCTGGCCACCGCCAGCGGCGTGCCGCCGGCACGGGAAATCTTGTCGGCCGCTTCCTTCAACTCCTTCAGCACCGCCTGCTGGGCGATGCCGCCGAACTGCGCGCCATGCACGTCGCCGCCGTAGTTCCTGACGTACTCGACGATGGCTTCCACCGCGCCCTTGCGGATCGCCTCGCCATCGAGGTCCACGCCGGACATGCGCGTCTGCGCCGAAAAGGCGACGAAGTGCGCGTGCAGCCCCGCCACTTCGCGGCCGCGCATGCCGTATTTTTCCTTGGCCAGCACCACCACCGAGCGGCCTTCCGGCGTCTCGTCGGAGAGGCTGGCGAGCTGCGCCGCGTCGGCCAGTTCCTTGTCCTCCACGCCGCGCAGGGCGATGAACTCCGATGCCTGGCGGTTGCCCAGGGTGATGGTGCCGGTCTTGTCCAGCAGCAGGGTGTCGACGTCGCCGGCCGCTTCCACCGCGCGGCCGGACATGGCCAGCACGTTGAATCGCACCAGCCGGTTCATGCCGGCGATGCCGATGGCCGAGAGCAGCGCGCCGATGGTAGTGGGGATCAGGGTGACGAACAGCGCCACCAGCACGATGACGCTGATGCTGCCGCCGGCGTATTTGGCGAAGCTGGGGATGGTCGCCGTGGCGAAAACGAAGATCAGCGACATGCCGGCAAGCAGGATGTTGAGCGCGATCTCGTTCGGCGTCTTCTGCCGGGATGCGCCTTCCACCAGGGCGATCATGCGGTCGATGAAGCTGGAGCCGGCCGCGGCGGTGATGCGCACCACGATCTGGTCGGACAGCACGCGCGTGCCGCCGGTCACGGCGGAGCGGTCGCCGCCGGACTCGCGGATCACCGGCGCGGACTCGCCGGTGATGGCCGACTCGTCCACCGTCGCCACGCCTTGCACCACCTCGCCGTCGCTGGGGATGATGTCGCCGGTCTCCACCAGCACCAGTTCGCCCGGTTTGAGCGTCGGGGCCGGAACTTGCTGGTACTCCCGGTTATCGGCCGACTTCAGGCGCTTGGCCACGGTCTCGGTCTTGGTCTTGCGCAGGGAAGCCGCCTGCGCCTTGCCGCGCCCCTCGGCGATGGCCTCGGCGAAGTTGGCGAACAACACCGTGAACCAAAGCCAGACGATCACCTGGGCCGAGAACAGCAGGTTCTTGCCCCCCCCGGCCAGGTCGCGCGCGAACAGCAGCGTCGCCACCAGCGACACCAGCGCCGTGATGAAGATCACCGGGTTGCGCGCCAGCTTGCGCGGATCGAGCTTGCGGAACGAATCCCCGATCGCCGGGCCGACCAGCGAGCGGTCGAACAGGGCGGGGCTGGATTTGCTTGTGGTCATTGATGTGTCCTGCGTGCCTTGGCGATCAATACAAATTCCCGGCGGTCATCGAGAAATGCTCAACGATCGGCCCCAGCGCCAGCGCCGGGAAATAGGTCAGCCCGCCGACGATGATCACCACGCCCACCAGCAGGGCGATGAACAGGCCGCCGTCGGTGGGGAAGGTGCCGGCCGAGGCCGGCGTGTGCTTCTTCACCACCAGCGAGCCGGCCACCGCCAGCATCGGCACGATGAAGGCGAAGCGGCCGATCATCATGGAAAGCGCCAGCGTGACGTTGTAGAACGGCGTGTTGGCCGACAGTCCGCCGAAGGCGCTGCCGTTGTTGCCGGTGGCCGAGGCGTAGGCGTAAAAAAGTTCGCTGAAGCCATGCGGCCCGGCGTTGGACAGGCCGGACAGTCCCTGCGGCAGCACCGCCGCCAGCGCCGTCATGCCGACGTTGGCCAGCGGCAGGCATAGCAGGGCCAGCATCACCATCTTCACTTCCTTGGCCTCGATCTTCTTGCCCAGGTATTCGGGCGTTCGCCCGACCATCAGGCCGGCGATGAACACCGCCACGATGGCGAAGGCCAGCATGCCGTAGAGGCCGGCGCCGACACCGCCGAACACCACTTCGCCGAGCAGGATGTTGACCAGCGGCACCATGCCGCCCAGCGGCGTGTAGCTGTCGTGCATGCTGTTGACCGCGCCGCAGGACGCATCGGTGGTGATGGTGGCGAACAGGGTGGAGCGGGCGATGCCGAAGCGCGCTTCCTTGCCTTCCATGTTGCCGCCGGCCTGCAGCGCGCTGGCCTGCTGGTCAATGCCCAGGCTGGTGAAGGCCGGGTTGCCCTGGCTCTCGGCCCAGTAGCAGGTGGCCACGCCGGCGAAGAACAGCACCGCCATCGCCGAGTACACCGCCCAGCCCTGCAACTCGTTCTTGACCATGCGGCCGAGCAGGTTGGTCAGCGCGGCGGGGATGGCGAAGATCAGCAGGATCTGGAAGAAGTCCGACAGCGCGGTGGGGTTCTCGAACGGGTGCGCGGCATTGGCGTTGAAGAAGCCGCCGCCGTTGGTGCCGAGCATCTTGATGGCGACCTGAGAGGCCACCGGCCCCTGCGCGATGGTCTGTTTGGCGCCCTCGAGCGTGGCCGCATCGGTGTAGGCATTCAGATTCTGCGGCATGCCCTGCCAGACCAGGAACAACGCCGCGACGATCGAAAGCGGCAGCAGCACGTACAGCGTGCAGCGCGTCAGGTCGACCCAGAAGTTGCCGATGGTCTTGCCCGAACGCCGTGCGAAGCCGCGCACCAGCGCCACCGCCAGGGCGATGCCGGTGGCGGCCGAGACGAAGTTGTGCACGGTGAGCCCCAGCATCTGGCTCAGGTAGCTCATGGTGGTCTCGCCGCCATAGGCCTGCCAATTGGTGTTGGTGACGAAGGAGATGGCGGTATTGAACGCCAGGTCCGGCGTCAGCCCCGACTGCCCCTGCGGGTTCAGCGGCAGATGGTTCTGGTACAGCTGCAGGAAAAACAGCGTGACGAAGCACACCAGGTTGAACAGCAGCATGGCCAGCACATAGCTGGTCCAGTGCTGCTCGGCCTTCGGGTCGACGCCCGCCAGCTTGTAGAAGCCGCGCTCTAGCGGTCCCAGCAGGCGGCCGGGCAGTGTGGCCTGACCCTCGAATACCCGGTAGAGAAAGCCACCGAGCGGGCGCGTCAGCGCCGTCAGCAGCAGGAAATACACCAGGATTTGTACCCAGCCGTTGAGTGTCATTGCAATTCCCAAGATTCAGCGCGAAATCAGCGTCGCCCGGCGTCGCCGGACGATCAGAATTTCTCCGGCTTGACCAGCGCATAAACCAGATAGACCAGCATGAACACCACGGCCAGGCTGCCCAGCACATAATCGAAAGTCATGGAAATTCCTTGGCTGAAAGCGCGACTTGGATCAGACGCGCTCGCAAAAAACGACATAGGCGGCCAGCGCTCCGAACAGGGCGACACCCAGCGCGAGCAGCAGGAAAGTGGTCATGGACGCAGGCACCGTGGACCGGCGATTGCCGGCGTGCGCATTAGGCGCCGCCAGGGCGTAGGAATTCGAGAGGCGGCACGCGGGCCGGCCGTAAAGAAGTCATAAAGACGCGAGGTTGTGCCTTCGGCGCCGTCAGGAGTGAGGGGTGAGGAGACCAGCGTTTTCCCCCTCACAGCCCGCCGAGTGGGCGACCTCACCTCTCACTCCTCGCCCTGTTCAGCCCGCAGCAAGTTTGTTTTTGCTATAACACCGGGCAATCGGCCGCAGGAGGCCTTATGAACGCAGCATCAGCCCAACTTGTAAGAACTCCGGCACTTCCCGGAGCGGGGTTGCTGTTTGCGGCCCTGGTGCTGGGCATGTCAAGCCCGGCCAGCCGTGCACAGGGTGGCGCCGACCAGCCGATCGTGGCCAGCATCAACCCGCCGCCGGCGGGCTTGGCCTGTGATGCGGCGGCGGCCGCGACCAGCGTGTATTTCCAGTTTGCCAATCCGCCGTTCCAGGTGTCGCAGATCAGTCTTTACCTGGATGGCCGCGGCGTGCCGCAGGACGCCGTCAGCGAGCAGTGGCCCACGGTGACCCTGACCAAGGGCCTGCATCCGGGCAGCAATACCGTGGACATCGTCGCCACCGGCAGCGCCGGCCAGCATATCGAGCGCCGCATGATGGTCCAGGTCGGCGACTCCTCGGGCGGCACCGCGGGCTCGGCGCAGGTGTCCTGCGACGACAGCGGCGCCGATCAGGCGGCGCCGCAGGAGCCCGACGATCAGTCCGCCGCACAGGCCCCGCCGGCGTACTACGGCGACCCGCCGCCCGTGGCGCCGCAGGACAATACGCAGCCGGTGTACCTGGCGCCGCCGCCGCCCGCCTATGGCGACGACAACGGCTACGATTATGGCTATGACTACGGCTATCCGGCGCCGGCCTACTACTACACGCCGTATCCCTATGTGAGTTTTGGCCCCTGGGTGCCGTTTGTGCCGGTCTACGGCTTCGGCTTCTTCTTCTCCCACTACCACCCGCATTTCCCGGCGCCCCACGTGGTGGTGAACAACAACTTCGGCCGCCCCGGCTGGAACCCCGGCGGCACCGGTTTCGGCTCGAGAAATTACGGCGCGCCGCAGCCGCATTACGCCGTGCCGCAATCGCGCGAGCAGGGGCCGGTGACCGTCATGCGCGGCGCATCCCAGAATGCCGCGCCGGCTACACACTACAGCGCGTCGTTTTACACCCCGCCGCCGGCCTATCATCCCGCGCCGCAGTATCATCCCGCGGCGCCATACCACCCGGCACCTCAGTACCATCCGGCGCCCCAATACCATCCGGCCCCGCAATACAGTGCGCCGCCCCAGCCCCATCCCGCGCCGCAGCCCGGCTATCATCCGGCCGCGCCTTCCGGCGGCGGTCACAGCGCCCCGGCTTCGCACGGCGGGGGCGGGAATCACCACCGCTAGCCGCTAAGCGGCCTTGGTGCCGCACTCGGCGCAGAACTTCACGCCCGCTTCCATCTTGGCGCCGCAGGAGGTGCAGAAGTGCGGCTTGGGCTGGCCGGCGGCGTTCGGCGTGCCGCATTCCGGGCAGAACTTGGTGTTGGCGGTCATCTTGGCGCCGCACTTGCACTGCACCATGCCGCCCTTGGAGAAATCGAGGTCGTCGGTGTAGTTCTGCAGGCGCGCCTTGCTGGCGATCTGCTCGGCGGCGGCCTGGGCTTTTTGCGCGGCGAGCTCTTCCTGCTCCTTCGGGGCGCAGCCGTCGCATAGCCCGGATTGCCCGTTCCAGCACACTTCCGGGCAGACCCAGCGGCCGCAGCGGGTGCATTGCTGGAAGTGCTGTTTGCCGGCCTGCACCGCGCGCGCCAGCGCATCGTCGTGCGCCCTGCCGCCGATGGCGTGCTGGATGTCGTAAGCCGAATTGCTGGCCTTGCCGAAGGCGCCGCCGAAAAGGTCGCCGGCGGCGCGCAGCAGACCAGCACCGGTGCCGAGCAGGGAGGTTTCAAAGGGCGACATGAAGCCGTTGCCGCATTTGTCGCAATGGAAGCGGAACTGATAGCCGCGGTCGGTGGACAGGTCGTCATAGTTGGCGACGAACTGGATCATATCGGTCATGGCGCGTCCCCTTTAAAGCTTTACGCAGTGTGCCCCGGCTCCGGCTTCGCCGCACATCCCTATGCTAGGGGGTGACCAGATTTCGATCCTTGGATCCCCGCTCGTCGCAATTCCGTGTGCTGGCCGGGGTGATTACAACGTTGTTTGCTGGATCCCCGCTTTTCGCACATCCATGTGCTCGCGGAGATGACCACATCCTGTGTTCACTTTGGCGCCATGCGCAGCGCGCCATCCAGGCGGATGGTTTCGCCGTTGAGCATGGGGTTCTCGATGATGTGCTGCACCAGGGCGGCGTACTCCGTGGCGCGGCCGAGGCGGGGCGGGAAGGGCACGCTGCGGCCGAGCGACTCCTGCACGTCCTTGGGCATGCCGCTCATCATCGGCGTCTCGAACAGGCCGGGAGCGATGGTGACGCAGCGGATGCCGCTGCGCGCCAGTTCGCGCGCGATCGGCAGGGTCATGCCGACTACCGCGCCCTTGGACGCGGCATAGGCGGCCTGGCCGATCTGGCCGTCGAAGGCGGCCACCGATGCAGTATTGACGATGACGCCGCGTTCGCCTTCTTCGTTGGCGGTCTGCTGCGCCATCTGCTGGGCGGCCAGCCGGATGAAGTTGAAGCTGCCGACCACGTTGATGTTGAGGCAGCGGGCGAAGCTGGCCAGCGCATGCGGCCCCTCCTTGCCCAGCACCTTTTCACCGATGGCGATGCCGGCGCAGTTGACCAGCCCGTGCACCGCGCCGAAGCTTTCCACCGCCGCGGCGACGGCGGCCTTGGCGTCGGCTTCGGCGGTGACGTCGGTGCGCAGGAACCGCACCGCCGCGCCCAACTCGTTGATCAGCGCCTGTCCGGCGATTTCATTCAAATCCGCGATCAGGGCCTTGCCGCCCAGGCCGATCAGCTTGCGCACGGTGCCGGCGCCGAGTCCGGACGCGCCGCCGGTGACGATGAAAACACTGTCTTCGATTTGCATGGAATCTCGTGGCTGGTGGTTGGTGATTGCCGGCTGGTGGTTAGTGAAAAGCGGTGGTGTCGGTGGTTTTGCCTCTACTGACCACTAGAACTCATCTCATAAATAGTATGTAACACTGTGATTCCAGGTGCATTGGAACCTGGGAGCACAGCGGATGAGCAAAGCCGAAGAGCTGACCGACGAACAATGGGCGGTTTTGGAGC
>CAJCJI010000054.1 GCA_903970595.1 Verrucomicrobiota bacterium
CCCTGGGCACGCTGGGCGCGATCGGCGGCGATCTGAGCACGGTGCTTCCGGTGCACGCCCCGGGCGGCTTCGGCACCTACGAGGCCGGTGTGCTGGCCCTGCTGGCGCCGGCCTCGGCACCTTCCGCCGCCTTGCTCGCCGCGGCGGTCAACCTGCACCTGCTGGTGCTGGGCACCGCCCTGCTCTCGGGCGCCGCGGCGTGGCTGGCCGCGTCGGTGCGCGGACCCGCGGATGCTAGACTTCGGTCTTTGAAACAAACGGAATCGCCGCCTTGACGGACCGTCCGCTGCTCAGCTCCGCCGCCAGTCCCGCACCCGGTCCCAGCCTCAGCATCGTCATCCCGATGTACCGCGAGCAGGACAATGTCGCGCCCATGCTGGCGCGCGTGCACGAGGGCCTGGCGGCCTATGCCGGGCCCTGGGAGCTGATCTGCGTCGACGACGGCAGCCAGGACGAGACCGGCAGGCGCCTCATCGCCGAAGGCGAAAAATACGGGCCGCATGTGCGGGTGATCCGCTTTGCCCGCAACCACGGCCAGACCACGGCGATGCAGGCCGGAATCGACGCCGCGCGCGGCGAAGTCATCGCCACGCTCGACGGCGATCTGCAGAACGACCCGGCCGATATCCCGCAGATGATTACCGAGATGTATGCGCGCGACCTGGACCTGCTGGCCGGCTACCGCGCCAACCGCCAGGACGCCTGGCTGTCGCGCAAGCTGCCGTCCAAGCTGGCCAACAGGCTGATCGCCAAGGTCACCGGGGTCAATATCCGCGACTATGGCTGCAGCCTCAAGATCTATCGCGCCCAGGTGATCAAGGAAGTGCGCCTGTACGGCGAGATGCACCGCTTCATCCCGGTATGGGCGGCCATGGTCACCTCTCCGGCGCGCATCGGCGAGACCGCGGTCAGCCACAACGCGCGCCAGTTCGGTGAAAGCAAGTACGGCATCTCGCGCACTTTCCGCGTGATCCTGGACCTGTTGACGGTGTTTTTCTTCCTGCGTTTCCGCGCGCGGCCGGGCCACTTCTTCGGCAGCATCGGCCTGGTCTTCGGCACCGTCGGCGGCATCGCGATGAGCTACCTGGCGGTGCTCAAGTTCATCCTCGGCCAGTCCATCGGCAACCGGCCGCTGTTTCTGACCGCCATACTGCTGCTGGTGTTCTCGATCCAGTTCCTCACCACCGGCGTGCTGGCGGAAATGCTCACGCGCATTTTCTACCACCGCCAGGAAGGGCCGCTCACCATCACGGCCGCCATGCCGTCCGGCCCACCGGGCTGGCAGCATGCCATCACCGAGCCCGACGCCCAAGCGCACGCCGGCGAGGTTGCGTCGCGCGGTGTCTGAGGTCCGGTACCCGCCCCCGCCCTCCGTCCCCGACGGCGACATTCCTCTCGGGCACATCCTGTTCCTGCTGGCGGCGCTGCTGCTGGGCTTCTGGAGCAGGCTGGGCTCGGTGCCCCTATTCGATCTGGACGAGGGCGCCTTCAGCGAGGCGACGGTCGAGATGATCGACAACGCCAACTATCTTTCGACCACGCTCAACGGCGAGCCCCGCTACGACAAACCGATCCTGATCTACTGGCTGCAGGCCGCCGCGGTGAAGGTTTTCGGCGTCAGCGAATTCGCCTTCCGCCTGCCCTCGGCGCTCTGCGCCAGCGCCTGGCTGTTCGCCGTCTACGGCTTCACCTGGAGCTTTACCCGCGAGCGCCGCGCCGCCCTGCTCGCCGCCGGCAGCCTGGGCCTGAGCCTGATGGCCGGCGTCATCGGCCATGCCGCCATCGCCGATGCGCTGTTCAACCTGCTGATCGCCCTGAGCATGCTGCAGCTGTATCGCTACAACACCGCGCCGAGCCTGGGCAAGCTGCTGGCCGTCTACCTGTGGATGGGACTGGGCTTCCTGACCAAGGGTCCGCTGGCGGTGGCGCTGCCGCTGGTGGTGAGCGCGGTGTTTTACGCCTGGCAGCGGCAGCCGCTGCAGTGGCTCAAGGCGGGATTCAACCCGCTCGGTTGGCTGGTATTCGCCGCCGTGGTCCTGCCCTGGGCGTACTTGCTGTATCAGCAGGACCAGGGCGAGTTCTTCCGCCACTTCCTGTTCGAGCACAACCTCGGCCGCTACCAAAGCACGCTGCAGGGCCACGGCGGCCACCCCTGGTATTACCTGCTGTGGCTGCCGCTGATCGTGATGCCCTTCACCGCCCTGCTGCCGGCTGCGCTGTGGCGCGCGCGCCAGGCCGACGCGCTGGACGTCTACCTGCTGCTGTGGTTCTTGACGGTCTTCGTGTTTTTCTCCTTTTCCCGCACGCAGCTGCCGCACTACCTGCTGTACGGTTGCACGCCGCTGTTCATCCTGTTCGGCCGTGGCTGGCGCGCGGCGCCGGCGCGCGGCTGGGTGCTGCTGCCGGCGCTGCTGCTGGTGGCGGTGCTGGCCGCGCTGCCCTGGATACTGCCGCGTATCCACATCCCCGAGCAGCGTGTCTACGAAGCCGCAATCGTGGCCCTGGCGGCCGGCTCGTTCACCTGGACCTACTACGCGCTCTCCGCCGCGGCCCTGCTCGGCCTGCTGGTGCTGCTGCTGCGGCGCGGCACCGAGCCCTGGCGCGCCGTGCTGGGCGCCGGGCTGGCGCTGGGCGTCCTGGCCTGGTACGGCGTGGTGCCGGTGCTGGCCCTGGCGCAGCAGGAACCGGTGCGCGAAGCCGCCTTGCGGGCCCGCGAGCTGAACCTGCCGGTGGTGAGTTATCACACCTTCCTGCCCAGCTTTTCAGTCTACCGCGGCGCGGTGACGCCGATGCGCCTGCCCGAACCGGGCGAGCTGGTGTTCGTGCGGCTGGACCGGGTGGAAGATCTGCAGGCCGATCTGGGCCTGAGCGTGATCCTGGTGCCGGAGTTCAAAAGGGGCGGCGTGACCCTGTTGCTGCGTCCCTCGGCGCCGACAGCCGTGCCGCCGCCATCAAAACCGGCTTATGACAGCAGTCCGCGCCCGTCGTGACAGGCCCGGCGGGTTCGCACAGGCCTACCTGCGCGAACTGATCGACGGGCTGGCCGCGCGCCGCGGCATCCTGCCGTGGCGGCCTGCGGGAGCGGCGGCAACGCTCGGCTGGTGGCTGGGCGGGGCGCTGATCGTCGGCGGCGTCTGGTATGCGATGGATGGCTACCACGCGGTGTTCCGTCCACTCAATGCGCCTTGGGCCCAGGTGCCGGACTGGCTGGCGCAGTGCATCACCAGCAGCGGCGACAGCCTGTTCGACCTCGCCTTGCTGCTGCTGACCGCGCGGCGCTTTCCGCAGCTGCCCTGGCTGGCGGTGCCCAGCGCCCTGATCGCCACGCTGCTGTCGCGCGGTCTCAAGACCTTGACCGATGCCATGCGCCCCGGCGCGGTGCTGCCGCTGGGCAGCTTTCATCTGAGCGGCCCGCTGTACCTGACGCACAGCTTCCCGTCCGGACACACGGTCAGCGCCTTCACCACCGCCGCGGCGCTTGCCTGGTTCATGCCGCGCGACTGGATGCGCTGGTGCGCGTTCGCGGCGGCCCTGCTGGTGGGGCTGAGCCGGGTCGGCGTGGGCGCCCACTGGCCGCTCGACGTGGTCGCCGGCCTGGGCATCGGCACGCTCTCGGTATTGCTGGGTTATTGGATTGCGCGTCCGCTGCAGCGCTGGGGACTTTCCGCGCCTTGCCACTTCGTTACGGTAGCCCTGCTCGCCGGCTGCGCCGTCACCCTGCTGCTGCGCAGCCCGGATTATCCCTTGGCCATCATGTGGGTGCGCGGGATTGCCATCCTGGCGCTGGAACTGACGGCCTGGGAGTACTTCATCGACCCCATGATCCGGGCAACCGATCGCCGCGCGGCGCTTCCTCTCCGGCGCCGCGCCGGCCGCTGAGGCAGCCGCCGCAAGCCGGCGCCACAAAGCCGCACAAGCGCCAGTTGATTGAAGATTCCTGTCGAAGACAGGCGGCCCGCGCCAGCGACACCCCGGCACCCGGCTACACCGCTACCGTTGCTCCCTTCCGGGCCTGGCGGGGTTCACAGCTTGCCGTCGCGAGGGCACCGGCGCGGACCGGCGCGCATTGTCCCCCGTATACGCCGCAACAGCAAGGCGCGCATTCCCGCTCACCGCTGACGGCGCCATCATGCTGCATAGCGGCAATGCTGCGCCGCGGCCCTACTTGTGGCTTTTCAGGAGGGCCGCGACTTTCTCGACGTACTTCTTCATCGCCTCGTCCTTGCTGGTGCCCTTGACCTTGGCCCAGGCGTCGTATTTGGCGCGCCCCACCATGTCCAGCATGCCTGGCCGCGAACCGGACACGTCGCCCTGGCTGCCCTGCTTGAACAGCGCATACAAGGCCAGCATGTCATCGTTGCCGGGCCGCTTGCTCAGGGTCTTGACGTCGCTCTGAGCCTGCTCGAACTGTGCTTTCAGGTCTGCCATGTCTGAGTCCTCGCGTTTTTTGGAATAATTCAGGAACCGGCAAGCGGTTTCCTGATTGAAAACGCTTTATAGCAGGCACACCACATGCGCTCAACCTAGGACAGCAAAGCACGGACGATTTGGCATATTCCAACGGGAAGGCTCTAATGAACGCGGGGATTGTGAGGCGAGTCGATAGCTGAATGAATTGGGGGCCTTATGCTCGTTGATCGCAAAACACAAATGAAACGCGCCTTTTGGGGTGCGTTTTGGTTCAATGTTCTGGCGGCAATTGCCGTCGGCCTAAAGATGTATGGCACGCAAAACGCAAAGCGGATGATCGGTGGAGACGCGGAAGAATTTATTTTAGGCAATCCTATTGCCGTCTTTTTTTTGATCGGAAGTTGCTACTACTGGTTCCGCGGGATGGTGCATTACGCGAACGGCAAAGGCTACGACGGCGTCCTCGGAGTGCTGTTAGGGCTTCCACCATTGGGATTGGGATTGTTTGCCCTCTGGCTTCTGCCGGATCGCCACCCGAACGAAACACATGAACCATGGGATATCACGCCGAGGGTCGCCCCATCTATCCCCGCAACGACTCTCCCACCACCACTCCGAGTTGCAAATACTAGCGGCAGCGCTTGGCACTACGCAAAAGGTGGTGAGACCTACGGCCCAGTCCCAGAGTCAGCTTTGCTTGACATGGCGAAATCCGGGTATCTAAAGCGCACAGACCTCGTATGGAGGCTAGGCTTGCCAAGTTGGATTTCAGCACAATCCCAATTCGAGACCGTATTTAACGGCGAAATTCAATCAATGGGACCGAATTTTCAGTCTTCACCACCAGTTCTTCCTACCAATACGACTGCTAGTTCTGCACCTGAATCCTGTCGCGGTGGCCCATCAACGGTAACTCCTGCTGTACCGCTTGCTCACTCACGAGTTGGGAGTGTGTCAATCGCTCTGCTTATGCTGGCGGCCTTGGCAGTAGCGGCAAGTATCGCTTGGCTCTGGCAAGTAAATCACATAGTGCCACAGAGTATGATAGTCCACTCCAACACAGATTCGCCATCAAGACCCGTGCAGGACGTTGTGCAGGTCAACGATCAAGTAACGCAGGATCGAAAGCTGCGTACACCGGCTCCCGCTCTAACGCCGTCAGGGCGCGAGCTTGCGCAGAAATCTCAAGAAATGAAGATCATTCAGGACCAGCTACAGGATCTGCGCGACCAAAGCCTCAATACATTGAGCACCCAACCGCTGATTTCGAGTTCCAACGCATCAAACGATAAGCTGGACCAAATTGAGCCTAATATTATTCGTTTATATCGCGCCAATGCTGGTCTTGATGCACTGAATATTCTGCCTAACCCCCATATGTACACTGGAGGCTTAGGAGTCGATTTCGTAAAAAGCAACAAGAGTTATTTTGAAAAACTCATGGGCTCCGCACGCTATGAGGACCTACTTGGCCATACTGGCGGTCCCGGAACTGATACGTACACAAAGAATTTTATTAGCTATGACGAGTGCACACCGCATGACTGTGTGGATGGCTCGATTATTTTGATCCCAGTTGATGGTTCTGCTCCCATCGTTGCCTATAACGATGCACCAGTTGGAGGGCGGGATTACCAACTCGTGCAACTTTGGGGGTCTGCGCAAGGATACACTCCGCCGGAACCGTTTAGTGAGTGGCTACAAAAGCTTGCAAGTCCCAATTGCCCTAACTGCCCTCCAAATGACGTGCATATTGTTTACCACCAATGACCGGGAACAAAATGGCCAGTGAGATCGACATTCGTCGTCTGCTGAAAGAAAGCCTAACGGATCTCACAGGCAAGCTATGGTTTCAAGAAAAGCTGGCGTGGGCCATACGTTTCAAGAGCAGTTGGGAGCGTCAGATGCAAGCTGATTGGGCATTTCAGATAGATCGACAACTCAAAATAACGACACGTGACTGTTCGTATTTTACGGCCGTGGAGCAAGGACCAGGGCAGAGCAAGGTCGATATTGGGCTGCGAAAGGCACAGTCCGACGTTTTGCTCTCTGGTGTCGAATTAAAGGTATGGGGTAATTGGTACGTCAATTCTGGAGACCAGATAAAGAATTTTCTTGATGATGTGCAGAAGGTCGATCGTTACAAGTTTCCAGCCGCCGCCGTCGCAATGTGCATTTTTGCCGACCCCGACCAAGACACCGCTGCAGAGACCCATTGGCGCGGACTAGGGAGTTCCAATCGGGTAAATAATGACTGTGAACTGTTAGATCGATTTCAGGCAAGAGATATTGCTCCGAAGCCAATCGCTCCATCGCCAGATAGTTCTCGCTTTGAAATTTGTAAGAATCAAGGCGGTTTCAAGAGTATTTCGCTGTGGGTGGGCGCTCATTTTAATGCTATGTGTTTGACGAGTCCCTGAAACCCAACTTCGCGCACTCAGGGAATAGCTGACTTGCGCACAGCGACCAAGTCGGACGCAGTCTTCATCGGAAGATAAAAACTGTGCGGCCGGCTGAGAAAGGCTTGGAACAGATGCGCCTGATAGAAGGCAGCTGCGCCGTCGTCGATTGCGTCGGCGCAAATCGCATGAACCCCCACCGGTGAAGTGGCGACACGAGCAATGGCATCGTACAAGAGCATGGCACCAATGTTCTGCCCGCGGAATCTAATATCGCGTCCCATCCAGCCGATGAGCACGGCCGGAATACTTGGGTAGCGCGGCAGCTTGCGTGTGATCTCGGTGGGCAGTTCGGTCAGCGGGATGGTATGCGAGGACAGGGTATAAAACCCAGCGATTGCGGTACCGGCCTTTTCGACCAGCACGTAACAAGCCGCATAGTTGCGCTTGATGTCCTGGGAAACCGTTTGCCGAAAATAAGCGTCGATGCGGTAGTTGCCACTGGTAAAGCCGGCGCGGTCATGCTTGCCGAGCGCTTCGGAGACGAAGCGCGTCACCGGACCTCGACTTGCTCACGATGCAGTCGCTTCGCCCGCTTCAAGGCTGCATTGGGACGCGGCGGATTGAGTAGAGCCTGGGCGAAACGCAACTGATCTTCGGCCGACAGGCGCATGATCGTCTCATCCTCTATGGCGCGCCGCGCAGCATCGTGCGCAGCATTGACCACGAAATCCGTGACGCTGCGTCCGCTCAATTCCGCCGCCCGTTTGAGCGTGGCGTACACCCTTGCGGGTAGACGTGCTTCCAGACGGGCAGTCGGTTCGATGGTCATGGCGATCTTCTTGTCAATTTTTACGGCAATTTGCCGTAAATGTCAATGAGATACTAAATCAGCTCTTTGTTCTTTCGAGCCTTCAGTTGCGCGAGGGCTCGCGTGCGGATGTTTTCCCAATCGGCTCGGCTGAACTCGGTTTCTTCACCGTGCAAACCTTCGAGCAAGAGGGCTTCAAGCTGCTCCTCGGCTTTACGTTTTTCATCTGCACGGATCAACTCGCGAACGTACTCGCTGACGCTGCTATAACGACCGGTCGCCAACTGCCCGTCCACGAACTGCTTGAGGGGCTCGGGAAGAGAAATGTTCATGCTTTCCATAGGAATCTCCTGAGCGTATATATCTAGGCGCAATGGCATGATATGTCAATAACTGCCATTTGCCATGCACTCAAGCAAAGCCAAACCGCTCTACCGCTCCAGGGTAATGAAGCTATAAGCGTGTGCGTGGCGCTCGTCTGCGGCATGATCCACGCGGCTCAGCTCATGCCATTGCGCCGCGCCGTAGTCCGGGAAAAAGGTGTCGCCTTCAAGCCGCGCGTGGACCCGCGTCAGCTCCAGCCGCTGCGCCAGCGGCAGGGTTTGCCGGTACAGATCGGCGCCGCCGATGACCATCAGCCTGCCTTGCGGCGGCTCCGCCAGCGCCTCGTCCAGCGTGCGAAACACCCGTGCGCCGGACGGCGCGAAAGCGGGATCGCGGGTCAGTACCCAGTTGGCGCGGCCTTCCAGGGGCTTGCCGAGCGACTCGAAGGTCTTGCGGCCCATCAGCACGGTTTTGCCCAGGGTCAGACGGCGGAAATGCTTGAGGTCTTCCGGCAGCTTCCAGGGCAACGCGCCGTTGCTGCCGATGACGCCGTTTTCGGCCACGGCCACAACCAGGGTCAGCGGCGGCCGGCTCACACCGCGACCGGCGCCTTGATGTGCGGGTACGGCTCGTAGTGGCTCAAGGTGAAGTCCTCGGGCCGGAACGCGAACAGATCCTTCACTTCCGGATTGAGGTGCATCGCGGGCAGCGGCCGCGGTTCCCGGCTCAGCTGCAGGCGCGCCTGCTCCAGATGATTGGAGTAAAGATGACAGTCGCCGCCGGTCCAGACGAAGTCGCCCGGACGATAGCCGCTGACCTGCGCCACCATCATCGTGAGCAGGGCGTAGGAGGCAATGTTGAACGGCACGCCGAGGAAGATGTCAGCGCTGCGCTGGTACAGCTGGCAGGACAGGCGGCCGTCCGCCACGTAGAACTGGAACAGTGCGTGGCAGGGCATCAGCGCCATCTGGTCCAGCTCGGCCACGTTCCAGGCCGAGACCAGCATGCGGCGCGAATCCGGCGATTTCTTCAACAGCTCGAGCAGTTTTGCGATCTGGTCGATGTGGCGCCCATCCGCGGCGGGCCAGGAGCGCCACTGCTTGCCGTAGACCGGACCGAGTTCGCCCTCTGCATCGGCCCACTCGTCCCAGATCGAGACGCCGTTTTCCTTGAGGTAGGCGATGTTGGTCTCGCCGCGCAGGAACCACAGCAGCTCGACGATGATGGAGCGGATGTGCAGCTTCTTGGTGGTCAGCAGCGGGAAACCCTGGGCGAGGTCGAAGCGCATCTGGTGGCCGAAGACCGAGCGCGTGCCGGTGCCGGTGCGGTCGCTTTTTTCGGCGCCGTGTTCGAGCACGTGGCGCATCAAGTCCAGGTACTGCCGCACGCCTAAACCTCCACTGTGAAACCCAGCTCGATCTCGGAGCCGGGAATGCCGCCGCGCAAACCCCAGTTCTCCCGCGGCACCTCGTACAGGATCACTTTCACGTCCAGCGGCGCGATGCCGAACTGACCCAGCTTATGGACCAGCGCCCGATACAGGGCGCGCTTCGCCGCGAGGGTACGGCCGGTGAACAGGGACACCTCCACCAGCGTGTAGTTTTCCGTCGCCTTGGCATTGACTGCGAAGTCTTCGGCCGCGAAGCTCTGCAGGCGCACGGTGCGGTCGCCCTCCGGGATCCTGATCGCCTCGACCAGGGCGGCATGCACCGCCTCGACGATGGCGCGGCGCTCCTCCGGCGGGCGCGGCTTGCGGATCGAAATCAGGGTGCTGGGCATGCCTAAGCTTCCCCGGGCTTGCGCCGATACGCCATCCAGATGAAGGCGGCGCCGCAAACGAGCATCGGCACGCACAGCTGCATGCCCATGGTGAACCAGCCGCTGCCGTAGAGGTAGCCGAGCTGGCTGTCCGGCAGCCTGACGAACTCAATGCCGAACCGGAACAGGCCGTAGAGCAGCAGGAACAGGCCGCTGATGGCGCCGCGCGGCCGCGGCTTGCGGCCGAACCACCAGAGGATGGCCAGCATTACCAGGCCTTCGAAGAAGGCTTCGTAAAGCTGGCTGGGATGATGCGGCAGGTTGTCGTGGGCGTTCTGGAACACCATGCCCCAGGGCACGGTGGTGACCGCGCCCCACAGCTCGCCGTTGATGAAATTGCCGATGCGGCCGGTGAACAGGCCGAACGGGGTCAGCACGGCCGCGAAGTCCGCCACTTCCCAGAAACTGAGCTTGAGCTGGCGGGCGAAGATCATCATGGCCACGATCACGCCCATCAGGCCGCCGTGAAAGGACATGCCGCCGTCCCAGATGCGGAAGAAGCTCAGGGGATCCTGCGCCAGCATCCAGTGGCCCTGCGGATCGTAGGCATAGAACAGCATGTAGCCGGTGCGGCCCCCCAGGATCACGCCCAGCACCCCGTAAAACAGCAGGTCGCCGACCCGCTCGCGCGGCCAGTTCACGTGCGGCAGGCGGGCCCGCACCAGGCCCAGCCACCAGAAGCCCCAGAAGCCGAGCAGGTACATCAAGCCGTACCAGTGCACCCGCAGCGGGCCGAGTTTCAGGGCAACCGGGTCAATGTTCGGATGGACGAGCATATGGGTCTGGTCTGCGGAGTGCGGTCAGGCAGGCGATGTTGGTGCGTATTGTAGGGGGTTCGGGAGGCGAGAGGCGGGAGGGGAGAGGCGCAACAGAAAAACAGAGGAAACTGCTTGACCGTACGGCAGGATGCCTCATCCTTTCTCGCCTCTCGCCTCTCGCCTCTCGCCTCTC
>CAJCJI010000055.1 GCA_903970595.1 Verrucomicrobiota bacterium
GTGCATTGTGTACCGATTATGGGACACCGCCCGGACGAGAACCGATGAATCAAGGGGCGAAAGCTGGGCACGCTTCTTGCGCTCCCTGCGCGCCCGCAGCGTGGCTGACGGGTTCACCACCATTGGAGGGTCTGAATCATGCGGATGATACTGTTAGGCGCGCCGGGCTCCGGCAAAGGTACTCAGGGCGAAAAGCTCGCCGCTGCCTTCGGCGTTCCTCGCATTTCCACGGGAGACGCGCTGCGCGCCGCGGTTAAATCGGGAACTGAGTTGGGTCGCCGGGCCAAGACTGCTATGGATGCGGGCGACCTAGTCGCCGACGAACTCGTCGTGGGAATTGTGGAGGAGCGCCTGTCACTGCCGGACGCGTCCGAGGGCTTCATTCTGGACGGCTTTCCCCGTAATACCGCACAGTCGCGAATTCTCGACCAGCTTCTGTTGAAGAACCACCTGCCGGCTGTGGAAGTAGCCCTTCATCTGGACGTGGACGACGAGGAAATCGTGAGCCGGCTGTTGGCACGCGCCAGCGAACAGGGTCGCGCGGACGACCGCGAGGAAGTGATCCGCAGTCGGATTCGCGTTTATAACAACGAAACGCATCCATTGCTCGACTACTACGCCAAACAGAACAAGCTCATCGCAGTTCCAGGCGTAGGCGGCGTGAACGAAATCTTTGATGCGATTCGTCTCGCCGTAATTGCGGTCGAATCAGGCCTGGCCTGACTGCGAGGTAGATTTCTGTGCGCGCGGCACCTTGATCCATGTCAATGCGGGCCGGCTGCAGTTGGATGACATTGACCGGCAACAGCACAGCCTGACCCAGTCGAATTGCTCAGCAGCGGTGCACAACGCAATAATGGAAGGAGTTCCGCGATGCCAGTCACCGAACAAACAACCGAAGCCACGCTATTCGACAAGCTTGGCGGTGCCGATGCCGTTGCCTCGTTGGTCGACCGGTTCTACGAGCGGGTGCTGAAAGACCCGGAACTGGAACCCTACTTCCGGAATGTGTCGACCGAGAAGCTGCGTACGATGCAGCGAGAGTTCTTTTCCGCGGCCCTGGGAGGGCCGGTCGAGTACGCCGGCCGGCCAATCCTGCATGCGCATCACGACTTGCGCATCACGCTCGCCCTCTTCCAGCGATTCGTGCGGCACATGTTCGACACGCTGGCCGAATTCAACCTGAGTGAGCCGGATGTTTACGACATCATCTCGCGCTTGAATATGTACACCAACGATGTGGTCAGTGCCGGCCTGGGGCTGGTCGGCTGACTGGGTCCGGGACTTTCCGGACCCAGTCTATCGACGGCTATTTCACCAAGGTCACGGGTACATGGACCAGATGGACCACCTTGGTGGCCACCGACCCGAGAACCAGGCCGGACAAGGAACCCAGACCCCGGGTGCCCATCACTAGGCTGTCGCAACCGAGAACCTCGGCTTGGCGCGCGATGTTCTCCGCCACCAAACCCAACTGGACGTGTAGCTGGTGAGGAATTGAATTGCGCTGCAGCACCTCAGCCGCTTCCAGCACGATCTTCTCGCCGGTTGCCGTAATCGACCGCTCAACTTCCTGCATGGTTGAAGCATCGAGGTAACCATCGAAGTAGATCATGTTCTCCTGGATGTTCAAAACATGTACCTGTACGGCTGTATTGCCCTTATAGGTATCGGCAACATATTGCAAGGCACGCTTGGCCGAGGCGGACCCATCAAATGGGACAAGGATCTGTTGCATGGCTATTCTCCTGAGTGTGAGGCATCAGCATGACGCGCTGGCGATTGCGGAGCATTGATCTGAATCAACAATCCGCCGCTAACGCGCGACAAAGGCGCGCTCGATCACGTAGTCGCCAGGGACACCTTGCTGGGGTGAAATCGACATTCCATGGGCGTCGAGAATACAGCACACGTCCTTGAGCAGGGATGGGCTGCCGCAGACCATGGCGCGGTCAATCACCGCGCTGAGCGGAGACATCCCGATATCAGCGAAGAGCCGGCCATTCTCGATCAGGTCGGTCAGGCGTCCCTGGTGACGAAACGGCTCCCGCGTCACCGTCGGATAGTAGATGAGCTGTTCTCGGACCTGGCTACCCACGATCTCGCTTTTCGGCAGCTCCTTGGCGATGTAATCGGCATACGCGAGGTCACTCACTTCCCGCACTGAATGGACCAGTACAACCCGCTCGAAGCGCTCATAGGTCTCCGGGTCCTTGATGATGCTCAAAAACGGCGCAAGCCCGGTGCCGCTGCTGAGCAAGTAGACATTCCGCCCTGGACGCAGATCGTCCAAAATCAGCGTGCCGACCGGCTTGCGGCCTACCAGGACACTATCGCCGATGCGGATGTGTTGCAGCCGCGAGGTCAGCGGACCGTTTTGTACCTTGATGCTGAAGAATTCCAACTCCTCTTCGTAATTCGCGCTGGCAATGCTATAAGCACGCATCAAGGGCCTGCCGTCCACTTCCAGGCCGATCATCAGGAACTGGCCGTTCCTGAATCGAAGGGAGTCTTCGCGGGTCGTCTTGAAGCTGAATAGACTCTCATTCCAATGCCGCACATCGGTAACGCGTTCGGTAACAAAGGCGCTCATAGACCTCGATCCTTAGCTTCCCGCATCCCCCATGGACTTCGCCGGCTCCGGATTCCTGCTCCATCCGCCGCCGAGAGCGGCAAATAGCGCGACGGTATCCTGCAGCCTGAGTGCACGAGCCTGCAGATCGGCGATGCGTGCTTGCTGATACACGGTTTCGGCCGCCAGCGATTGGCTATAGGACATTACTCCAGCCTGATAGCTGGCGTCGGCCAGAGTCCGCGCCTGTCTGGCCGAGTCGAGCGCCAGGCCCTGCGCCGCCTCGGCGTCCGCGTCGTGTTGTAAACCTTTGAGGGAGTCCGCGACTTGATCAAATGCGCCCAGCACCGTCTGCCGGTAGGACGCCTCGAACCGCCGATACGCGGCCATGGCGGCTTTCCGCTGGAACCACAAAGTGCCTCCTTCGAACAGCGGGGTTGCGACGCCGGCACCCACGCCCCAGAACCGGCTGGCGGTGCTGAACAGGTTTTCAGTGGCGGTATTGTTGGCACCGTAGGTAGCGCTCAAGGTAAAGCTGGGAAACTGGGCCGCGGTGGCGACCCCAACCGCGGCGCTGGCACCGTGCAATTGAGCCTCTGCCAACAGAATATCCGGACGGCGGCGCACCAGGTCGGATGGCAGGCTGAGCGGCACATCTTCCGGCAGGCTCAACTCGGCCAGATCAATCTGCGGCGGCTGCCATTGCGCCGGAACATGTCCCAAGAGCGCGGCGAGCAGGTCGCGTGCCTGATCCCGCTTTTGCAGCAGCGGCGGCAGGCTTGCCTGGCTTGCTGCAAGCTGTCCCCGGGCCGACAGTACACTGGCATACGAGGCCGTTCCGGCCTGTTCATCCACCTCCGTCAGCCGCACCGTCTCCTTTTGCGCGGCAATCACTTGCCGAGTGGCCTCGATTTCGTCGGCGTAGGCGGCGTCGGCTATTTCGGCGTTGACGATGTTGCAAGTCAGGGTCAGGTAAGCGGCCTTTACGGCGTCGCCTTGAGCCTCTACTTGCGCCTGAAGCTCTTCCACGGCACGGCGCTCGCCGCCGAACACGTCGAGCGCATAGCTGACACTGGCCGACAGGGTGAACAGGCTGAAGATGGTGGCGGGCAAGTCCTGCCCCACCTTCTCGGGCGAGTAACGCTGGCGATCGACGCCGAAGGCAGCATCGGCCTGCGGGAAGAACACACCGTAACCGGCTCGCAAATTGGCCTGACTCTGGCTCAGGTTCGCCTCGGCCGCCTGCAGGGACGGACTATTTGCCAGTCCCTCGGCCACCACGGCATTGAGCCTCTCGGATCCGAACATCCTCCACCAGTCCGGCGCGAGCGATGCGTCCATGGTGAAACGCTGCAGCGGACTGCCGTCGCCACCGGCTTGCGTCACAGCATCGACATTGTAGCGCTCGACCGGTGGCGGCGGCGGGCGCTTGAAATCCGGACCGACTGCGCAGCCAGGCATCGCACAAGCGCAGATTGCGGCCAGCAAGCCCGACAGCGCGCGGCGCGCAGCAGGACCCTTGCTGCGCGAGCTCACTTGATCTTCTCCTCGGGCTCACCGACGTAGACGTCAACCAGTTGTCCTGGATACAACCCGAGCTTCTTCGAATTATCGAACTTGAAAATCAGCGGCAGCACGCGCACGTCGACCCGCTCAGTACGTTGATCCGACAGCTCGATTTTCGGCGAAACGAAGGGCTGAACCCTGACGAAGTCCAATGGAATGACAGTGTCGGTGCCGCGCACGAACATCCGGGCCTTGATCCTCGACAAGTCCGGAAGGCCGTGGAGCAGGATTTCATCGACGAAGGCACGCACCGCCAGCTCACCCTGCGCCTCCCCCATTACCACGGCGGGCGTGGTGGTCTGCTCGTAGCTGTCCCAAGTGCCTTGTGTCGAAGAAACATAGCTGCCCACCGCGGCAGCCACGGCGAGCACCACGCCGTCGACCGGAGCGCGCACGGTGTATTTGGCGAGCAGAGCATTGGCAGACTCGTAAGCCTTGTTTGCGGCCTGATACTGCTTTTCCTGATTGCGGATGTCGTAAACCCAGGCGCCGGCCTTGGTCAATTCATACTGGCGTTGCGCCACCTGCAGGTTCTGGGCGGCCGCCTCGGCGGTGTTGCGCGCGGTGTCCAGTGTGTCGCGGCTGACTGACCTCGGGTCCAGCTCAAACGAGCGCTTTTGCTTTTCGTAAGTGTCCTGGGCGGTCTTCAGGCTGGCCGCGGCGAACTCCACCTGGGCGCGGCTGATTTCCAGGGTTTCCTTGCGCGGCTCGGCCTTGAGTTCATCGAGCAGCGCCAACGCGGCATCGGCCTGGGCGTGCAATTGCTCCACCGTGCCGCGCTGCACCGAATCCTCAATGGTCAGCAAAGGCGCGCCCTGGCGCACCTGTTGACCCTCGCCCACCAGGATCTGGGTCACGGCACCGGATACTTCGGGATAGATATTGATGTTTTCGCCATGGCCCTGATTGCTCTCGACGATTCCCTCCGCATAAATGCCTTTGCCATATGGATTGGCAGCGGGGGTGAATGCTGGCGCTTGAGCCGGGGCCTGGCGCGAGAAAATGAAGGCGCTGATCACACCGACCAGCACCCCTATTCCGGCGACAATAAAAATCACCTTGTTACGCATGTGTATTACCCTTTTCAATGCCTTTGAGCTTGCCGTCCTCCATCAACAAGGTACGGTCGGCAAACTCGGAGATACGTGCATCGTGTGTGACGACCACGATGCAGCGTTTATCGTTGAGGATGTTGTTGCGGACGAAACTGACGATATTGCGTCCGGTATCGCCGTCCAGCGACGCCGTGGGTTCGTCCATGATGAGAATGTCCGGGCTGCTGATGATGGCCCGCGCAATGGCAACGCGTTGCTGCTCGCCGCCACTGAGCTTCACTGGCGGCAGATCCGCCCGGTTCTTGAGCCCGACGATTTCCAGGTATTTGCGCGCCTCCGCGATCGATTGGTCCCAGTCGCGCTTTTTGAGAAATAGCGGAAGCGCTACGTTTTCCGCAGTGGTCAGGCGAGGAAACAGATGGAAGTCCTGGAAGACGAAACCAATACGATTGAGACGAAAATCGGCCAGAGCGTTGTCAGCCAGCTTCCAGATGTCGACTCCCTCGATGGCGACCGTGCCTTCGTTGGGACGCAGTATCCCGGATACGAGACTGAGCAGCGTGGTTTTACCGCTTCCGGAGGGGCCCACGACGTAGAGAATTTCGCCGAATTTTGCCTCAAAGCTGACATCGTGCACGGCCACCGTGCGCGTCTCTCCCTCGCCAAACCACTTGGACACTCCCCTGGCCTCGATCGCGACCTGTGCCATGTTCAGCCCCGGAAGATGTCGAAGGGCTCGATGCGCAGCACCTTGCGCACACCGATATAGCTGGAGATCCCGGCGATGATCAGCACCATGACGAAGGCCAAGGCCAGGATGGGAAAGGTGATGACCGCGGCGTAGTCCGGCACTTTCAATTTGGCCGAAAACAGCAGCCCGGCGCAGATGCCGACGCCGAGCCCATAGCCCGTCAGAGCGGTAAATCCGGCCTGGAACAGAATCATGTATACGAGTTCGTAACCTTTGGCACCTATGGCCTTGAGCGCGCCGAACTTCTCCAGGTTTTCGAGCACGAAGGTGTAGAACGTCTGCCCGGAGATGGACAAGCCGACCACGAAGCTCATGATCGTCATCAGCAGCAGATTGAGCCCCAAACCGGTCTGGTACATGTAAAACCGAGAGATCTGGGACATGAACTCTTGCTTGGTCAGGGCCAGATAGCCGAGCCTGCCAACCGCCGACTTGATCCGCGCAACGTCGTTCTGGCTCTTCGGCTCCACCAGAATGTAAGAAATGGTGAAACTCTGCTGCGGCAGATATTCGAGCGCGCGGGTAAAGGTTGTGTAAAGGGTGGGAATGCCGAACAGGCCGCTGCTCGCCACCTGGGCGATGCCGACAATGACGCCGCGATGATTGTTGATCTCGAAGTCAGTGCCGACCTTGGGATTTTCGAGCTTGGAAAACTCGGAGTCCTTGACCACAAGAAAGCCGTTGTCGGCGTAGATATCGCGGATGTCTCCCTGCAATAAGCCCGGCCGTCCGAACAGCGTCGCATCGTCCAGGCCGACTACGTTGACGGCTTGGTAAGTCCCGTCCCTGAGCTTAGCCAATCCGCTGCCTGAGGAGATAGGCACCGCGTATTTGACGCCTTCGACGCTGCGTACCGCATCCAACATGTAATCGGGCATCGGGATGCTGCTCGCGACGGTCTGTACCGCCGGGTCCATCACCCAGATGCTGGCGCCGACATTGACCACGGTCGCTGAAGCCCGGAATAGCACTCCGGCGAAGAGCGAGGTCATTTGCACCATCAGAAATACCGCAAAGGTAATACCGACCAGCAAGGCCGCGAACTTGGCGCGGTCGTTGACCAATAGCTTGTAGGCAATTCTGAGGATGCCGCGCACTGTTTGGCTCCAATACGCCGCAATCCGCATCGCGCCTTCCAGCGCGACTCGGCGGCAGCTCCAATCACGATGCGGCATAAGATAGGTTTCGGTCGTCCGGCCCGCATTGATCTGAATCAAGTGCCTTGTGCGACGGAAAAGATGCCATCGACGCAGCCGTGCCATGGCCGAGGAAGAAACGCCGGTTGAGACCGATTGAGGCAGATCAATGCTGGCCGGCTGCCGATGCGACAGCATTAATCGGCATCATCGTCGATGCGTTGCAGACAATGACATGAATCTGAGTACAACCGATCGCTTGCTGCGACTGATCCTTGGCGGACTCCTGCTGTCTGGGTTTTTTCTCGTCCACGGCGGACTGCATTGGGCGGGGTTGCTGGGCCTGGTCCCTCTTGCCACGGCTTCGCTGGGATGGTGTCCGGTCTACGAGGTTTTGGGTTTGGATACCCGCATGGGTCACGAAGGCGGCCCCCATGAGTAAACAGGAGAGCCGGAAACGCTCCTTGGTCAAGGCCCTGAGCTATCGCGCGATCATTGTTTGCCTTGACTTTCTGGCGGTATACCTGCTGACCGGCACGTTTAAGGCCGCGGCCGGTTTTGCGATTGTCAGCAACATATACACCACCATTGGCTACTTCCTTCACGAACGAGCCTGGACGCACATCACGTGGGGCACGGTTACTCGGGACGCCCCGACATCCGGTTGCGCTTCCGGCGCCGGCGGCATCTCCGCCGCTTGACGGACGCAGAACCGGGCATGTCGAACAATTTGCTGCAATGGTTGCCGCCGGAAGGCATCAAGCTGGCTCTGGTGCTATTTCTGTCTTTCCTCATCGGCCTTGAGCGTGAGGAGCACAAAGTCCTTGGTGCGCAATACGCATTCGGCGGCGTCCGCACCTATCCCTTGATCGGTCTGATCGGCTATTCCTTAGCCTTGCTTTCGGGTCCGGACCTGATGCCTGTGGCCCTTGGCTTTGCGGTTGTTGCGGCCTTCCTTCTACTTTCCTACGGACATAAGCTGTTCGTCACGCACGCATCCGGAGTGACTTCGGAATTGTCCGGCCTTGCCACCTATGTGGTCGGTGCCTTGGTCTTCCACGAGCAATTCTGGATCGCCACCACGATCAGCGTCGCAAGCCTCCTGTTGCTGGAGTTGAAAGCCAGCCTGGAGAGCCTTGCGCAGCGGATGCCGCCGCGGGAGATTTTTACGTTCACGCAGTTTCTGCTGATCACGGCGGTGATTCTGCCGATCCTGCCCAATCGCGATTTCGGCCCGTACCTCTTGAATCCCTACAAGTCATGGCTGGCCGTCGTGGCGGTCAGCGCGGTCTCCTATGGCAGCTATGTCGGCCAGCAACTGAGCAAGGGACGCGGGGGCTGGATTTTGACCGCACTTTTGGGCGGCGCCTACTCATCCACGCTGACCACCGTAGCCCTGGCCAAGAAGTCCTCGCTGGTCCAGCGCCCCTATCTCATTTCGGGCGCAGTGCTGATGGCATCGGGCGTCATGTATCTGCGCCTTCTCACCCTGGTGGGGATTTTCAACCTGGAGCTGTGCGCCAGCCTGGCGCCCTATTTTCTGATGCTGGCGCTGCTGGCCCTGGGCATTGGCTGGGCGTGGTCGAGACAGCCGGAGCCAGAATCCAGGACCGCGGTCGACGATGCCGCGCCGCGCAATCCCCTGGAACTGAGCGCCGCACTGTTGTTTGGCTTTCTGTTTCTGGCCATGATGGTCATCACCCGGCTCGTCGTAAACGATCTGGGCGAACACGGCATGCTGAGCCTGGCTGCTGTCATGGGAGTAGCGGACGTCGACCCCTTCGTACTCGGCCTGACCCAATCGGCGGGCGCCTCGACGCCGATCCACCTCGCAGCGTTCGGCCTGGCAATCGCCGCGGCGAGCAATAACCTCGTCAAGGGCTGCTATGCCTATGCCTGGGCAGACCGGCTGACAGGAACCAGATGCTTGTATCTGCTCGGCGGCCTGGCCGCGCTTGGGTTGGTCCCCCTGTTGTGGATATGATCTGGGTTATATGAAGATCAAGCCAAAGGCTTTTCGCGTTCGGGAAGGCGCCGAGGTCAAGCTCGCCGCCTGGCCGACCCGAGTCGATGCGGTATACGAATCCAAGAAGCATTATCATCAATTGCTCAGCGAGCACATCGATCGGCTGAGCATGCAGCAGGAACTGCTTTACGCTTCAAACCGTCACGCGATATTGCTGATTTTCCAGGCGATGGATGCGGCCGGCAAAGACGGGGCCATCAAGCACGTGATGTCGGGGGTCAATCCTCAAGGCTGCCAGGTTTTCAGCTTCAAGCATCCCAGCCCGGCCGAATTACAACACGACTTTCTGTGGCGCACCACTCGCGATCTGCCGGAGCGTGGGCGTATCGGAATCTTCAATCGATCCTATTACGAGGAAGTGTTGATCGCCCGGGTACATCCGGAAATCCTTCGAAGCGAGGGTTTGCCGGGCTCAGCGGGCGGTGAAGAGCAGATTTGGCAGGGCCGCTATCAATCCATCCTGGAGCTGGAAAAGCACCTTTCCAGGAACGGGACGCTGATCGTCAAGTTCTTCCTTCACCTTTCCAAAGAGGAGCAGCGAAGGCGATTTCTCCAACGTATCGACGCACCCAAAAAGAACTGGAAATTCAGCCTTGCTGATATCCGGGAACGGAAGTTCTGGCCGCACTATATGCGCGCTTACGAGAAATGCCTCAGTGCCACCAGCACCGAAGATGCGCCCTGGTACGTGGTACCGGCCGACGACAAGCAGAATGCCCGGCTGATCGTGTCCGAGATTGTTCTCGATACACTGGAACGCCTCAAATTGAGCTTTCCGGAGACAACCGCCAAGCGCCGCCGCGAACTGCAGTCCATCCGCAAGAAACTGACGAATCAGTGAGACGGATCCCTGCGATAGTCACAGCTCAGGAGATTGTAAGCACCGCCGCTCCGCTGAGCTTGCCCCCACGCAAATCGGCCAGCGCCCTGTTGGCCATTTCCAAGGGGTAGGCTGTTATCTGCGCACGCACCGGAACCTTTGGCGCTAATGCAAGGAATTCCAGGGCATCGCGCCTGGTCAGGTTGGCAACGCTGCGGATGCTGCGCTCACCCCACAGGCTCGCATAGGGAAAGCCCGGTATGTCGCTCATATGGATGCCGCCGCACACCACGGTTCCGCCCTTGCGCACCGCTCTGAGTGCAGCCGGCACCAGTTCGCCGGCGGCTGCAAAAATGATGGCGGCATCCAGAGGCTGTGGCGGCACCCGGTCCGAATCTCCTGCCCATATGGCGCCTTGCCTCAAGGCAAACGACTGAGCCAGGGCATCGCCGCGGCGAGTGAAGGCAAAAACCTCGCGTCCCTGCCAAAGTGCCACCTGGGTAACAATGTGAGCCGCTGCGCCGAATCCATATAGGCCAATGCGCTCCGCTTCTCCGCACATGCGCAGCGAACGGTACCCGATCAAGCCGGCACAAAGCAGCGGTGCCACTTCAAGGTCGCCGTAGCCTTCAGGCAGGGCAAATACGTACCGGGCATCGGCCACGCAATGCGTGGCATAACCGCCATCGATCTGGCAACCGGTGAAGCGTGCAGCGTCGCAGAGATTTTCCTGGCCGCTTGAGCAAAAGGCGCAGCGGCCGCAGGTGGCGCCCAGCCAGGGCACGCCGACGCGCTGACCTTGCGACAGATCCGCAACACCCGGTCCCACCGCCAGGATGCGCCCCACGATCTGGTGTCCGGGCACAATCGGATAGCGAATGTCCGGAATCTCGGCGTCCAGGACATGCAGGTCCGTCCGGCAGATCCCGCAGGCGCTCACCGCGATGAGCACCTCCCCGGCGCCGGCTGCCGGCACCGGGCGCTCACGCAGCACCAGGCCAGTGCCCGGCCTTTCCAGAATCATTGCGCGCTGTACCGGCAAACGCTCATCTCCCGGGGTTTGCAACGACGTGATCCTGCCCGGCGATCAACCGGACAATCGCTAATTCCCGACGATGGCGCCGCTTCTTCCATCGGGCGAGCTTTCAACATGGTAACCCGGGACAATCCAGCCTTGGCAAACGGCCATGACCGTATCTGCCCCCGCAGGGGCTTCGCACAGGTCCCTGCGAGACATTTTGCGTGGCGGCGCCTGCCCTGCCCGCAAACCAGGCAATGCAACCGGCACGGAATCGCCTACCTGCTCCGCGATGACGCCGTAACCGAAGCCTTGGCGCGGCTCCGCGGCTGTTTTGCCTTGCGAACAAGTGCAGGGCGCGACATGGCCGCAGGAGGCGCGAAATCGAGAGTGCCTCCAGAAACGTCATCGATAACGGCGTCGATCAGTTGCTGCTGCCTTTTCAAGTATTTGGCCATTTTGTTTCTCCAAAGGAAGTTGCATTGGTAATTTGAAGGGGCCATCGGATTGACGCCTTGATCTGGATCAAGCGCGGCGTCGACCTTCGCATCATTTGATCCAGGTCAAAGCGCGGGCAACCGTCCGGAGTTGAAATACGGGCGACTCCACACTGGCTGTCAAAACCATGATCAAGACAATCCTTGCGCCGCTCAGCGGTAGCGACACCGATCAAATCGTGCTCGAAACAGCACTGAGCCTGGCTCGTCCTCTCGATGCGCACATCGAGTGTAGCCACACCTTTCTCGATGTCGGTGAAGCGGCGCGCCACCTGCCCGAGATTTCCTTCCTCCTCGGAGCCGCCTTGCATAGCGCCCTGGAGAGTTTGGAGGAACGCTGCGGCCGGGAGACCGCTGCCGCGCTGCGTCATTTTGCCGAGTTTCGCGATGCCCAGGCATTTCCGGCAAATGCGGGCCCACCTGGCAGCGGTTTGTCCATGAGCATGCAGCAGGATTTCGGCGATCCTGTCGCCAGTTTGTGCCGCCACGCGCGCCATAACGACCTGGTTGTGATGGGACGCCCCAAGGACGGGGATGGCGTTGCCGGAAATCTCCACCAAAGGCTTTTGCTGGAAGGCGGCTCGCCGATTCTGCTGGTTCCCGAATACACGTCCGGCAGCCTGCTCGACACCGTTGCCATCTGCTGGAAAGAAACCGCAGAGGCCTCACGGGCGGTGGCCCTTGCCCTGCCCCTGCTGAAACGGGCCAAGAATGTCTTTCTGATCAGCGTCAGCGAAGAAGACAATGGCCCACATTCGTCAATGCAGCCCATTGTTCGCAGGCTCGCATGGCACGGCATCGCCGCGGAGGTGACGTTGACGGCACGCGGCGCCCATTCGACCATGAACACGATACGGACCACGGCCCGGGATAGACATGCCGACCTGCTGGTCATGGGCGGATTCAGCCGCGGACCCATGCGGGAAATGCTTTTCGGCGGCTGCACGCAAGAGGCGCTGAGCTTCGGCGATCTTCCAATATTTATCGCCCGCTGACAGAAGAAGTTCATGACAGGCGTTTGATGCAGATCAATGCCGAAACGCCGTTCCCGGACAATACTCTTTCAACACATCAACCAGGAGTTACCACCATGTCGCGACTCACCACAGCGCTTGAAAACGACTTCAACGCCCTGTGCTTTCTGCGTGATGAACTGGCATTGCAGTTCAATCTGCTCGAAGCCGATCTGAAAGTCCGTTGGTCGGAGCTGGAGACCAAATTCGAACGGCTGCGGGAAAAAGTGGGCAGAGCCGAGGTCGCTGCGGGGCAAAGCAGGAAGGAAACAGAGGCTGCGGCGCGACTGCTGGTGGATTCGCTCCGCTCTGGATATTCCGAGATCAAGCGGGCCCTGGGTGTTTGAAAGCATTGACTTGCGCTCGCCACACTGTCAGCGCGTCAGCGGTTGGAGCGCCGCCGGCCCGCCTTGGGGTCGGCGTAGCGCATGAGCTTCGCGGACTTCAAAGCGGTGGACCCTGCCGCGGCGGCAGCCGGCCGCCTGCATCCCCGCCTCGCGGCCTTGCTGGAATGGGTCCGAGCCCTGCCCCCCATCCGTACGGCCATCGTTCATCCATGCGATCAGCCTTCGCTGGCCGCGGCGGTCGATGCCGCACGCTGCGGCATCATTGTTCCGGTGCTGATCGGGCCGGAGCGTCGCATCCGCGACACTGCGGCCGCACATGCGCTGCAGCTTTCGGATTGGGAGGTGCACGATACACCGCACAGTCATGCCGCCGCGGCCTGCGCCGTGGCCCTGGCGCGCAGCGGCGAGGTCGAGGCCCTGATGAAGGGCAGCCTGCACACCGACGAGCTACTCTCCGAAGTGGTCAAAAAGGACAGCGGCATTACAACTGCGCGGCGGCTCAGCCATGTTTTTGTCATGGACGTGCCGCGCTATCCCAAGCTGCTGCTGATCACCGATGCTGCCGTGAACATCGTGCCCACGCTGGAAGATAAGATGGACATTGCGCAGAACGCCATCGATCTGGCGCGGGTACTGGGAGTTGCGCGCCCCAAGCTCGCCGTCCTCTCGGCGGTGGAGACCGTGACGTCCAGAATCCGTTCGACCATCGACGCCGCGGCCTTGTGCAAAATGACCGACCGCGGCCAGATCACCGGCGCGCTGCTCGACGGCCCCCTGGCGCTGGACAATGCCATCAGCCGGGAGGCAGCCGCACAGAAAAACATCGTTTCAGATGTCGCCGGGGACGCGGATATCCTGCTGGTGCCCGATCTCGAGGCCGGCAACATGCTGACGAAGGAACTGACCTTCCTGGCCGGGGCCGAAGCGGCGGGAATCGCCCTGGGCGCCCGCGTGCCGCTGGTCCTCACCAGCCGTGCGGACAGTGTCCTTGCGCGCCTCGCCAGCTGTGCACTGGCCCTGCTTTATGCCCGTTCAGGGCAAGCTTCGACCCCACCGTCCTGACCGCCGGCGGCGCGTCGCGACCCATAGAAATCCTCAGGCGGGGTAAAACAGCAAGGTGAGAATGAACATCCCGGAATACATGCCGATTTCCAGGGTTTCGGTAATCGGCTGGATCTTTTGCAGCGCCCCCCACACATGTACCACGACCATCAGGAATGCCACAGCGAGCAGAACCTGACAGGTGAACAAGGCGCCCTCCCGGGTCAGGCCGGCGCGCAGGATCAGCCCTTCAATCACCAGCACAAAAGCGCCGAGGCAGCGTCCGAAATACACTGCCAAGTCGGTTTCCTGCGGAATCCGCCACATGAACACCCGCCCCCAGCGTAATGGTGTCAGGAAAATCGGCAAGGCAAAGATCAGTGTAGTGCTCACGCACAGCGTGAGCAGATAAACGTGCGTGTAGGCGCTCCAAATTCCTATCATGGTCATCCCCTCCATTGATTAGATTGTGCCGGTTCGGCGCGGTCAGAAGGCAAGCAATGTGCCAGGTGTAACAAGGCCTCCCCGGGCGAGTCCGCGCGGCTTATCCCCGCTTTTTCGGGGTTTTCTTGGGCGTGGATGCTGCGGATGGCTTTCCCAGGAATCCCTCAAAAGCCGAGCGCTGCGCAGTCTTCCACAATTCCATCTGGTCTTTCGCCAGGCGGTCGAGCGCGGCCAGCGGGCCCTTTTCGATCGCCGCTTCCACCGTTTCGCGCCATGAGGCCTGCTGCCGCACGAAGGTTTTCACGCTTTCGTCCAGGTACCGGCCGAAGACACTCTGCATCACATCGCCGTAAAACCGGGCCATGGCATGCAAGGTCTCGGTGGATAACAGCGGCTGCCCTTCGTCCTCGCACTCGGCGATGATCTGGAGCAGGATCTGCCGGGTGATGTCGCGCCCATTCGCCTCCTCGACCTTGATCTGTTGCCCGGCGCAGATCAGCTGCCGCAAATCATCGAGGTTGAGAAAGCGCTTTTCAGCTGAATCGTAGAGCCTGCGGTTCGGGTATTTCTTGATCAGGTAGGGTTGGGTCACGGATTCACCAGTGCCTATGCACTGGTGAATTGTGCCCCATTGACGGCCAGATTGGCGCCGTTGACGAAAGCCGCCTGCTCGGAACAGAGGAAAGTGACCGCCGCCGCGATGTCACGGGGCTCGCCGAAGCGCCCGGCCGGGATGCCTTCCAGGATCTTGTTTCGGATATTTTCCGGCACGGCGCGGATCATCGGGCTGTCGATATAGCCGGGCGAAACCGTATTCACGGTTACCCCCTTGCGCGCCACTTCCTGAGCCAGGGCCATGGTGAAGCCGTGCATGCCGGCCTTTGCCGCGGAGTAGTTGGTCTGGCCGAACTGGCCCTTTTGACCATTGATCGAGGAAATATTGACGATACGGCCCCAGCCCCGCGCGAGCATGCCCTCAATCACCGGCTGGGTGGTGTTGAAGACGCTGTCGAGGTTGACCTGCAAGACCTGTTTCCACTGGTCGTGGTTCATCTTGCGTAGCGGCGCGTCGCGCGTAATGCCGGCGCAGTTGACCAGTATGTCCACCGGGCCCCAGTTCTTTTCCACGTTGCGCACCGCCGCCGCGGCCGAATCGGGATCGCCGACGTCGAACGGCTCGATTTCCACATGTACGCCCTGCTCCTTGCAGACCTTGACCATTTCCCGCGCACTGGGCGTATCCAGGGCGTGGCAGGAGCCGATCACCTTGGCGCCGGCGCGGTACAGGTAGGCGCAAATGAAGCTGCCGATGGCACCGCTGCCGCCGGTCACCAGGGCTATACGATTCTTGAGATTAATTTCCATGATTCGATCCGCTTAGTAAAGTGAACAGGCCCGCGCGATCCGATGTCGGGCCGCACAGGACGAAAAAATAAGGCTCTAGGCCGCCTCGATGGCCAAAGCCGCGCCCTGGCCGCCGCCAATACACAGCGTTGCCAGTCCACGCCGCGCCTTTCGGTTGATCAGGTTGTGAACCAGTGTGACCAGGATCCGCGCGCCGGAAGCGCCAATCGGGTGGCCCAGTGCGATGGCGCCGCCGTTGACGTTGACCCGCGCGGGATCCCATTCGAGTTCCCGGCCGACCGCGAGGGCTTGCGCGGCAAAGGCCTCATTGGCCTCAATCAGGTCCAGCATGCCCAGCGTCCAGCCGGCACGCTCCAGGCAGCGCCGTGTCGCCGGCACCGGTCCCAGTCCCATCACCGACGGATCGACACCCGCAGTGGCAAAGCCGCGCACCACGGCCAGTGGCTTGAGACCGAGCGCCTGGGCCTTCGAAGCAGACGCCAGCGCCAACACGGCCGCGCCATCGTTGAGACCCGAGGCATTCGCGGCGGTGACCGTGCCATCTTTTGCGAACGCGGGCTTGAGCCCGGCAAGCGACTCGGGTGTGACTCCTGCCCGCGGAAATTCGTCCACCTGGAAAAATTGAGGCGGCCCCTTCTTCGAAGGCAGACCGACCGGCACGATCTCGCCGGCAAAGCGCTGTTCGCGCAGCGCCGCCCCGGCCAAATTCTGGGAGCGCGCCGCGAACCGATCCTGCTCCTCGCGGCTGATGCCATAGCGCACAGCAAGGTTCTCGGCCGTACGTCCCATGTGATAGTCGTTGAAGGCATCCCACAGGCCGTCATGGACCATGCTGTCGACCATCGACCAGTCGCCCATCTTGCGTCCCTGGCGCGAAGCCGGCAGCACATGCGGCGACAGGCTCATGCTTTCCTGTCCGCCCGCCAATACCAGCGAGGCCTCGCCGCTGCGGATGGCCTGGACGGCCAGCATGACCGCGCGCAAGCCGCTGCCGCAGACCTGGTTTATGGTCATTGCCGGCACCGCATGGGGCAGACCGGCGTGGATGGCGGACTGACGCGCCGGATTCTGGCCGCAGCCAGCGGTGAGGACCTGCCCCAGCAGCACGTCGTCCACCGCCTCGGGCGCCAGCTGTAATTGCTGAAGCAAGCCCTTGATGACGGTGGCGCCCAATTGCGCGGCTGGGATCTCGGCAAGGCTGCCGCCGAATTTTCCGACGGCGGTGCGCAGCGCGCCGACAATTACGATGTCTTCCATTTTGGGAATTCCTGTGGCTTTCAATGTTGCAGAATGTAAGTACCGGGTGCGTCGCACAGCGCCTTGTAACCGGTTGCTTCCGCCCCAATCACCGGCGGCGGGACGTTCTTGCCCGAGTGGCTGGAAAGCCACTCGGCCCAGGCCGGCCACCATGACCCCTCATGCTTCTCGGCCGTTGCTGCCCACTGTTCGGGCGAACAATAAGGGGTCTCCTCATTCCAGCCGCCAATGCGGTAGTCGCGCCGCGGCCGTCCCGGTTCGGAGACGATGCCGGCGTTATGGCCGCCGCTGGTCAGCACAAAGGTGGTGTCGCCAATCGGCTTGAGGTTGCGGATCTTGTACACCGAGCGCCACGGCGCGACATGGTCGGTGACGGTGCCGACCACGAACATCGGCATGCGGATGTCGCCGACCGAAATCGCCTGGCCGCCGACCTTGTAGCGTCCTTCGGCAAGATCGTTGTGCAAATAGAGTTGACGCAGGTAGTCGCTGTGCATGCGGAAGGGCATGCGCGTCGTATCCGCGTTCCAGGCCATAATGTCGATGCCGCGATCCACTTCGCCAAGGAAGTAACGGCGCAGCAGCGGCGCCCACACCAGGTCATGCGCGCGCAGGGCGCTGAATGCGCCGGCCATCTGCCCGGCGGTGAGGTAACCGCGCTTGGACATCTGAGCATCCAGCCAGTGCAGCGTCGAGGCGTTGATGAATAAGCCCAGCTCCCCCGGCTCGGAGAAATCGGTCTGCGCAGCAAAAAGCGTGACGCTTTTGAGCCGCTGGTCGCCGTCGCGCGCCATGGCGGCGGCGGTGATGGCCAGCAAGGTGCCGCCCACGCAATAACCCACCGCATGAATCTTGCGGCGCGGCTCGACGGCACGGATTGCATCCAGGGCCGCATGCACGCCAAGCGTGCGGTATTCCTCCATGCTCAGTTCGCGGTCATTCGCATCCGGGTTCTTCCACGAAATCATGAACACCGTGAAGCCCTGCGAAACCAGCCAGCGGACCAGGGAATTCTGCTGCTGCAGATCCAGGATGTAGTACTTCATGATCCAGGCCGGCACGATCAGCACCGGCTCGGCATGCACCGTCGGCGTGACCGGTGTGTACTGGATCAGTTCCATCAGACGGTTGCGATAGATGACCTTGCCGGGTGTCACCGCAAGGTTCTGGCCGACCTTGAATTGTTCGGACTCGATCGGCTTGCGGCGCATCTGGCGCCAGGCATCGCCCAGGAAGTTGCGGGCGCCCGAAGCCAGGTTTTTTCCTCGGCTTTGCCAGGTCGCCTCCATTACCTCCGGATTGGTCAGAGGCCAATGATCCGGAGATACCGCTTCCAGCAGCTGGATTCCATAAAAATGCATCAGGGCCGCGTTGCCGCGATCCAGGCCGGGAACGTTGGTGGTAGCCGCATCCCACAGCTTGCGCCCCGACACGGCGGTCTTCGCCAGAATCGAAAACGGGCGCTTTCGCCAGGCGGCCGAGGCATAGCGCTGATCCGGCGCGGATTCGCTCTTGCGCAGCGCCGCCTTGAGCAGGCCGACGCATTCACGCACACCGAGCTCGATCAATTGCGCCTGCTTGCCCGGAGCGAGAGCCAGATGAGACGCCCAGTCCATCCAGGCGAGCAACACCTGCTGCGGCGGCATATTGCCGACTACCGGTACCAGGCTGGTGGCGCAGGCCGCATCCAGGCGCCTGGCGAATGTTTCCTTCAACCAGGGCTGCGCCGTTGGATTCGCCGCTTCCGACTGCACTTGGGCCTTTTGCGGCTCCAGCTTGTTCTTGATCACAGTCTGCGCGCTCATCGTTGACCTTCCGGGTTTGCCGTATTGAATCGGCGAAGCTTTGCGCCGTTATTCACTTTGCATGGTTCCGCAATACAACGCGTTGATCGGTGTCATAGCCGCCCAGACATCGATCATGTAGTGACTGATGCATTCCATCTTCGGCCGTTGCACCATTACCACGGCCGAACGCCGGCCGGACTTTCGATCATCCGGCCGGCTGTCCGTCAATCACGCCGCAGCCTTCTCCACCGCGCCCAGCGCCAGCTTGCTGTAGCCGCTGCGCACCTCGTCGGCAGCTGTACGTACGCCGCCCACGTAGGCATCGAGTGCGGAGCGGAAAGCCTCTCCGTATTCGCCGCTGGCCCGCAGCAGTTCCGTCGGCTCGCGTACCTTGCCCATCAGTTCGAACTGCTTCCCTCCAAGGCTGAGCAGCGCCTCGGCCAACTCGGCCTGACAGGCGCCGAACTTCTTGGCCGCTTCGGCGTTGATGGCGCCGGCTTCGCTCAGGCGATCGAACGCGCCCTCACCCAGCGTGAACAGCTTTTCCACTGCCGTTTTGTCGAAAATCGTGTTGGTCATGTCTTGCTCCTTTGCGGCGCGCCCGATGCGCACCTACGACGCCACTATAGATGATTTTATTTTGCATTGCAAAATCCGATATACCCTATTCATGCGCTTTTTCGCTTATATATATATTATTGCTGAATAAATAATATATTTCTTTAGCGGCCTCACTATTATTTATTCGCACTATGACATCTTCATAAAGACCATCATTTTACATCGCAAAAGATGGCCGACTTGTGCCGGCCCAAGAGGCACCAGGGAGATGGATGTTCAGAACGAGAGGAAGGCGCCAACGTTGGCGTTGACGCTGCGATTGCTGGCGTTGTCATGTGCTTTGGTATCGACGTCGCTGATTTCGCTCAGGAGCGTCAGGTTCTTGGTCAGAGAGTAATACGCCCCGGCGGTGAGCTTGCTGTTGGACTGCAGCAAAGTCGGATTGGCGGAACCGTCGGCTCCATTGGCAAAGTCCAGCCGGCTCACGCCGTAATTCAAGCCCAGCTTGAGCTTGCCAAGGGCATAGGTACCCTGTACCAAATATCCGTCCGAGGTACGACCGGCCCCGTCATAGTCCGAAAGCACAAACAGGCCAGTCGTCCCCAGGCCTTTGGCATGATAGTAGGACGCGAAGGCCTCGAACGCCTTCCAATCCAGCTTGGCGTTCAGGTCCGCGCCGAAACCGTTGTAGCTGTAACGCGCCGAGCCCACCGTGTACTTCTGCATCTGGTCGGTGAAGTCCGCAGACACGTACAGCTTGGTGGCGCTGTTGAACTTGGCGGTGTAGGTCAGCTTGCCGTGAATGCCCGGATCGGTCTTGGTTCCGGCGGTACCGGCACCGGCGCCATTGGCGGCGCCAAGATCGTCGGTCAGGGAATTGATTGGGTCGTAAATGCCGATGGTGGCATTAAAACCCTTCAAGTCCACGGTGGTGTAGTTCATCTGGGCGATGGTGTCGCAATAGATGTAACCAAAGCCGATCGAGCCCAGCGAGGTATTCGCCGGCGTTGCGGTCGACAGACCACCGGCGACGCCCACGCCCGGAATGGTCATGTCATTGATGATGGCATCGAAGCCGAACAGGCCGAAGTTGCGGCCGAGGGTGAAAGTGCCGATGTCCTTGTTGCCGAAGGTCATGTAGACCTGCCGCACGTCCAGCCCGGTGGTGCCGAGGGCCACATTGGTGCCTGCAGGGGCGCCCTGCTGCACGTTCGGCGATCCGCCATCGTTGGTGTCGATGCCTGGATAAAAGCCGAAGTGCGCGGCAATATCGTAACCTTCCTGGGTAGTCGAAACGCCGAAGCTGATCGCGGCCGGCAGCAGGCCGTTGCCGACATTGGAGACGCTGCTGCCGCTGGCGCTGCCGGTGCAGGCACCACCTATGGTGATAATGCCATTCGCCGCTGCGGTCGAGCCGTTCTCGCAGCTCGAAAAGATGTAATCGACGTTGACATTGCCGTTGACCGAAAATTTCCAGTCTCCGGCTGTCGTGTCGAATGCGCGGGCACCGGTTGAGGCGAACAGCAGAGCTGCTGCGGCGGTGATGGTGTGCGACTTGCTGAACTTGAACATCGGATTTCTCCCGAATTTGGAAATAGTGGCGCCGCGCCGCCGATGGCGATGCGACGCGCGAAGCCACACTCCTCCGTCGCGGCCTGCGCGGCGCGCCAGGAGCAAGCGCCGTGCCAAATGCGGAAAAGGGCCCTGCAGGCCGGATTTGCGGTACTGATCGGGATTTTTTGCCTTCGGACAGGGCCAATTCGGCGCGAAGCGCGGATCATTGTGGCGTTCCCGAGGGACAGTTCATGGCAAAGGCGTTACAGGCTGTATCTTCCGCACCCGCTATTGCCATGTCGCCGGGGTGATTACCGCGGGGCGAGGTGCAAAAAAAACGCGGTACGGAGATCGACTCCGTACCGCGCCGAGGTGTTTCCTGATGCGTATTTACAAATTAGACGCTCATGCAAACCGACTTGGTTTCGAGGTAGTTCTTCAATACCTCATGTCCCATCTCGCGACCCCAGCCCGACTGTTTGTAACCTCCGAACGGCAGCGCCGCGTCGAAGATGTTGTAGCAGTTGACCCAGACCGTGCCGGCACGCAGCCGCGCCGCGAGGCGATGCGCGCTGCTCAGGTTGCTGCTGAACACCCCGGCGGCAAGACCATAAACCGAATCGTTGGCGCGCCGGATCAACTCGTCGTCCACGTCCTTGAACGGCATCGCCACCAGGACCGGCCCGAAGATCTCCTCCTGGTAGACACGCATCTGTTCATGCGTATCCACCAGCACCGTCGGCTGCACAAAATAGCCTTTGTCGCCGTTGCGCTTGCCGCCGCAGGTCGCCCGGGCGCCCTGTTCCTCACCGGAGCGCAGGAAGCTTGACACGCGATCGAGCTGGACCTGGGACACCAGCGGGCCCATCTGCGTCGTCGGATCCAGTCCCGGGCCGATCTTGATCTCCTGGGCAATCTTGGAGATGCCTTCCACCACCTTGTCGTACACCTTGTCCTGCACGAACAGGCGCGAACCGGCGCAACAGGTCTGGCCATGGTTGAAGAAGATCGCGCTGGCAGCGCCGGGAATGGCGATGTCCAGGTCGGCATCGTTGAGGATGATGTTGGGCGATTTGCCGCCCAATTCCAACGTCACCTTCTTCAGGTCATTGGCGGCGGCGCGCACGATCAGCTTGCCAACCTCGGTGGAGCCGGTGAAGGCCACCTTGTCCACCAGCGGATGCGCGGCCAGCGGCGCACCGCAGGATTCGCCAAAGCCGGTGAGCAGATTCAGCACGCCGTCCGGCAGTCCGGCTTCCTGGCAGATTTCGGCCAGGCGCAGGCCGGACAGCGGAGTCTCTTCGGCCACCTTCAGCACCACAGTGCAACCCGTGGCGAGCACCGGGCCGAGCTTCCAGGCCGCCATCAGCAGCGGGAAATTCCAGGGAATGATCTGTGCCACCACCCCGATCGGCTCCTTGCGGGTGTAGGCGTGGTACTCGGCGTCCGGCGTATAGGGAACGGACAGCGAAATCGACTCGCCTTCGATCTTGGTGGCCCAGCCAGCCATGTAGCGGAACAAGTCCGCCGCCAGCACCACGTCCGCCGCGCGCGCCACCGCAATCGGCTTGCCGTTGTCGAGCGATTCGATCTGTGCCAGGTCTTCCAGGTTGGCCTGGATCAGGTCGCCGATCTTCCACAGGATCTTGCCGCGATCGGCCGGCGACATGCGGCGCCAGGGTCCACCATCGAATGCCTTGCGGGCCGCTTGCACCGCCTGATCCACATCGGCCTTCTGGCAGTCCGCGACCCGGGCGATCACTTCTCCGGTCGCCGGGTTGAGCACCTCGAAGGTCTGGCCCGCCTGGGCCGCCTGCCATTTGCCGTTGATCAGCGCTTTCTTGGGCTGACTCAGGAACTGCCGTACCGTCGCGCTCAGCGAAGTCAAGCCACTATCATTGCCGTCCATATCTTGCTCCTCCAGATGACCGTCACGCCGGTCGTTGAAAAAAGGGTCCGCCATCCGTGGACCCGTTTATTAGACTAAAGTCCGAGATAGCGCCGGTCGATCACTAAAGCATCGCCGCCGCCGCCCATGAGCAAGTAGCGGGCCAACCTCGCCAAGCCATCCCTACACATGGCTTTTCAGGCGGCCACTGAGGGCCGCTCATGCCGATTCGCGCACATTTGCCGCGCTGCGGCAAAACCCTGTAATGAAAAAATGCAACCTGCGGCGCATGGACGGTTGATCCAGATCAATTCACCATGCACCGCCGCATGTTTCAATAGAGACACAGTTTGTATCAGTACAACTGGCACAGTTGCTGCTAACTGCGCCGGCCTAGAAGCCGAATGATCGGCTCATAACGCGGCTACGAATGCGCGAACCTGGAGGATGGAGAGATGGCTGATTCGCTGATTGTCAAGCATGCGGAGGATGTCCTTCGCGTTGTCCACGGCTCCGTTGCGGAGGGAGGCGAGTCCGCCTGCTCACCGATCGACAATTCGTGGAATCGCTGCGTGACGCAATTCAATCTGGATCCGTCGCGCCTGTACTCTCCAGTGGTGGTGGACAGCGGCCACCTGAAGGACCGGCAGGCGCAACATGAGGACCTGGTCGAGATCGCGCGCGGCGAAATGGATTCCCTCTACGAGCAGATTTCTGGTTCCGGCTACGCCCTGCTCCTGACCGACGCCAGCGGCATCATTCTCTGCGAAAAGGTGGACCCGAATCTCAAGCAGATGTTCCGCAGTTCCGGGTTGATCGTCGGCGCCGACTGGAGCGAAGAGCGGGAAGGCACCAACGGCATCGGCACCTGTATCAACGAAGAGCGCCCGGTGACGATCTACCGCTCGGAGCACTTCCGCGCGCGCCATATCGGCCTGTCCTGCTCGGGCGCTCCGATCCGCGATCCCGGAGGCGACCTGCTCGCCGTGCTGGATGCCTCCAGCGTGGATACCCACAGCGGGCGGGCCAGTCAAAGTCACACCATGGCCTTGGTCAATATTTCCGCTCACCTGATCGAAAAATGCCTGTTCCTGCGCCGCTATCAAGCCAAGGCCGTGCTCCGCTTCCACCATCGCGCCGAACTGGTCAATCTTCTGCATGACGGGGCGCTCGCCCTGGAAGAAGATGGCACGGTGTTGGCGGCGGACCGGACCGCCTGCAAGCTGTTGGGCGTAAACAAGCAGGCGGATTTGGTGGGACGTTCTATATTCGAACTGTTCGATACCGGCATACGCGAACTGACCGGAGCCGATTCCGCCTTGCACAACGCCATCTGGCAGATCCGCGACTTGCGCCACGGCCGGGGCTACTACGCCAATCTGATGCGGACAACGAGCCGCGGCGTTACGCCGTTCAAAGAGACTACTCCGGTGGCTGGCCGAGTGGTCGAAGTCTCTCCCGGTGCGCCGTTGTCGAAGAGCATGACCCTGGAAGACATCGCCGGCGAGGACCCGCTGATGCTGCGTAATGTCCGCAGCGCGCATCGCATTGCCAAGAGCAACGTTTCGGTCCTGATTCGCGGCCCCACCGGTTCGGGGAAGGAAGCTTTCGCCAAAGCCCTGCACCTGGCCAGCGATCGTGCTGCAAAACCCTTTGTCGCCGTAAATTGCGCGGCAATACCGGAATCCCTGATCGAGAGCGAGCTTTTTGGCTATCGCTCGGGTGCATTCACCGGCGCGCGCAAGGAGGGCATGCGCGGCCGCGTGCTGCAATCCGACGGGGGCACGCTGTTCCTGGATGAGATCGGCGATATGCCTTTGCTGCTGCAAACGCGCCTGTTGCGCGTGCTGGAGGAACGCGAAGTGGTTCCGCTCGGCTGCGAAACTCCGATCCAGGTTGATCTGCGCATCATTTCAGCCTCGCATCGTGATCTGCGTGACATGATCGGTCGCGGCACGTTTCGCGAGGATCTTTACTACCGGCTCAACGGCATTACCCTGGAACTCCCTTCCCTGTCACAGCGTGGCGACAAGGAGCGGCTGGTGCGCCAGATCATTGCCAGCGAGACCCGGGACGGCCGGCCGGTGGCCATCGAAGTCGATGCATTCAAGCGGATTCTCGAGTATCCCTGGCCGGGAAACATCCGCGAGCTGCGTAATGTGATCCGCACGGCCCTGGCCATTTGTGAAAGCGGAATGGTGCGCCTGCTGGATCTGCCGCGCGAACTGAGGGCGTCGCCCCCGTCAGCCGCGGCAGAATGCCGCACCGTTGCCGATTCGCCGCATTCGCCGTCGAGTTTTACCGCAAAGCCAGCGGAGGAGTCCGCCAGCCCGCTTGAAGCCGCGGAGAAAGCGGCGTTGATCAGTGCCATTGAACGCAGCCGCTGGAATATGAGCAACGCTGCTGCCCAACTCGGGATCAGCCGCAATACGCTCTACCGCAAGATCAAGCGGCACCAAATCCCGCTCGGCGAGGATCGATGGGACAGACTGTAACGATAAAGTGACAGTTTGCTACGGTGCCATGACCGAATGAACGTAACGCCACGCTCACTTCCCGCCTGAGTCCTGAAGATTGGCAGGCTACACGGATTTGATCCTTGCTTTTTCCGCTTGGCACGGCCCCTGCTTATGGAGCGCGCCACGCGGGAGCGCTTCCCTCGTCGGTCATCACCAACCCTAGAGATGGAGGAGCTTCAAATGAAATTCTGGACCAAGCCCTGCTTTACCGATCTGCGCTTCGGCATGGAAGTCACGATGTACATCCTGAACCGCTAAGTCTTCCGGTGGCCGGAGTGCCGGCCTTGCAGCACACTAAGCCCCGGGGAATTACCGGGGCTTGTTTTTTTGGAAAGCCAATGGCTCTCACTATTCAGGTCCTGGGTTCGGCCGCGGGCGGCGGCTTTCCACAGTGGAATTGCAACTGCCCGCAATGCCTGGGCGTGCGCGCCGGCACGCCTGGATTTACCGCCAGAACACAGTCGTCGATCGCAGTCAGTGGGGACGGCAACAGCTTTGCGCTGATCAATGCGTCCCCCGACATCCGGGCACAGATTCTTGCCAATCCGCGTCTTCAGCCAGGCCGCGCCAGGCGCGACAGCGCCATCGCAGGGGTCGTGTTGATCGACTCGCAAATCGATCATGTCACCGGACTCCTGCTGCTACGCGAGTCGCCGCAAGCGCTGGAACTGTATTGCACGGCCCGGGTCCATGAGGACCTGACGCATCACTTTCCGGTCATCCCGATGCTGCAGCACTATTGCGGAGTGAATTGGCATCCGATTGCGGCGAACGGCAGCGCATTCCAGGTGCAGGGTGTGGAGGGTGTGAGCTTTGCTGCAGTCGATCTGCAAAGCAAGGCGCCGCCTTACTCGCCGCACCGCGAATGCCCCAGGCCAGGTGACAACATCGGCCTGGTCATAGCCGGCGCCGCCAGCGGCCGACAGATATTCTACGCGCCTGGGCTCGGGCGCATCGACCCGCCGGTCAGCGCCGCAATGGCGGGCTCGCACGTACTCCTGGTCGATGGTACTTGCTGGACCGACGATGAATTGGTACGTGGCGGTTTTGGCGTACAGAGTGCGCGCGACATGGGACATCTGCCGCAAAGCGGGGCCGGCGGACTGCTTGAAATGCTGGCGCCATATTCCGACAAACGTCGCATCCTGATCCATATCAATAATACCAATCCGATCCTGCACGAGACCGGTGCCGAACGGGCGCAACTTGCGGCTACAGGCATTGAAGTTGCCTATGACGGCCAACAGATCGAGGTGTAATACCCATGACCATGATGGAACCCGCCCATGCCTGGAATCCCGTTGAATTCGAAGCGCGGCTGAGGCGCCTCGCATTTCGTTACCACATACATCATCCGTTCAACCGCCTGTTGAATACCGGAGCGCTGGACCGTCGCGCCATTCAGGGCTGGGTGATGAACCGCTATTACTACCAGATCAACATTCCGATAAAGGACGCGGCCCTGATGTCCCATTGCCCGGATCGCGAGGTGCGCCGGCGCTGGATCCAGCGCATCGTCGATCACGATGGCGGCGATGGCCAGGAAGGCGGCATCGAATGCTGGACCCGTCTGGGGATCGCCTGCGGACTGAGCCGGGAGCAGATCGAATCGCAGCAGCACGTTCTGCCAGGCGTGCGTTTCGCGGTGGACGCTTATGTGAACTTCGTGCGCGCCGCGAGCTGGCAGGAGGGCGCGGCATCCTCTTTGACCGAGATGTTCGCGCCAACCATACACCGCGAGCGGCTGGTGGAATGGCCGTCGCACTATCCCTGGATCGAAGATTCCGGACTGCAGTATTTTCGCAACCGGCTGACCGAAGCACATCGCGACGTACAGCACGGACTGCAGATCACGCTGGATCATTTCAATACGCGGGAACTGCAGGCGCGCGCCCTGCGAATCCTGCAATTCAAGCTCGACGTGTTGTGGACCATGCTGGATGCCATGCATATGGCCTATGTCCTCAACATGCCCCCCTATTTCAATGTAGAGGAGCCGGTCCATGGCTGAAACGATTCGGGAAGAATGCGTCCGCCTTTCGCCGAAGATGCGCCTGCAATGGGAGAAAGCGCAGAACGCGCATGTGCTGCTGTATCCGGAAGGCATGGTGCAGCTGAACGAGAGCGCGGCCGTCATCCTGTCCCTGTGCGACGGCTCGCGCACGCCCGCGGACATCACGCAGGAGCTGCTCCAGCGTTTCGGCGGCGATAATCTCGCCGACGATGTTTGCGAATTCCTGGAAGCGGCGCGCAGTCACGGCTGGATTGTCGATGTCTGACTCCGCGGTCAAGGGACCGCTGTGGCTGCTGGCCGAGCTGACCTATGCCTGTCCGCTGCAGTGCGGCTACTGCAGCAATCCGGTTGACTATACCGCTTCGCGCGACGAACTCGACACCGCATCGTGGAAGCGGGTGCTTGGCGAGGCGCGCGAACTCGGGGCCTTGCAGCTCGGACTGTCAGGCGGTGAGCCCCTGGCGCGGCCGGACCTGGATCAGATCGCGGCTCACGCGCGCCAGTTGGGCTATTACTCCAACCTGATCACTTCGGGACTGGGGATGGACTCCGCCCGCGTACGCGCGCTGAAGCAAGCCGGGGTCGACCACATCCAGCTCAGCTTTCAAAGTCCGGAGCAGCAGCTCAACGACTACATCGCGGGCACGCGCGCCTATGCCCACAAGCTGGACATGGCGCGGGCGGTGAAATCCAACGGCTTCCCGATGGTGCTGTGCTTCGTGGTCTACCGCGACAATATCGGACAGATCGGGCAGATGCTGCAACTGGCGCAGGAGCTCGAGGCGGACTATGTGGAACTTGCCACGGTGCAATATTACGGCTGGGCCCACGTCAATCGCCAGCGCCTTCTGCCGTCACTCGAGCAGGTGCGCGAAGCGGAGCGCGAGGCCAAGGCTTGGCAGGACCGTCCCGGCTCGCGCATGAAGATCTATTTCGTGGTGCCGGACTACTACGAGCGCCGCCCCAAACCCTGCATGAATGGCTGGGGTGCGGTGTTCCTCACGGTGACCCCGGACGGCACGGCCCTGCCCTGCCACGCCGCGCGCCAGTTGCCAGGACTGGCCTTTCCGAACCTGCGCGAAATGTCCGTACCGGACGCCTGGTTCCGCTCGGAAGGCTTCAACCGCTTTCGCGGATTCGGCTGGATGAAAGAACCCTGCCGCTCCTGCGACGAGAAGGAAAAGGATTTCGGCGGCTGCCGCTGTCAGGCGTTCCAATTCACCGGCGATCCCACCAACGCCGATCCGGTCTGCGAGAAATCCGCGTTGCGGCCGCTGGTGGACGGCGTACTGGAGCAGGCCGCCGCACAGGGCTCCGAATCGCCGCTGGTGTTTCGTAATCCCAAAAATTCGCGCCGGCTGGTCGCGCCAGCCAATTTGCCGGCACCGGCC
>CAJCJI010000056.1 GCA_903970595.1 Verrucomicrobiota bacterium
CGCCGCGCCGGCCGCGGAGGCGCCCCGAGCCTTCCCTGAAAGCTCCCCGGATGCCGCCGAAAGCGGCGCCATGCACCCGCCGCGCCCGCCCTGGCTGCTGTCCCAGCCCAAGCCGATCCCGCTGCCGCGCCTGCTCGGTCCGCCCGAGCGCATCGAATGCGGCTGGTGGGAAGGCCGCCACGAAAGCCGCGACTACCACTTGGCCGAAGACGAGTCCGGCCGCAAACTGTGGGTCTATCGCGAAGCCTGCAGCAGTCAATGGCGGCTGCACGGACTGTGGCAATGAGGGCGGCTCACGACACGGCGCCCGGAACGGTGGGTGCGGATGCGAGCCGGGCGGCTCCTCCCACATCCACTCCGCCCCGATTACACCATCGGGGGCCCGGTTACGCCGAGCTGCATTGCCTGAGCAATTTCTCCTTCCAGCGCGGCGCCTCGCATCCGCAGGAACTGGTGCGGCGCGCGCAAGAGCTGGGCTACCAAGCCATCGCCATCACCGACGAATGCTCGCTCGCCGGCATCGTGCGCGCCTGGGAAGCGGCCAGGGAAGCCGGCCTGCCGCTGATCGTCGGCGCCGAATTCCAGCTCGAACGCGGGCCCCGGCTGGTGCTGCTGGCGCCGAACGTGTCCGCCTATGCGCAGCTGTGCGCGCTTATCACGCATGCCCGTCGGCGCGGTACCAAGGGCAAGTACCGCCTGGTCCTGCAGGACCTGGAGCAGAACAGCGATGAACTGCTCGCGCTGTGGATTCCGCGCTGGCCGGCGCAGGGCCTGGGCGAAGCGGTGTTCGCCGACGAAGTCGAAGCCCTGCGCCAGCGCTTCCCCGCGCGCCTGTGGCTGGCCTGGGAACGCCACCTGCATCCGCAGGACCGCGAACGCCTGGAGTTGCTGCAGCGCCTGGGCCGGCGTTATTCCGTGCCCCTGCTCGCCGCCGGCGACGTGCACTATCACCGCCGCGAGCGGCAGCGCCTGCAGGACGTGATGGCCTGCATTCGCGCCGGCTGCAGCCTGCGCGACGCGCAGGCGCCGCTGTTTCCGAATGGCGAGCGCCATCTGCGGACCCTCGCCGGCTTGCAGCGGCTGTATCCGCCGGAGCTGCTGCGCGAGACCGTGCTGGTGGCCGAGCGCTGCAGCTTCAGTTTCGATCAGCTGGAATACAGCTATCCGCAGGAACTGGTGCCGGAAGGTTCTAACGCAACGGAGCATCTGCGCAAGTTGACCGAAGACGGCATCCGCTGGCGCTGGCCCAAGGGCATTCCGGCCAAGCATCGCACCGAGATCGAAAAGGAACTGAAGCTGATCGCGGAGCTGAAATACGAAAATTATTTCCTCACCGTGCACGAAATCATGCAGTTCGCGCGCTCCAAGGGCATCCTCTGCCAGGGCCGCGGCTCGGCGGCGAACTCGGTGGTGTGCTTTGCCCTGGGCATCACCGAAATCGATCCGGACCGGGTCAAGTTGCTGTTCGAGCGCTTCATCTCGAAGGAGCGCGCCGAACCGCCTGACATCGACATCGACTTCGAGCACCAGCGCCGCGAGGAGGTGATCCAGCATATCTACAACACTTACGGCCGCGACCGCGCCGCCATCGCCGCCACCGTGATCAGCTACCGCCGGCGCAGTGCCATGCGCGACGTGGGCAAGGCCTTGGGCCTGTCGCTGGACCAGGTCGACGCCCTGTCCAAGGCCCATGCCTGGTGGGACGACAACGGGCAGCTGCTGCGCCGCCTCGCCGCGATGGGCTTCGAGCTGGACGGGGTGCTGGCGGAAAACTTCATCGGCCTGGTCAATGAGATCGAGGGCATGCCGCGGCACCTGTCGCAGCATGTCGGCGGCTTCGTCATCTCGCACCGGCCGCTGCACACCCTGGTGCCGGTGGAGAACGCCGCCATGCCGGCACGCACCATCATCCAGTGGGACAAGGACGATCTGGACGCGGTGGGCTTGTTCAAGGTGGACGTGCTGGCGCTGGGCATGCTCAGCGCGCTGCGGCGTGCGTTCGAGTTGGTGGCGCGATACCGCAAGGAACCGCTGCTCACCATCGCCACCGTACCGTCTGAAGATGAAAAGACCTACGACATGATCTGCCGCGCCGAAACCATAGGCGTGTTCCAGATCGAATCCCGCGCGCAGATGAGCATGCTGCCGCGCCTGCGGCCGCGGAATTTCTTCGACCTGGTAATCGAGGTCGCCATCGTCCGCCCCGGCCCGATCCAGGGCGACATGGTGCATCCTTATCTACGGAGGCGTCAGGGTAAAGAAGAGGTCAAATACCACAGCGCGGCGCTCGAAGAAGTATTGCAGAGTACCCTCGGCATCCCCCTCTTCCAGGAACAGGTGATGAGCATCGCCATGATCGCCGCCGGCTTTTCCGCCGGCGAAGCCGATCAGGTGCGGCGTTCGATGGCCGCCTGGCGGCGCAAGGGTGGCCTGGAGAAATTCCGCGAGAAGCTTATCGCCGGAATGCGTGCTCGCAAGTATTCAGAGGAATTCGCCGAACAGATTTACCAGCAGGTGCTGGGCTTCGGCTCCTATGGCTTTCCGCAAAGCCACTCGGCGTCGTTCGCCTTGCTGACCTACGTCTCCTGCTGGCTCAAATGCCACGAGCCCGCCGCCTTCTGCGCCGCCTTGCTCAACTCGCAGCCGCTGGGCTTCTACGCGCCGGCGCAGCTGGTCAACGACGCGCGCCGTGCCGGCGTGCATTTCAATGCTGTCGATGTGGCGGTCAGTGAATGGGACTGCACCCTGGAACACGGCAGAGACGGCAAGCCGGAACTGCGGCTGGGCCTGCGTATGGTTGGGGGTCTTGCTGAAGCGGAGGCCGACAAGCTGCTGCAAGCCCGCGCCGCGGCGCCGTTCGCCTCGGTGGAGGATCTGGCCAACCGCGCGCAACTGGGCAGGCACGCGCTCGGCGCGTTGGCGGAGTCCGGCGCGCTGGAATCGTTGTCCGGGCACCGCCATGCCTCGCGCTGGGCGGTGGCCGGCGTGCAGCGCCTGAATCAGGTGCTCGCAGGTTCCACTCTGGCCGAAAACGTCGTCGCCCTGCCCTCGCCAAGCGAAGGCCAGGCCCTGGTCGCCGACTACCGCAGCCTGGGCCTGACCCTGGGCCGGCATCCGCTGGCGCTGCTGCGCCGCAAGCTGGCGCGGCTGCGCGTACTGACCGCGGAAACGCTGCGCGGGGTGCCGAATGGCCGGAACGTGCGCGTGGCCGGCATCGTCACCCACCGCCAGCGACCCGGCACCGCCTCCGGCGTGGTCTTCGCCACCCTGGAAGACGAAACCGGCTCCACCAACCTGGTGATCTGGCCCAAGGTGCTGGAAACGCAACGGGACGCGATACTGGCTTCAACCCTGATGCTGGTGGAAGGCCGACTGCAATGCGAGCAAAACGTGATCAACGTCATCGCGCGCCGGGTTCACAATTACAGCGAATGGCTGGGCGAGTTGCAGACCAGTTCGCGGGATTTCCATTGATCTGGGGAGGGGTACGTCCAATATAGATTGGTTCCCGAATAAGTGCTACATTTGTAGCACATTTTGGAGAATGCCAATGGCTACCGCTTCGCTCAGAAAGGCGGGTGGCTCCGTTATGGTGACGATGCCGCCCTTGTACCTGAAGCAACATGGTTTGACAGTCGGTTCCACCGTGGAGGTCGAGATCAAAGGCGACAGGCTGACCATCACACCCGGCAAGAAAAAGCTGATGCTAGCCGATATTCTTGCCGCTGCGCCCAAGAACTCCCGCAAGATACGGGCCGAAGGTTGGGACGAACTGCCCGCGGCCGGGAATGAGGTGTGACACCTGACGTCGGCGACATCATCCATTTGTCCTTTGATCCTGCCAGTGGGCGGGAAATGAAAGGCGATCACTTCTGCATCGTGCTGACCCCCAAAGCATTCAACGATCGCTTTGGACTGGCCTGGACCTGCCCTATCACGACAGGACGCCAGGAAATCGCGCGCGGGCTTACGGCGGTGACATTGATGGGCACCGGTCTGAAAGTTTCCGGTGTCGTCCTCTGCCATCAGATCAAGGCGCTGGACTGGACCGCCCGCAAAGCACAACGGGTGGATAGGCTCAAAGGGCCCGTGCTGGAGCAGATTCTCGATATCTGCACCGCGATCATTGATCCCGCCCGCCGTTAGTGTCCGAGTTGGAAATTCACTGATTAAATTTGGCGCTATTGAAGAACTTCATGTCATTGCCTCCGATTTATCCGTATTTCACGGAATATACGGATGATCCGCAATCAGCTAGCGATCGACCCGCACCACCCGGTCCGCCGGCGCCGCAATCGGGGAATGCCGCTGCAGGTAGGCGGTGAATGCCTCGATGTCCAGCCCGGAACGCACGCTCTGGGTCCCTTCGGTCAGCGTGGTGTAACCGTCGCCGCCCGAAGCCAGGAAGTCGACGACCGTGATGCGGTAGGACGCATCGGGCTGGACCGGCTTGCCGTCGATTTTCAGACTGCCGGGTACGATCTTGCCCGCCTCCACCGGCCGGCTGTCGTCCCAGGCATAGCTGAGGCCGCCGGAGACCTGCAGCATACGCACGCCCTTGCGGCCCCACTGCTCGGCCAGCAGCGCGTAGAGTTGCGTGCCGCTCAGCGTCAGGGTGACCAGGTGGTTGCCGAACGGCAGCACGTTGTACGCCTCGCCATAGGTGACTTCTCCTGGCTTTTCGCCGGCGCTGATCTGGGCGGAGAGCAAGTCGGCGCGCACCCCGCCGGGGTTGATCAGGGCGGCGACCGCGCCCTGGGCGCGGGTCGCTTCAAGTTCCGAGTCGGCGACGACTTCGCCCAGCGTTGTTTCCCCGGAGGCGCGTGCGGAGGCCGAGTCGGTCAGCGGGGCGCGCGTGAGGTCGGCGGTGAGGCCGCCCACCACGCGCCCGGTGATCGGTGCGGTCAGCGCATCGTAGTGCGCCACCAGCGCGGCGACCCCGGTATCGGCGGGAAAGGGCGCGTAAGCAGCAGAGTCCGCCACGGCTTGCTTGTCGTTGACGACGGGGATGTTGTCGGCACCCGCATCGAGGATGCTGCCGTCTTCCGCGCTCATGCGCAGGTCGATGGCGGTGAGAAAGCGGCCATACGATCCGGCGCTGGTCAGCAGGCGCCCGGCATAGCGGCAGTTGTAAGCTTGATGCGTGTGGGCGCTGACAATCACGCGGATCGCCGGATCGAGGCCATCGACCACCGGCAGGATGTCGCCGCGCAGGCCCGGACAGCTCTTATCGTTGTAGGAACCGTCGTTGGTTCCGCCCTGGTGGATCAGTACCACGACGGCGTTCACGCCCTGCGCGTGCAGTTGCGGCAGCAGGGCGTTCGCGGCGGCGGCCTCGTCGGTGAAGCTCAGGCCGGCCACGCCGGAGGGCGTAACCATGGTAGGGGTGTTCTTCAGCACCAGGCCGATGAAGGCGATGGAGAGCTTGCGGCCGTCGCCGGCTTCCAGGGTCTTGATCGCGTAAGGCGGCAGCAAGGTCTTGCCGCTGGCCGTATCGACCACGTTCGCCGCCAGGTAGCGGAATGCGGCCCCGGTGAACGGGCCGTCGATGCAGGTATCGCGGCCGGGCGTGCCGTCCGGGTAGCAGCCGCCGTTTTGCTTGCGCAGCAGTTCCGCGCGCCCGCGGTCGAACTCATGGTTGCCGACCGAGCTGAATTCCAGCCCCATCCGGTTCAGGGCCTCGATGGCCGGCTCGTCGTGGAACAGGCCGGAGTCCAGCGGGCTGGCGCCGACCAGGTCGCCGGCGGCGACCACGATGCTGCGCGGATGGCCGGCCTTCAGCGCGGCGATCCCGCCCGCCAGGTAGGCCGCCCCGCCCACCGGCAGGGCTACCGTGCCGCCCTGGCGGCGCGGTGCCTGGACCTGGTCGCCGGGAGGGTCGATGTAGCCGTGGAAGTCGTTGAACGCGATCAGGCGCACGTCCACCGCGGCTGAGACCGGCGGCGGTTTCTGGGGCTCGGTCCGGGCGCAGGCGGCAAGCGCCAGCGACAGGCAGGCCGCGCGCAACACCGGGCTCAACAGCAGTCCCCGACGTCCATGGTGCGGGTTCAGCCGGCCGACGCCCCCGCCTTGACCCCTCGTGTCTTGTCCCATGAAAAAAGGGTGCCCAAAAGCCCTGGTTTGCACAAGCTACTCTGCGCGAATTTCATTAGGATGGCATTCCTTGATGCCGCCCCCTTCGAAAAACGCGTGCCCGATTCCACCGCCGAAGTCTCCAGTCCCGCGCTCGCCGATGCCCTGAAGCGCTGGTTCGGCTTCGACGCCTTCCGGCCAGGGCAGGAGGCGGTGATCCGCGACGCCCTTGCCGGCCGCGATCTGCTGGCGATCATGCCCACCGGAGGCGGCAAGAGCCTGTGCTTCCAGCTGCCGGCCCTGCTGCGCCACGGCGTGATGGTGGTGGTGTCGCCGCTGATCGCGCTAATGCAGGACCAGGCGCGGCTGCTGCGCGATATGGGCATCCCGGCCACCTTCCTCAACTCTAGCCTCGGCGGCCGCGAATCCGCGGAGCGCACGGCGGCCCTGCTGCGCGGCGAATACAAGCTGCTCTACCTGGCGCCGGAGCGCCTGCTGCTGCCGGAGTTCCTGGGCGGCTTCCTGCCGCAGTTGCAGGACACACAAGGCCTGTCCGGATTCACCATCGACGAGGCGCACTGCGTATCGGAATGGGGCCACGACTTCCGGCCGGAATACCGTCAGCTCGGCCTGCTGCGCGAACGCTTTCCGGAGACGCCGGTGTTCGCCTTCACCGCTACCGCTACCGGGCGGGTGCGCGAGGACATCGTGGCGCAGCTGCGCCTGCGCAATCCCGCCGTGAAGATCGCCAGCTTCAACCGTCCGAATCTGAATTACGCGGTGCGGCCCAAGGACAAGCGCACTTATCCCGAATTGCTCGAACGCGCGCGCAGGGGCAGCGGGGTCGGCATCGTCTACTGTCTGTCGCGGCGGCGGGTGGACGAGCTGGCGGCCAAGCTCAACGGCGACGGCGTGCGCGCCCTGCCCTATCACGCCGGCCTCGACGCCGAAACGCGCCGGGGCAACCAGGACGCCTTCATCCGCGACGACGCCCAGGTGATCGTGGCCACGGTCGCCTTCGGCATGGGCATCAACAAGCCGGATGTGCGCTGGGTGGTGCATTACGACCTGCCCAAGAGCATGGAGGGCTACTACCAGGAAGCCGGCCGCGCCGGGCGCGACGGCGATCCGGCCGACTGCTTGCTGTACTTCGGCGTCGGCGACATCCGCACCGCCGACTTCCTGATTGCCCAAAAAATCCATCCCGACACCGGCGAACCGCTGGAGCAGGAGCAGCGCATCGCGCGGCAGGCCCTGCGCAAGGTGCTCGACTACGCCGAATCCAGCGAATGCCGCCGCGCCGTGCAGCTGCGCTACTTCGGCGAGCAGTTCCAGCCGCCCTGCGGCGCCTGCGACAACTGCCTGGCGCCGCGGCCACTGGAGGACTGGACGCTGGAGGCGCAGCAATTCCTGTCCTGCGTGGCGCGGTTGGCGCAGCGCGGCAGCCGCTTCGGCGTGGCCTACGTCATCGACCTGCTGCGCGGCGCCGAAAGCCAGAAAATCATCGACCGCGGCCACCAACAACTCAGCACCTACGGCATCGGCAAGCAGCGCACGCAGGACGAATGGCGCCTGCTGGCGCGCACCCTGCTGCACCAGGGACTGCTCGACGAAACCACCGACGGCTACCCGGTGCTGCTGCTCAACGCCGCCAGCCGCAAAGTGCTCAAGGCCGAGCAGCGGGTCAGCCTGGCGGTCCCGCCCAAGCGGGAGCGGGCGGCGGCACGCCGCACGGCGCGCGGCGCGGCCGAAGGCAAGGACCTGGTGCAGACGCCGCTGGGCGAAGACCTGT
>CAJCJI010000057.1 GCA_903970595.1 Verrucomicrobiota bacterium
CCCTGTTCCTGCCGCTCGACCGGGCACCGCGGGAGGGCTTCGAGCTCACCGCCCTGGACGTGGGGCAGGGCCTGGCGGTGGTGGTCCGCACCGCCAGCCACACCCTGCTGTTCGATGCCGGTCCGGCGTTCGAGGACATCTCCGACGCCGGCCGCTCGGTGGTGGTGCCCTACCTGCTGAGCCAGGGCGTGCACGAACTGGACCTGATGATTATCTCGCATGCCGACCTGGACCATCGCGGCGGCGCGCCGGCGGTGCGCAGCCTGCTGGATGTGGATGGTGAAATCGGGGCCCTGTCCGCCACGCACTGCCGCGCCGGACAAGCCTGGAGCTGGGACGGCGTGCAATTCGAGATGCTCAGTCCGCCGGCGGACGCCCCGCCCGAGGCGAATTCAGCCCTGCCGGCCCATACCAAGCAGGAACGCTGGTGGCGCAACAACGGCGGCTGCGTGCTGCGCATCAGCGCGGGCGGGCATGCCGCGCTGCTGCCGGCCGACATCGAGGCGCCGATGGAGCAGCGGCTGCTGGAGCAGTCCCCGGACCAGCTGCGCGCCGAGGTGCTGGTGGCGGGGCATCACGGCTCCAAGACTTCGTCCACGCAGCCGTTCATCGACGCCGTGCGGCCCAGGCTGGTGATCTTCCCCGCCGGCTGGCACAACCGCTTCCACTTCCCGCGGGCGCCGGTGGTTAGCCGCTTCCTGGACGAGGGAGCCGAACTGCACATGACCGGCAACGGCGGCGCGGTCTCGGTGCGGGTCACCGCCGCCGGCATCGGCCCGGTGGGCGACTGGCGCGCCGATCGTCCGCGCCTGTGGCGCGAACCGGCGGAAGCCGTGCCGCGGGATCTGGAGTAAGAGCTAGGTTCCCTAAAGCTTGGTCGGATTGGGCGCGTCGCCGTAAACCTTCTTCGGATCGAAGGACTTTTCGCTTTCCTCGAACTTCAGCGCCCGGCTGCCATCTTTGCTTTGGGCACCGGCGCCGAGCGGCACCGAGCGGTAAAAGCAGGAGCGGTAGCCGACGTGGCAGCTGGCGTCGCCGGGGATCTGCACCCGCAGCCATACCGCGTCCTGGTCGTCGTCGATGCGCAGCTCCACCACCTTCTGCACCAGGCCGCTGGTGGCGCCTTTGTGCCACAGCACCTGGCGCGAGCGCGACCAGTAGTGCGCTTCGCCGGTGGCGATGGTGCGCTTGAGCGCCTCGGCGTTCATGTAACCCAGCATCAGCACCTCGCCGCTGCCGGCGGCGGTGGTGACGCAGGCGATCAGGCCCTGCTCGTCGAATTTCGGCGCCAGCTCGGTGCCTTCCTCCACCTGTTCGATGGAGATGCGGGATGCGAAAGCGAAGTCGTTTGGGGCCTGGGTGCTCATGGCGGACGGGTGTTGCGGGGGGTGTCTTTATAGCATAGCGAGCGTAGGGGGCCTGTGGCCGCCGCGATCCTGCCGCTCAACAGCATGGCGGCCGCAGGCCGCCCTACTGTGGGGCTCCGGCATGGGCCAGGGCGCCTTTCATCACGCCCTCGTAGGCGCGCACCTCGATGCCGCGGCCCGGATGCTCCGCGGCGGTGCGGGCGGCCAGGAATTCGGCGATGCGCTCCACCGTGCTGTCGCTCTCGAGCAGGTCGCAGCGGCTCTCCGGCAGTTCCAGCTCGAATGCGCCCTCGGCGGCACGGTAGGCGAAGCGCAGGCGGCCGTTCTGCCGCTGCCGCAGGTCCTCGCGGGTGCCCAGGTAGATATCGCGCCAGCGCTGCGCCCAGGCGGCTTCCAGCGCCGCGTCGCGTTGTCCGCCGAGCCGTATTTCGAGGCGTGAGCGGTGGCCGTGGGCGATACGCTGGCAATAGCCGGTGTGCTTTTTCAGGCCGTGGGTGTAGTGGTAATAGGCGCCTTCGATGCGCTCATGGCGCAGCCGCAGGCCGACCCGGGCGACATTGGCGGGCACTTCCCGCGCCAGGATCGGCTGCAGGTGGGCGGCCAGGCTGTCGCTGTCGACCTGCTTGGCGTCGAGCAGGGTCAGGGCCTGCGGCGGCGCGTGGTGCTCGATCGGGCCGGCCTCGGGACCCCGGAAATTCAGGCTGATGCGGTCATCCCGGCGCTCCAGTTCCAGGCCGGGGTGGCGCAGCGGCACGATCAGGGTGTGATCGGCGCTGCCGTCCAGGGCGCGCTTCAGGCGCTTCTTGACCTCGGCGAAATCCAACACCATGGACTGGTCGTCCAGATCACCGTCCAGCTCGATGTCCACGATCCAGCTTTCGCCCACTACGCCGCGCTGCGCGTCCAGGTAGGCGCAATCGATCACGCTGAGCTGTTCGACGAAAAGACGGGTCACGAGGCGGGAGGCGGGAGGCGGGAGGCGCATTTTAGCAGCCAGGGCGGCTATGCCGTCCGCCACGATACCGGCGCTGCCCCCGCTATGAGTTAAAATCGCCGCCTTTCAGCGGCTCCGAGTCCCAAGTTGGCCACCTCTTCAGTCATCACCCGCTTTGCCCCCAGCCCCACCGGCTACCTGCATATCGGCGGCGCGCGCACGGCGCTGTTCAGCTACCTGTATGCCAAACGGCATGCCGGCAAGTACCTGCTGCGCATCGAAGACACCGACCTGGAGCGCTCCACCGGCGAGGCGGTCACGGCGATTTTCGAGGGCCTGGACTGGCTCGGCCTGCCGTCCGACGCCGAACCGGTGTTCCAGACCCAGCGCTTCGAACGCTACCGCGAGGTGATCGCGCAGATGCTGGAGGCCGGTACGGCCTACCACTGCTACTGCTCCAAGGAAGAGCTGGACCAGATGCGCGCCGCGCAGATGGCGCGCAAGGAAAAGCCGCGCTACGACGGCCGCTGGCGCCCGGAAGCCGGCAAGACCCTGCCGCCGCGACCGGAAGGCGTGAAGCCGGTGGTGCGCTTCAAGAATCCG
>CAJCJI010000058.1 GCA_903970595.1 Verrucomicrobiota bacterium
AAAGCCGATGGCGCCCGGCTGGGAGCAGGACATCGAAGACGAAGTGCTGCGCGGCGATCTTGCCGCCGCCGCCGCCGGCAATCCGGCCAACCGCCTGCACTCCGCCGCCGAACTGGCGCGCCGCCTGCGGCAGCTGGAGCCGCGCCGTGCCGCCCTGGCGCGGCAACGCGAGATGGACCGGCGCACCCGGGAGCTGCAGGAGCGTCTGGACCGCAGCCGCGCGCGCCGGCCCTGGCTGATCGCCGCCGGCCTGGCCCTGAGCATCGGCCTGGCGGCCAGCCAGTGGTACTACCGCAAGGCGCTCAAGGCCAGCGGCGAAGCGCAGGCCCAGGCTGCCATCGCCCAGGCGGTGATCGACTTTCTCGACAACGACGTGCTCGGTGCCGCCTCGCCTTATCTGCCGGGCAATTCGCACGAGTTGACGGTGCGCGAGGCGCTGGATCGGGCCAGCGCCAGTCTCGACGACCGCTTCCCGGGGCAGCCGCTGGCCGAGGCCCAGGTTCGTTTCACCATCGCCACGCTGGATACCCAGCTCGACCGGCTGTCCGCGGCCGAACAGCAGGGGCGCAAGGCGCAGTCGCTGTTCGCCGCCGCGCTTGGGCCGGCCGATCCGAAGGCCCTCGGCGCCGGCATGCTGCTGGGTCTGGATCTGATCGGCGAGTCCAGGTTTGCCGAGGCCTCCCAGTTGCTGCAGCGGATGCAGTCGGCACTGGACCGCGCGCGTCAATCCGATGCAGCATCGTACTTAATGGTATGGTCGTTGAAGGGCATCTATTGCCGGTTCGATCAACGCTACCCTGAGTTCAAGAGCGCGGCACTGCAGCTGCTGGAATACGCCTTGAAGCAACCCGCCGCTAAATCCAGCGGGCTGATCCTGCGCCGATCGCGGCTGGCCGAGGCCGAAACCCATCTCGGCGAATTCGACCTCGCCGATGTTCAGGACCGCCTGATCCAGGACGATCTGCCCAAGGTGGAGAATCCGGACGGCAGCTTTTCCGCCCTCATCAATGAGGAATACGGCATGCGCCTGTACCTGATGAGACGGGACGACGCGGCCGTGCAAACCCTGACGGCCGCGCATACCGGCCTGCTGCGCCTGCTCGGCCCGGACGACCGGACCACGGCGGAGAGCCTGGAATATCTCGGGCTGGCGCAACTGCGCACCGGGCATGCCGCCGAAGGCGCGCAGAACTGCCGCGGCGCCTACGAGACGATCCTGCGCCAATTCGGCCCGCTGAGCCATTTCACCCTGATGGCGCAAGGCCATCTGGGCATCGCGGAATTCGCCGCCCAGCAGCCCTCTGCCGCCAGACAGGACCTGAATCAGGCGGCGGATGGCCTCGAACACCTGCTCGGCTGGGCCGCGCCCTCCGTGCAGTATTTTCGCTATCAGTTGATCGCCAATGGCGGCGCCGACGCGGTGCCGTCCGCCAAGGCGCAACTCGATCCGGACCTGCTGCGGCAGGCGGCGCCGGCCGAGGATTGGCCGCACCTGCTCGCGCTGCTGAAGTTGCCGCCGCCCGGGGTGGTGGGCAAGCCGGGGTGAATGAATGGCGGCGCAGCGCTTCCGGCTGTGGCAGACGGCCAAAAAAATAGGCCACTGGAACACCCGAAAGTGTTCTTCGCGGCCCAAGGCTCAGGGTCGTGCCGGTGCGGATGCTCCGCGCCGGGCTTAAACGATAGGTCCTAAAAAATGAGCCGCTGGAACGCCCGAAGGCGTTCTTCGCGGCCCAAGGCTCAGGGCCGTGCCGTTGCGGACACTCCGCAGCGGACTGATTGGTATGGCCTTAAAAATGAGCCGCTGGAACACCCGAAGGTGTTCTTCGCGGCCCAAGGCTCAGGGCCGTACCGGTGCGGCGCCTACGCCGCACCGAATGCAGAAACAGCTTCCCTCCGGGCGGGCCTTGCCTCGCCCCCTACTTCCTGCTGCAGTTTCATCGCCGAGCGGATCAGCGCCTGGGTCGAATTGCCGTTGTCGGGAAAGCGGCTGCAGCCGATGCCCCACACCAGCTTGAACGTCTGGCTCTCGCACTGCACCGGCAGGTTGAAGCGCGCGCTGACCTGGGCCGCCGCGGTTTCGAGGCTGCGGTCGCCGTGCTGGCGCAGCAGGCAGACGAAGCCGTCATGCGACAGGCGCGCCAGCAGATCGCCTTCACGCAGGTTCTGCGACAGTTGTTCGGCCACCGTGCGCAGCAGCAGGTTGACCCGATCCTGGCCGAGCTTTTCGATCAGCGCGCGATAGCCGCGCAGTTCGACGTACACCACCCCGAAGGGCCGCGGCGGCTGGCCGTTGACACTGATCAGCTGGCGCAGCAGGGTCTCGTTGAACAGGCTGCGGTTCGGCAAGCCGGTGACGGCGTCGTAGTAAGCCATGCGGCGCACGCGCTCCACTTCGTTGCGCTGCATTTCGGCGCGGCTGCGCTCCTGGGTGGCGAGGGCGTCCATCTTCGACAGCAGCAGCACGGCACCGAGCAGGCCGATGTTGATCAGCGCCAGCGGCAGCCCCATCCAGGCGCCGCCGAGCAGGTTGCCTGCGGCACACAGCGCGTGCGGAGCGAAGCGCACCGCGGACAGGCTGGTGTAATGGGTGGCGCACAGCATCGCGCCGATCACCAGGGACGCCGCGATCCTGGCCGGCATGGCGCCCGGCATCTGGCGCACGGAGAAGCAGGTGAACAGCAGCACGGCGGATGTCATCGCGGCAATGGCGGCCGAGACCCCTACCAGCACCAGGTCGTAGTCGATGCCCGGCGTCAGCCGCAGCGCCCACAGCCCGCTGTAATGCGTCAGGCTCAGGCCGGCGCCGATCAGCACCGCGCCGCCGGCAAGGCTGGCCGCGCTGAGGCGCCGGCGGCTGATGACATACAATACCAGCCCGGCCACCGCCAACGCGGACAACCAGGACAGGGCGGTCAGGGCAAGATCGAAGCTCACCGTCATCGGCATTTTGAAGGCGGTCATACCGACGATGTTCAGGGCCCACAGGGCGGTGCCCAGGACCAGTGTGCTGCCGCACAGCCAGAAGCGCTCACGTTCGCCGTTCGACTGGGCGATCCGGCCGCCGAGGCTCAACGCCGCATACGACGCGCTTGCCGCGACGCACCAGGAGGCGATGAGCAGTGCCAGATCGTAAGTGCCATTCATCTTGTTGGAATCCGCGACAAACCCTGAGTGAATCGGCTTAAGGCGCATAGGAAACCGCAATTCGTCCGCCGCGCGGCCCCTCGACCGATAGGCGTAGACCGATGAGTGACAAACGGAAAAGGCGTAACCTGAGTCACCGATCAAAGGTGCCGATCCACAGACAAGCGGCGCGGCCGCGATGTCGGGTGCCGCACATAAGCGCAAATGTCGCGCGGAGGCCTGCGTTTCTTTCCGCGCCGCGGGTTTTGGGATAATGCGGCCTTAAATTCGGGAAAGCCGAAATCACACGATAATGAGCTCCATCCTTCCCAGCGTGATGGTCGCGATCGTGGCGCTGGGCATGGCGCTGGCTTTCATCTACGCGGACTACCGCTCGCCCACCTCGCGCGCCTTGGCGCTGACGCTGGTTTTCATCGGCCTGGCCATCCCGCTGAACGTGGTGGGTTTTGCCTATCGCCCCAGCAGCGGCATCATGCCGGGCTGGTTCGCCCTGCCCGAAGCGGCCGCCATGGCAGCCGCCCTGGAGTGGGTGCTGCGCGTGCGCCGCACCTTGCCGGCCGGCGAGCTGGATGTGCGCATCGGCGACTACCTGCTGCGGCTGGGCCAGCTGCTGGCGCTGCTGTACCTGGCGCTGTCGCTGCTTTATCCGGAAAAGCGCTCGCGCGAATTCCTCTTTGCCGGAAGCATCCCCGGCATGCTGCACCGCCCCGGCTTCTGGCTGTTCGCCGCGCCGATCCTGTTCACCGTCGGCTCCGGCCTGTTTGCCGGCCTGCTGCTGCTCAACCGCCGGCCGGACCGTTCCGAGCGGGTGCGGCTGCTCGCCGTGGGGCTGTCGGCGCCGTTCTTCACCGCCGGTTTCGTGCTGCCGCCGGAGCCGGCTTCGGTGGGCGTGCTGATCGGCGAGATGATCTTCCTGGTCGGAGCGGTGCAATACCATGTGCTGCAGGGCCAGCGCGGCCAGTTCCTGTCGCGCTTCCTGTCGGCGCAGGTGGCCTCGCTGGTGCGCGAGCGCGGCCTGGCCGGCGCCATGCAGCAGAACTACCTGGAGATCACCGTGGTGGTCAGCGACGTGCGCGGCTTCACCGCCTACGCCCAGTCCCATCCGTCCTCGCGCGTGATCCAGGTGCTGCGCGACTACTACGACGCCGTGGGCGAAGTGGTCGCCGCCTACGGCGGTACCATCAAGGACTTCGCCGGCGACGGCATCCTGATCCTGGTCGGCGCCCCCATCGCCATCCCCGATCACGCCGCTGTGGGCCTGGCCATCGCGCGCGGCGTGCGTACCGCGGCGCAGCAGGTGACGCGCCGCTGGAGCAGCGAGGAGCACCGGCTGGGTTTGGGCATCGGCGTCGCCAGCGGCTTCGTCACGGTGGGCGTCATCGGTTCCGCCTCGCGGCTGGAATACACCGCCGTGGGCCCCGCCGTGAACCTGGCCTCGCGCCTGTGCGAGCAGGCCACGGACGGCGAGATCCTGGTCGACGGGCGGACCCGCGAACTGGCGGCCGAGGCCGGGCTGGAGGTGCGCGAGCCGGCGACGGTGAAAGGCTTTGAAGAGAAGGTGCCCTTGTATGCCTTGCCGGCGGAGGCTTAGAGCATTTTTGCATAGCTGCATATAACTCCCCTCTCCCGCTCGCGGGAGAGGGGACAACTTGTTGTATGTACTTAAACGAAAAATGCTCTAGTGCGCGGTGCTGTGAATCCGCCGCTTGGCGGGGCCGTATCCAGGGAGCAAGCAGCCCTGGCCGTCAAAGCGGCTACCATTTGCGCCAGGGCATAGCAGATTCCGCCCGCATTCGAGGAGAGTAGTGTGCCCGCCAGACCCGCTTCCAGTGCTGCCGCAAGCCTTGCTGCTTTCCTGCTGGCGCTTGCCGCCGCCGCGCCGGCCGCGCCCCCAGAAGTAGACGCCTATTCGCAGGTGGATCCGATGATCGGCACCGGCGGCGAAGGCCACACCTACCCCGGCGCCACCGTGCCCTTCGGCATGATCCAGCTGAGCCCGGACACGCAGCAGACGTTCTTCAAGAAGAGCTTCAAGTGGGCCGCCGGCTACCAGTACGGCGACCTCAGCATCATGGGCTTTTCGCACACCCACTTTTCCGGCACCGGCCACTCCGACCTGGGCGACGTGCTGCTCATGCCCATTGCCGGCGAGGTGCATCTGGACCCGGGCGAGCCGGACGCGCCCGGCACCGGTTACCGTTCGCGCTTCAGCCACGACAGCGAGCAGGCCCAGCCCGGCTACTACGCGGTGACGCTGAGCGACTACGCGGTGCGGGCGGAGCTTACCGCCGGCGCGCGCGTGGGCTGGCACCGCTACCGCTTCCCCGCCGGCCGTCCGGCGCATCTGGTGCTGGACCTGCGGCCCAGCATCTACGACTACGACGGCAAGGTGCTGTGGTCGTCGCTGCGGCTGCGCGGCGACGGCACCGTCACCGGCGCGCGGGAAACGCGCGGCTGGGCGCCGGGGCGGCAGCTGTTCTTCGCCATGCGCTTCTCGGCACCGATGAGCGGGCACGAGCTGCTCAACCGCGAGGAGGGCCTTCCCTACAAGGGCTTCAAGGGCCCCTGCACCGGCCCGGCGGATACCGGGCAGGTGCAGGGCAAGGCGCTGGAAGGCGTGTTCCACTTCGGCGAACTGGCGGCGCCGCTGCTGGTGAAGGTGGCCGTGTCCACCGTGAGCGAGGCCAACGCGGTGGAAAACCTGGACCGCGACGGCGCCGGCTGGGACTTCGACGCGCGCCGCGCCGAGGCGCGGCAGGCCTGGGAGGCGGCCCTGGCGGCGGTGGAGGTGGAGGCGCCGGCCGCAATGCGGCGCGGCTTCTACACCTCGCTGTACCACGCCATGGTGGCGCCCAACCTGGCGATGGACGCGAACGGCGAGTACCGCGGTCCGGACCACGGTGTGCACCACGCAAGGGATTTCACGTTCTATTCCACCTGGTCCACCTGGGACACCTTCCGCGCCGAGCACCCGCTGATGACCCTGATCCAGCCGCCGCAGCGCACCAACGACTTCGTGCGCTCGCTGGTGGCGGCACAGCAGTTCAGCCCCTACGGCATCCTGCCGGTGTGGGCCTACCAGGGCCTGGAGACCTGGTGCATGATCGGCTACCACTCGGTACCGATCATCGCCGACGCCTACGTCAAGGGCATCCGCGGCTACCCTGCGGACGAGGCGCTCAAGGCCATGGTGGCCTCCGCAACTTATTCGCCCTACGGCGGCCTGGGCGGCTACCAGAAGCTGGGCTACGTGCCGATCGATCAGGAGCCCGAAGCCGCCTCTAAGACCGTGGAGTACGCTTTCGACGACTGGACCCTGGCGCAGATGGCGCGGGCCATGGGCCGCCAGGACGTGGCGGCGGAGTTCGAGCGGCGCGCCGGCAACTGGCGCCAGGTGTTCGACCCCGCCACCGGCTTCGTGCGGGCCAGGAAGACCGACGGCAGCTTCAACACCCCCTTCGACCCCGCCGCCGTCGGCTACGGCAGCGACTACACGGAGGGCAACGCCTGGCAGTATTCCTGGTACGAGCCGCAGGACATCGGCGGCCTGATCGGCGCGCTGGACGGCGACGACCAGCTGGCGGCGAAGCTTGACGCGGTGTTCGACTCCGCCGTGGACCCGAAGTCATTCGCCAACGTGGAGGACATCACCGGCCTGATCGGCTACTACGCCCACGGCAACGAGCCCAGCCACCACATCGCCTACCTTTACGACTATGCCGGCGAGCCCTGGCGCACGCAGGAGCGGCTGAAGCAGATCATGGACAGCCAGTACGCCTCCACGCCCACGGGCCTGGCCGGCAACGACGACCTGGGGCAGATGTCCGCCTGGTTCGTGTTCACCGCGCTGGGCTTCTACCCGGTGGCGCCGGCCAGCAACCAGTACGTGATCGGCCGCCCCTTCGTCAGCCGTGCCGTGCTGCACCTGCCCAACGGCAAGCGCTTCACCGTGGTCGCGGAAAACCTGGACGAGGCCCATCCCTACGTCGGCAGCGTCGCGCTCAACGGCCAGCCGCTGCAGCGGGTCTACATCCGCCACGAGGAGATCGAGGCCGGCGGCGAACTGCGCTTCGTGATGCAGGCGCAGCCGAACAAGGACTGGGGCAAGGATGCGGCTGCACGGCCGTATTCGATGTCGCCGTACGGGAAAGCCCAATAGGGTGGATATTGGGGAAACTCCGAATAATTCTGCGATCGTCATTCCGGCGAAAGCCGGAATCCAGGGAATTCCGTACAGCGCTTTGATCTCTGGACCCCGGCTTTCGCCGGGGTGACGATTTAATCAAACCTTCCCTGGTACCGGGTGAGCGCAGCGAAGCGCAACCCACCGCTGCGCCCTCTCAATCACGTCACAGCTTGTGAGGCCTCGCCGCCCGCGCCCCCCGCCTAGCTCGCCCCACTCTCCGCGCTATAACGCGCCAGCAGCCCGGAACGCACGGCATAGCGATGCACGGCCGCGAAGCACCAGCCGGCCAGCACGATCTGCACCGCCGCCAGCAGCACCGCCGCCGCAAGGTCGGACAGCGGCGCGCTGTGGCCCGCCAGGATCTGGCGCATGCCTTCGAACACGTAGGACGGCGGCAGCAGGCGGCCCACTGCCTGCATCCAGGCGGGCAGGGTGGAGAGCGGGTAGAACACCCCGGCGAAGGGCGACAGCAGCGCCGGCATCGGCCACACCAGCCACTCCGAGGCGGGGCCGAAACGCATCACCATGGCGCTGGCCAGGATGCCCAGGGCGATGCCGAACAGGAACAGCACCAGCAGATACGGCACCAGCAGCAGGCCGTAGACCAGGTACGACAGGTCGAACGCCACACTGGCCAGCAGCAGCATCGCCAGCAGGCTCACCAGGCTGGTGGTCACGGCGGTCAACACCAGGCCGCTGAGATATTCGTTGATGCTCAGCGGCGAGGCGAAGATGTTGAGGAAGTTGCGCGACCACAGGTCCTCGAAGAAGGCGGTGGTCACGCCCTGCATCACCCGCGTGAAGAAGTCCCACAGCAGCACCATGCCCAGCAGCGCCGGCACGAAGTTCATGTGCGAGTCGCCCACCCCGTTGAGCCAGCGCGTGATGAAGCCCCACAGCACGATGTCGATGGTGACCCAGGCGAAGATCGGCAGCACCCGCGTCGGGCTGCCGCGCATCAGGTAGTACTGGCGCAGCACCAGTCCCAGCACCGGCTGCAGCCTCATCGCCGGGTATCCTGGTAGGCCAGCGGCTCGCGCGCCACGCTGATGAACAGCGCCTCCAGCGAGGCCGCGCCGTGCTCGCGCGGCAGCACCCGCGGATCGCCCTGCAGCAGGATGCGCCCGCGCGACATCAGCAGCACGCGGTCGCATACCTCCTCCACCTCGTACATGTTGTGGGAGGTCCAGAGGATGGCGCGGCCGCCCTGGCGCGCCATATCGCGGATGCCGCGGCGGATGTCCTGCGCCGTGGCCGGGTCCAGGCTGGCGGTGGGCTCGTCCAGCAGCAGCAGGCGCGGTTCGTTGAGCAATGCCTTGGCCAGGCACACGCGGGTCTGCTCGCCGGAAGAAAGCACGCCGCACTTGCTGTGGCGGAAGCGCTCCAGGTCGAACTGCCGCAGCAGCGCTTCGATGCGCTCGCCGCTGCGGCGCACCCCGTAGAGCATGGCGAAGAAACGCAGGTTCTGCTCCACCGTGAGATTGCCGGGCAAGGGTGCATACACCGCCGCGAAGTTGGTGCACGCCAGCACCCGCCGGCGCTGGCGTGCCAGGTCCACGCCGTCCACGCGGATGGTGCCGGCGTCGGGCTGCAGCACGCCCAGGATCATGTTGATGGTGGTGGTCTTGCCGGCGCCGTTGGGGCCGAGCAGGCCGACGATCTCGTTGTGCTTCAGGGTGAAGGACACGCCGTCGACGGCGGGTATGCCGGCGTAGCTCTTGCGCAGGTTCAGCACTTCCAGCACCGGCCGGTTCTCCCCTACGGCGGCGCCGTCCGGCACCTCGGGGAGTTTGCTGTTGCGGGCGGGGGGCATGGGTTCATTTTAGCCCAGACGTGGGCCGGGCTCGCGGCGGACCGGTTCTCGTTTTCGCTGTCATTCTGAGCGCAGCGAAGAATCTGGCCTCGCAGCCCTGAAGCTTCATCGCACGCGCTTGCGCGCGACCATTGGCACCCGAGCAGAACCCTTGTGTTCCGCCCTGATGGCGGGTAACTTTTCTTTGGGTTTCGCCCAAAGAAAAGTCACCAAAAGAAATGCGACCCGATGTCTGCGCCAGACGGGGGAGAACGTCAAGAACGGAGAAGCAACAGCGGAAAGCAAAAGCGCGAAGGAAGAA
>CAJCJI010000059.1 GCA_903970595.1 Verrucomicrobiota bacterium
TTGACCGACAGGGTAACGATGCGGTTCTTGCGGTCCACGCCGATGAAGCGCGCTTCCAGCGTATCGCCTTCCTTCAGCACCTTGGTGGCATCCTCGACGCGGTCGCGCGACAGGTCGCCGGCCTTGATGTAAGCCTCGACACCGCCCGCCAGCTCGATGTTGGCGCCCTTGACGTCCACCGCCTTGACGATGCCCTTGACCATCGAACCTTTCTGGTTGTCGGCAAGGAACATGGTGAGCGGATCCTGCTGCATCTGCTTGACGCCCAGGGAGATGCGCTCGCGCGAGCCGTCGATGGCCAGCACCACGGCCTCGACTTCCTGGCCCTTGCTGTAGCGGCGCACGGCCTGCTCGCCGGCTTCGTTCCAGTCCAGGTCGGACAGGTGCACCAGACCGTCGATGCCGCCGTCCAGGCCGATGAAGATGCCGAAATCGGTGATCGACTTGATCGCACCCTTGACCCGGTCGCCCTTCTGGTAGTTCTGCGCGAACTCTTCCCAGGGATTCGGCTGGCACTGCTTCATGCCCAGCGAAATGCGGCGGCGCTCCTCGTCGATGTCGAGGATCATCACCTCGACCTCGTCGCCGAGATGCACGACCTTGCCCGGGTTGACGTTCTTGTTGGTCCAGTCCATTTCCGAGACGTGCACCAGGCCTTCGACGCCCGGCTCGATCTCGACGAACGCGCCGTAATCGGTAATGTTGGTGATCTTGCCGAACAGGCGGGTCTTTTCCGGGTAGCGGCGGGCGATGTCGACCCAGGGGTCGGCGCCCAGCTGCTTCAGGCCCAGCGAGACGCGGCGGCGCTCGCGGTCGTACTTGAGGACTTTGACTTCGATCTCGGTGCCGACGGTGACCACTTCCGCCGGATCCTTGATGCGCTTCCAGGTCATGTCGGTGATGTGCAGCAGGCCGTCGATGCCACCGAGGTCGACGAACGCGCCGTATTCAACCAGGTTCTTGACCACGCCGCGCAGGATCGCGCCTTCCTGCAGCTTTTCCAGCAGCATGTCGCGCTCGGCGCTGTACTCGGCTTCGAGCACTTCGCGGCGGGAGACAACGACGTTGTTGCGCAGACGGTCGAGCTTGATGACCTTGAACTCGAGCGGCTTGCCTTCCAGGTAGGCGGTGTCGCGCACCGGGCGCACATCCACCAGCGAACCCGGCAGGAACGCGCGGACATTGCCGATATCGACGGTGAAGCCGCCCTTGACCTTGCCGGTGATGATGCCGATGACCGTTTCCTTGCCCTCGAACGCCTTGGTGAGGCGGTCCCAGGTGCGGATGCGCTCGGCTTTTTCCTTGCTGAAGCGAGTTTCGCCGAAACCATCCTCGACCGTTTCCAGCGCCACCTCGATGCGGTCCCCGACAGCCACTTTGGCTTCGGCACCGTCGATCTGGAATTCCTGGATGGGGATGACGCCTTCGGACTTGAGGCCTGCGTCGACAATCACGACATCGGGCTTCACTTCCAGCACGATCGCACTGACGATGGTGCCGGGCTGCATCGACTGGCCGCCTGTCAGGCTCTGTTCAAACAGTTCAGCAAAACTCTCGGTCATTCAGCACACTCTATGGTTGGTCACTACTTCCTCGGCGGCATCCTGCAGCCGGGGTCTGATTATGAATGGGCGGCATCCTTGCAACCCAGATCCTTGAAACAAAAATTACGGTCCTCGTCCACGCTCCGAACCCGGAAGGGAAAGCGAATGTCCAACGGCGGCCTTAGGGAGCAATTCCACAGACGCGCAGCAAACGCCCGATTTCCGCCAGGACTTCGTCCGGCTTCATCTGCGTCGAATCCACGACTATGGCGTCGGCGGCAGGGGCAAGCGGCGCAATGGCTCGCTTCCGGTCGCGTTCGTCGCGGGCGCGTACTTCAGCACAGAGGTCTAACAGTTTAGCATCCACGCCAGCCTGGCTCAACTGGCGCCAGCGCCGCTCCGCCCGGGCCTCGGCACTGGCCTCGAGAAAAATCTTGAGCCGCGCGTCCGGAAACACCACCGTGCCCATATCCCGGCCGTCGGCCACCAGCCCGGGCGCCTGCCGGAAATCCCGCTGGCGCTGCAACAGCGCGGCGCGCACCGCCGGCGCCGAGGCAATCCGGGACGCCAGACCGCCGGTGGCCTCGGACCGCACCTGCGCGGTCCAGTCCTCACCGTTCACCAGGATCGCCTCGTCCGCTTCAGTAGTACCCGCGAAGCGGATTTCAAGGCCCGGCGCCAGCGCGGCCACCGCCTCCTGTTGCTCGTGGCCGATTCCGGCCCGCTGTGCCGCCAGGGCCAGGATCCGGTACAGGGCGCCGCTGTCGAGCCGGTGCCAGCCCAGCGCATGGGCCAGCCAGCGCGTGACCATGCCCTTGCCGACCCCGCTGGGGCCATCGACGGCGATCACGGGAGGCGAGAGGGGAGAGGCGGGAGGCGTCAAGGCGGACCACCCTCAAAGTTTCTGCGCCTCTCGCCTCTCCCCTCCCCCCTCTCGATGCCCAGACCGGCACTGCGCGCCAGTTCCAGGAATCCCGGAAACGAGGTGTTCACATTGGCGCAGTCGAGAATCCGCAACGGTTGTTCCGCCCGCAAACCGGCGATGGCGAACGACATGGCGACCCGGTGATCGCCCTTGGAATCCACCGTGCCGCCCTGCAGGCGTCCGCCGCCGATGCGCGCGCCGTCCGGCTGGGCCAGCGCGGCGATGCCCAGGACCCGCAATCCGTCACACATGGCCTGGATGCGGTCGCTCTCCTTGACCCGCAATTCGGCGGCGCCGGTCACCACGGTTTCGCCGCGGGCACAGGCCGCGGCGACGAACACCGCCGGGAATTCGTCGATTGCGGCCGCGACCAGCTCATGCCCGACCTCGATGCCTTGCAGGGGACGGCCGCGCACGCGCACATCCGCCACCGGCTCGCCGCCGAAGCGGCGCTCGTTGAGCAAAGCGATATCGGCGCCCATGCGCCGCAGGATTTCGATCACGCCGGTGCGGGTCGGATTCACCCCCACATCGCGCAGCAGCAATTCGGAACCCGGAACGATCGCCGCGCCCAGCATGAAAAACGTGGCCGAGGAGATGTCGGCGGGGACCTCCACGTCGCTCGCCCGCAGCGCCTGGCCGCCGCTCAGCGCCGCCCGTCCCGGCTGCGCCTCCAGCGTCACGCCGAAAGCGCGCAGCATGCGTTCGGTGTGATCGCGCGAGGCTTCCGGCTCGATCACCTCGGTGCGCCCGCGCGCATACAGTCCCGCCAGCAGGATGCCGGATTTGACCTGGGCGCTGGCCACCGTCGATTTGTAGCTGATGGCGCTCAGGCCGCCGGCGGCGGGCTGGATGCGCAGGGGCGCCGTATTGCGCCCGGTGGTCTCGATCTGCGCGCCCATCTGCCGCAACGGCTCGACGATGCGCCGCATCGGCCGCCGCGACAGCGACTCATCGCCGATCAGGGTGCTGGGAAACGCCTGCGCCGCCAGCAGGCCGGCCATCAGCCGCATCGAGGTGCCGGAATTGCCCAGGTCCAGCGCCTGCGCCGGCTCCTGCAGGCCGTGCAGACCCACGCCATGCACGCGCAGATGCGTTTCCGCAAGCTGGTCGATGCGCACGCCCATGGCCCGGAAGGCCTTCATCGTGCACAGGCAATCCTCGCCGGTAAGGAAGCCGCGCACTTCGGACTGGCCCTGCGCCAGTGAAGCCAGCATGACCGCGCGATGCGAGATGGACTTGTCGCCCGGCACGCGAACGGCGCCGGAGAGGGAGCCGCCAGGTGTGATTTGAAAAGTGAGGTCGGTCATTTTGCTTTATTCAATCCGGGAAAGGTGCCTTTCCCGCGCGGCGCGGGCGCGCTCGAACACATCGAGCAAGGCGTCCCAGCGCTGCTGTTCGATCAGCTCGTGCAGATCCTGTAGTTCCCGGATCTGGCGGCGCAACAACTCCGCCACCGGCGCGGCGTTGGCCCGCAGGATGTCGTGCCACATGCGCGGGCTGCTGGATGCGATGCGGGTGAAATCGCGGAAGCCGCCGCCGGCATTGGGAAACAGATCCGCCTCGGCGCCCTCCAGTCGGCCGAGCATGTCGACGAAGCTGTAGGCCAGCAGGTGCGGCAGGTGCGAGGTGGCGGCGAAGATCTGGTCGTGGCGCTGCGGCTCCATCGTCACCACGCGCGCGCCGGCCGCCTGCCACAGCCAGGCCACCTGCCCCTGCGCCTCGGCGTCCTGGCGCGGATGCGGCGTCAGGATCACCCGGTGTCCGCGGAACAGGTCCTTCTGCGAATGAGCCACGCCGCTCTTTTCGGTGCCTGCGATGGGATGTCCCGGCACGAAGCGCGGCGGCACCTCGCCGAACACCTCCCGCACCGCGGCCAGCACCGACTGCTTGGTGCTGCCCACGTCGGTGACGATCGTCTCGGGGGTGAGCGCCGGGGCGGCGGCGCGCAGGGCCGCGCCGGTGGCCAGAACCGGCACGGCGATCAGCACCACGTCGGCGCCTTTCACCGCACGCTCGGCATCCGCCGCGGCGACGTCGATCACGCCCAGCGTCTGCGCCTGGCGCACCTGTTCCGCATCGGTATCGAAGCCGGCCACGGAGCCGACCGCGCCCGCGGCGCGCAGGGCGCGCGCCAGCGAACCGCCGATCAGGCCGAGTCCCAGCACGGCCAGACGGCGGATCGGCGCCTGTCCGCTCACGCCTGCAGCGCTCGCTTGAGCGAGGCCAGGAAGCGGTCGTTTTCCGCTTCCGTACCGATGCTGACGCGCAGGAAATGCGGCAGATGGTAGGAGCCCATCGGCCGCACGATCACGCCCTGCTCCAGCAGCGCCTGGTGGATGGGCGCGGAGGGCCGGCCGAAATCCACCGTGACGAAATTCGCCTGCGACGGCAGCACGCGCAGGCCCATGTCCTGCAGAGCCGCGCCGACCCGCGCCCGCTCCTGCGTATTGAGGCTGACGCAGCGCGCGACATGCGCGGTATCGTCCAGCGCCAGTTCCGCCGCCAGCAGGGCCAGGGAGCCGTTGTTGAACGGCTGGCGCACGCGGTGCAGCAGATCGGTCAGTGCCGGATGGGCCACGCCGTAGCCCACGCGCAGCGCGGCGATGCCGTGTACCTTGGAGAAGGTGCGCGTCACCATCAGATTGGGGTAGCGGCGCATCAGGCCAGCGCTGTCGATGCGCAGCGCCGGCTCCTGGAAGTGGTGATAAGCCTCATCCAGCACCACCACGGTATGCCCCGGCACTTGCACCATGAAACGCTCGAAGGCCGCCGGCTCCACCCAGGTGCCGGTCGGGTTGTTGGGGCTGGCGATGAAGATCACCGCCAGGTCTGGACGCAGCATGCGCGCCATGGCCTCGAGATCGTCGCCATAAGGCATGTCGCTGTCGGCCGGCAGCGCCGGCACCACGATGGCCTCCGCGGTCTGCGCCAGCGTCACCAGCGGGTAGACGGCGAAGGCATACTTGGAATACATCGCTGCGCGTCCCGCGCCGAGAAAGACGCGGGCCACCAGATCCAGCAGGGTGTTGGAGCCGTTGCACAGCGTGATCGAATCCGTCCCGACGCCGTGCAAGGCAGCCAGCTTGGCCTTCAGGCGGAAACCGCCGTCGTCCGGGTAGAGAGCCAGATTGCCGAGCGCCGCATCGGCCAGCGCCTGCTTTACCTTGGGACTGGGCCCGAGGGGATTTTCGTTGGAAGCGAGCTTGATGGCGTCGCTGACGCCGAGGCGGCGCTGCAATTCTTCCACCGGCATGCCCGGCTCATAGGGGTGCAGTTCCAGCACGCCCGGAGCGACGAACTCCATGAACGGCAGCGCCTGCTTGTGTTCCATCACATCACCGCCCGGGGATAGGAGCCGAGTATTTTGAAGAAGGCCGAGCGCTTGCGCACTTCCTCCAGCGCCCGCGCCACGGAATCTTCGGAGCGGTGACCTTCGAGGTCGAGGAAGAAGTTGTAGTCCCAGATGCCGCGGCGGCTCGGACGCGACTCGATCTTGCTCAGGTTGATGCCCGCCGCCGCGAACGGCTCCAGCAAGCGGAACAAGGCACCCGCCTCGCCGCCGCTCGGCGCCGAGCACACCAGCGAGGTGCGGTCGGCGCCGGTGGCCTCCGGGTTCTGTCGCCCGATCACCAGGAAGCGGGTGGTGTTGTTGGGATCGTCCTCGACGTTGGCGGCGAGCACGCGCAGCCCATACAACTCGCCCGCCGCGGCACTGGCGATGGCAGCGCCCTGTCCGCTCTCCGCCACCCGCTTGGCGGCGGCGCCGTTGCTGGCCACCGGCTCGCGCGCGGCGCCCGGCAGGCGCGTATCGAGCCAGCGCCGGCATTGGGCGAAGGACTGCGGGTGGGAGTAGATCACCTGCACCTCCTCGAAGCGCTCGTGACGGGTCAGCAACTGATGATGCACCGGCAGCCACACCTCGCCGCAGATCGACAGCGGCGTATTGGCCAGCAGGTCGAGCGTGCTGCTGACCACGCCTTCGGTCGAATTTTCGATCGGCACCACGCCATAAGCGGCGATGCCCGACTCGACGTCGCGGAAAATTTCGTCGATGGCCGCCACCGCCCGCGCCGCCACCTGGTGGCCGAAATGCTTGTACACCGCCGCCTGGGTATAGGTGCCCTCGGGGCCCAGATAAGCCACCGACAGCGGCGACTCCAGCGCCAGGCAGGCCGACATGACCTCGCGCATCAGGCGCGCCATCACCTCGTCCGGCAAGGGGCCCTGGTTGCGCGCCATGGCGCGCTTGAGCACCTCGGCCTCGCGCGCCGGACGGTAGTGGTCGCCCGCGGCGCCGCCGCTTCTGAGCTTGATCTCCCGCACTTCCTCGGCCACCCGCGCACGCCGCGAGATCAGCTGCTGCAGTTCGGCGTCGATGGCGTCGATCTGCGCGCGCGCCTGGCCCAGTTCGTCATTGCCTGTGGACATGAGTTTGCTCTTTGAGAGGTCTTGCTCTATGCAACGATCACACGGGTCGCCAGCACGCCCTTGATCCTGGCGATATCCGCGGCCAGCGCGGCCGGAACGGCCTGGTCGACGTCGACCAGGGTATAGGCCAGCTCGCCGCGCGACTTGTTCAGCAGGTCGGAAATGTTAATGTGGTGCTGCGCCAGCGCCGTGGTGATCTGGCCCACCATGTTCGGCACGTTGGCGTTGACGATAGCCAGGCGCTGCTTGCCCGGCAGCAGCGGCATGACCGCTTCCGGAAAATTCACCGAGTTGCGCACGTTGCCCGATTCGAGGAACTCACGCAGCTGGTCGGCCACCATGATGGCGCAGTTGTCCTCCGCCTCGCCGGTCGAGGCGCCCAGGTGCGGCGTTGCGATAACCTTGCGGTTGCCCTGGAACTTGCGGCCGGGAAAATCGCAGGCATAGGCGCGCAGGCCGCCGTCCGCCAGCGCCGCCAGCACGGCGTCCTCGTCGACGATCTCGGCGCGGGCGAAATTCAGCAGCACGCCGGGCTTGCGCATCAGGCGCAGGCGTTCGGCATTGATCAGCTTGCGGGTCGCATCGAGCAGGGGCACGTGCACCGAGATGAATTGCGCTTTCGACACCAGGTCGTCCACCGACAGCGCCTGGCGCACGCCCGAATTGAGTTGCCAGGCATTGTTCACGGTCATCGCCGGATCGTAGCCGTAGACCTCCATGCCCAGGTCCAGCGCCGCGTTGGCGACCTTCACGCCGATGGCGCCGAGGCCGATCACGCCCAGGCTGCGGCCCGGCAGCTCCAGGCCGACAAAATTTTTCTTGCCGTCTTCCACCTGCCGGTGCAATTCGGCGTCGTCGCCGGACAGGCCGCGCACGAACTCCAGGGCCGGCGCGAGATTACGCGCGGCCACCAGCATCGAGGCCAGCACCAGCTCCTTCACCGCGTTGGCATTGGCGCCGGGAGCGTTGAACACCGGCACGCCGCGCGCCGACATCGCCGCCACCGGGATGTTGTTGGTGCCGGCGCCGGCGCGCGCAATAGCCTTCACCGAGGCCGGAATCTCGGCCTTGTGCAGATCGGCCGAACGCAGCAGCAGCGCATCCGGACTCTGGATGTCCGAAGCCACTTCGTAGCGGTCGCGCGGCAGCCGTTCCAGCCCTTGGATGGAGATGTTGTTGAGTGTTCTGACCTTGAACATCGAATGATTCCTTGCCCGAGGGGCGCTATTGTGCCGCTCCGCGCCCCAGGAGAGAAATCTCCGGCAAAATTTCTAGGGCATCGGAACCGGCTCGGCCGGGTGCGCAAACCGGCCGACCGCGTGCGGCCTCGCCAATGCGAGCCCGGGCAGAAGGTCCTCGACCCGTTCGGCGACGACCAGTTGATCCAGCTGCCCCTGCCGCAGGAAGCCCTGCTTCACCGTATTGCGCAGGAAATCCAGCAGAGCGTCATAGTAGCCGGCGATGTTGAGCAGGGCGCAGGGCTTGCGGTGGATGCCGAGCTGGGTCCAGGTGAACATCTCGACGATTTCGTCGAGGGTGCCGATGCCGCCGGGCAGCGCGACGAAGGCCTCGGCCAGATCGTTCATGCGCGCCTTGCGCTCATGCATGGTTTTCACCACCTGCAAGTCCGTCAGGCCGCGGTGCGCCACTTCCAGGCGCAGCAGGGCCTCCGGAATGACGCCGACGACCCGGCCGCCGGCCTGCAGGGCGGCGTCCGCCACCGCGCCCATCAGTCCGGCGTGGCTGCCGCCGTAGACGAGCGTGCAGCCGGCCCGCGCCAGTTCCCGACCCAGGGCTTCCGCAGCCTGCCGGAATGCCGGATTCGAACCGGGGCTGGAACCGCAGTACACCGCGAGGGAACGCATGGCCTGGCCGCGGCGTTTACGCCCGCGTCCGCGCGAATTCCTTCATGTAGTCGACCAGCGTCAGGACACCCGCTTCGGGCATGGCGTTATAGATGCTGGCGCGCATGCCGCCGACCGAGCGGTGGCCCTTGAGGCCCGGCAAGCCGGCCTTGACCGCGCCCTTGAGAAAGTCCGCATCGAGCGCGGGATCGGCCAGGGTGAAGACCACGTTCATCCAGGAACGGTCCTGCCGCGCCACCGGATTGTGGTAGAACGGCTGGCTGTCGATGGCCTCGTACAGCAACGCCGCCTTGCGCTGGTTGAGCTCGCCCATCGCGGTCAGCCCGCCCTCGCTCTTGAGCCACTTGAACACCAGGCCGCAGACGTACCAGGCGAAGCAGGACGGCGTGTTCAGCATCGACTCGTTGTCCGACACCTGCATGTAATCGAACACCGAGGGCGTGGCCGGCAGGGCCTGGCCGAGCAGGTCATCGCGCACGATCACCATGGTGATGCCGGCGGGACCGGCGTTTTTCTGCGCGCCGGCGTAGATTAGGCCGAACTTGGACACCTCCAACGGCCGCGACAGGAAGGTCGAGGAAAAGTCCGCCACCAGCGGCACCGCGCCCACGTCCGGAACCCAGGCGAATTCGACGCCTTCGATGGTCTCATTCGGCGTGTAGTGGACATAGGCCGCGTCCGGGTCCAGTTTCCAGCTTGAGCGCTCGGGGATGTGCGTGAACTTTCCATTCGCCGGCTTGGCCGCGACACTGCCTTTGCCGTAGCGGGCGATTTCCTTGACGGCCTTGGCGCCCCAGGAACCCGTGACCACGTAATCCGCGCCGCTCTTGCCGCGCAGCAGGTTCATCGGCACCGCCGAAAACTGGCCCATGGCGCCGCCCTGCATGAACAGCACCTTGTAGTTGGCCGGGACGCCGAGCAGTTCGCGCAGGTCTTTTTCGGCTTCCGCGGCGATGGACATGAAGTCCTTGTCGCGATGGCTCATCTCCATCACCGACATGCCGCTGCCATGCCAGTCGAGGAGTTCGGACTGGACTTGCTGCAGCACGCTCAATGGAAGCGTCGCAGGGCCGGCGCTGAAGTTAAACACCCTGGTCATGTTTGCCCCTCTGGAGTGATATAGGGAGTCTCGCCAAGATCCTCGACCCCGTTTTCCGGCGTCATGCGGTCCAGGCTGACCAGGCGGTCGCCGTCGGTGGGACGCACCACCCGCACCCCTTGGGTATTGCGGCCCAGGGTCTTGATTTCCTTCGCCGCGACGCGGATCAGGCGGCCGCCGTCGGAGATCAGCATGATGTCGTGGGTATCGTCCACTTCCACCGCACCGATCAGGTTGCCGGTCTTGTCCGACAGCGCCTGGGCGATCACGCCCTGTCCGCCGCGCCCGCGCAGCGGGAAGCCGTCGATCGGCGTGCGCTTGCCGTAGCCTTGTTCCGAGACGGTCAGGATATCGCCTTGCCGCGCCACGATCAGCGCAATCACATATGCGCCCGCGCCGGACACCGCGGCGCCGTCGCTCTCAAGCTCGACCTCGGCCTCCGCGTCCACTTCGCCGACCGGCCCTTCTTCATCCTCGGCCGCCGCGGCCTTGACCAAGCGCATGCCGCGCACGCCGGTGGCGATGCGGCTCATCGGGCGCACGCCCTTCTCGTTGAAGCGGATCACGCGGCCGGCATCCGAGAACAGCAGGATGTCGCTTTCGCCGCTGGTCAGCGCCACGCCCACCAGGGCATCGTCCACGCGCAAGTCCACGGCGATGATGCCGGCGGCGCGCGGACGCGAGAAATCCACCAGCGGCGTCTTCTTCACGGTGCCGCGCCGGGTCGCCATGAAGACGTACTGGCCGGTTTCGAAGCTCTTCACCGGCAGCACCGTGGTGATGCGCTCGCCTTCCTCCAGCGGCAGCAGGTTGACGAAGGGTTTGCCACGCGAGCCGGAGGCGCCGGCCGGCAGCTCGAACACGCGCAGCCAATACAGGCGGCCGCGGCTGGAGAAACACAGCAGCCAGTCGTGGGTGTGCGCCGACCACAAGCCCTGCACGTAGTCGTCGTCCTTGGTCGTCGCCGCGGTCTTGCCGCGGCCGCCGCGGCGCTGCACCTGGTATTCCGACTGCGGCTGGGATTTGACGTAGCCCTGGTGCGACAGGGTGACGATCATCTCCTGAGGCACGATCAGGTCTTCGCGGTTCAGGTTCAGTGCGAATTCCGCGATCTCGGTACGGCGCGCGTCGCCGTATTGCTCCTTGATGGCCAGCAGTTCCTGGCGGATCACTTCCAGCAGGCGCGGCTCCGAACCGAGGATTTCGAGGTAGCCGAGGATCGATTCGAGCAGATCACGGAATTCCTCATGGATCTTGTCCTGCTCCAGGCCGGTCAGGCGCTGCAAGCGCAGGTCCAGGATGGCCTGCACCTGCGCTTCGGACAGGCGGTAGCCGCCCTCGACCAGCCCGAACTCCGCGCCCAGGTCCAGCGGCCGCGACGAATCCGCGCCGGCGCGCTCCAGCATGGCCATCACCTGTCCCGGCAGCCATACCCGGCCCAGCAGTCCGGCCCTGGCCTCGGCGGGGCCGGCCGAGTGGCGGATCAGGGCGATAACCTCGTCGATGTTCGCAAGGGCCACCGAAAGGCCTTCCAGGACATGGGCCTTTTCGCGCGCCTTGCGCAGCAGGAACTGGGTGCGGCGTGTCACCACCTCGCGGCGATGGCGCAGGAAGATTTCCAGCAGCGCCTTCAGGCCCAGGGTCTTGGGCTGGCCGCCGTCGAGCGCGACCATGTTCATGCTGAACGAGATCTGCAGCTGGGTGTGCTGATACAGATTGTTGAGCAGCACCTCGACGTTTTCGCCGCGGCGCAGCTCGATCACCACCCGCATGCCTTCCTTGTCGGACTCGTCGCGCAGGCCGTCGGAGGCAATGCCCTCGATGCGCTTTTCCTTGACCAGGTCGACGATCTGCTGCAGCAGCCGGGCCTTGTTGACCTGGTACGGCAACTCGGTGACGACGATCGCCTGGCGCTCCCCGCCCCGCTCGAAATCCTCGACGTGGGTGCGGGCACGCAGCACGATGCGGCCGCGCCCGTGGGTGTAGGCATCCACCACGCCGCTGGCGTCGACGATCAGGCCGGCGGTGGGGAAATCCGGTGCCGGCACCAGTTTCATCAGCGTAATCAGGTCCAGATCGGGGTTATCGATCAGGGCGATGCAGGCGTCTAGCACTTCGTTCAGGTTGTGCGGCGGGATATTGGTCGCCATGCCCACGGCGATGCCGGACGAGCCGTTGACCAGCAGCTGCGGAATACGGGTCGGCAAAACCGAGGGCTCGGTTTCCTTCTCATCGTAATTTGGAACGAAATCGACCGTGTCGGAGTCGATGTCGGCCAGCATTTCCGAGGTCAGCCGCGCCATGCGGCACTCGGTATAGCGCATCGCCGCCGGCAGGTCGCCGTCGACCGAGCCGAAATTGCCCTGGCCGTCGATCAGCGGATAGCGCATGGAGAAGTCCTGCGCCATGCGCACCAGCGCATCGTAGGCGGCGGTATCGCCGTGCGGATGGTATTTGCCGATGACGTCGCCGACCACGCGGGCGCACTTGATGTACGGCCGGTTCCAGACGTTGCTGAGCTGCTGCTGGGCGAAGAGGATGCGGCGATGCACTGGCTTGAGGCCGTCGCGGGCATCCGGGAGGGCGCGCCCCACGATCACGCTCATCGCGTAATCCAGGTAGGAGCGCTTCATCTCGTCTTCGAGATTGACGGAAAGGACTTCTTTGGCGAATTCGGTCATGCGCAATCGGTAGTTCGCGGCAGGCGCAGCGGGGTGCGCAAGGCTGGATTTTTAATCCGCCGATTTTAACACAGCGGCAACAATCGACCGGCCTTGACAGGACCCGAAAATCAGGTTCTCGATTCGGTCCTGGAAGCCCGGTCGAGGAGCTGCGCGGCCGCGCTGGTTCAGACCAGTTTCTTCAGCAATTCGGCTTTCTTGGCGTCGAATTCAGCATCGGTGAGGATGCCCTTGGCCTTCAGGTCGTGCAGCTTTTCCAGCGTGGCCACCACATCGTCGGCCTTCACCGTTTCAACCGCCGGTGCCGCGGCCGCCGCGGCACCGCCGCCCAGGCCCTTTTGCAGGTTCTGCGCCAGCACCTGGCCCAGCGCCACGCCCGCCCCCAGCCCCATCGCATCGCCGGCAAGGCCGCCGCCGCCCGCCGTGCCCTCCGCCATCTTCGGAATGGCCTGGGCCGTCTGGTACTGCATGAACTTGGCCATGTCGTTGCCGACCATGCCCATGCCGATACGCTGATCCAAAACCTTCTGCAGTTCGTCCGGCAGCGACAGGCTCTGCACCGTCAGGCTGTCGAGCTTCAGGCCCAGCGCCTGAAACGAGGGCGACAAGGCGTCGTTCAGCACCTTGGCGAACATGTTCTGATTGGCCGCGAGGTCAAGGAAGGCGATGCCGGAGGCAGCCACCCCGTTGGCCATCTGCTGCAGCACCAGCCCGCGCAGCTGGCCGTCCAGGTCGGCCATGCGGTAAACATCCCGGCTGCCCGAGACCTGGCTGTGGAACAGCTTGGGATCGCCGATCTGGTAAGCGAAATTGCCGAAGGCACGCACCCGCACCGCGCCGAACTCCTTGTCGCGCAGCGTCACCGGCTGGCTGGTGCCCCAGCGCTGATCCAGCCGCTGGCGGCTGCTGAAGAAGTACACATCGCTCTTGAACGGAGACTTGAACCCCTTGTTCCAGTTCTTCAGGTCGGTCAGCAGCGGCAGCGTGTTGGTGCCCAGGGTGTAGCGGCCGGGGCCGAACACATCGGCGATCTTGCCCTCGTTGACGAACAGCGCGAACTGCGATTCGCGCACCGTCAGTGAGCCGCCGTTCATGATCTCCCGGTCCTGCATCGGATAGCGCCAGGCCAGCACTTCGTCGCCATCCTCGGTCCATTCGAGGATCTCGAGGAATTGTTTTTTGAGGAAATCCGTCAGGGCCATGGGGTGTTCCTATCTGGAATCGAATCGGAGCGGAAATACGACGCATCCGGGCACTCAAGATAGCACAGCGCATGAACCCGCCTGGGCGGCCGGCTGCTACCCATCCGAGTAGCAGCATCGTGGCCGAATGACGTTAGAATCGGCCTATAACGAGCTGCGCCATGGAGGAGAACCCGCAATGACGATCACCGTCAGGATAGTGCCCTGCCTTGCCGCCTTTGCAGTGATGCTGGTGGGCGCCAGCGCCTCCGGCAAAGGCGGCCCACAGGTGGACAGCGCGCGCATCGCCGCGGCGGACGCCGAACCCGGCAACTGGATGAGCAGCGGCCGCAGCTACGACGAGCAGCGCTTCAGCCCGCTCGACAAGATCAACGCGGAAAACGTCTCGTCCCTTGGCCTGGCCTGGACCTACAAGCTGGACGTGGACCGCGCCGCAGAGGCCACGCCGGTGGTGGTGGACGGCGTGATGTACACCACCGGCGCGTTCAGCTTCGTCTACGCCCTGGATGCGCGGAGCGGCAAGCTGCTGTGGAAGTACGATCCCAAGGTGCCGCGCGCCAAGGCGGCCAATGCCTGCTGCGATGTCGGCAACCGCGGCGTGGCGGTGCGCAAGGGCAAGGTCTACGTCGGCGCCTTCGACGGCCGGCTCATCGCGCTCGACGCCAGGAACGGCAAGAAGTTGTGGGAGACCGATACCGTTCCCGATCACAGCCGCAGCTACTCGATCACCGGCGCGCCACTGATCGTCAAGGACAAGGTGTTGATCGGCAACGGCGGCGCGGAATACGGCGTGCGCGGCTATATCTCGGCCTTCGACTCCGAAACCGGCAAGCTGGCCTGGCGTTTCTATACCGTGCCCGGCGATCCCAAGCTGCCGGCGGAGAGCCCGGCCATGGAAATGGCACGCAAGACCTGGAGCGGCGACAAGTATTTCGCCGAGGGCGGTGGGGGCACGGTGTGGAACGCCATCGCCTACGACCCCCAGCTCAACCTGGTGTACTTCGGCACCGGCAACGGCGTGGACTGGAACCGCGCAGCGCGCGGCGAAAACAAGGATGCCGCGGATCTGTTCCTGGCCTCGATCGTCGCCGTCAACGCCGATACCGGCGCCTATGCCTGGCACTACCAGGAAGTGCCCGGCGATATGTGGGACTACGACGCCGACGAGAGCATCGTGCTGGCCGATCTCAACATCGGCGGCAAGCCGCGCAAGGTGCTGCTGCAGGCGCCCAAGAACGGCTTCTTCTACGTGCTCGACCGCGCCACCGGCGAACTGCTCTCGGCCGAGAAATTCGCCCCCGCCACCTGGGCCAGCAAGGTGGACCTCAAAACCGGCAAGCCGCAGATCGACGATGCCGCTTCCGACTGGACCAGCGGGCCCAAGCTGGTGATGCCCGGCCCGCTCGGCGCCCACAACTGGCAGCCGATGTCGTACAGCCCCAAGACCGGCCTGGTCTATATCCCGGCGCAGGAAGCGGCGGCCCTGCTGGCGCCGGACAACGACGCCGCGTTCGACACCCACACCGGCGCCTGGAACCTCGGCACCCAGCCCCTGGCCCTGCCGGAGGACCCCAAGCAATTGCAGCCGGTGATCGACTCCTACAAGGGCCGCCTGCTGGCCTGGGACCCGGTGGCGCAAAAGCAGGTGTGGGCGCAGGAATACAAGACGCCGTGGAATGGCGGCACCCTCGGCACCGCCGGCAACCTGGTGTTCCAGGGCACCGCCGACGGCCGCTTTGTCGCCTATGCCGCGGACAGCGGCAAGAAGCTGTGGGAGGCCCCGGCCAACAGCGGCGTCATGGCCGGCCCGATGAGCTACAACGTCGGCGGCGAGCAGTACGTCGCCGTGCTGGCCGGCTGGGGCGGCGCGTTTCCGCTGGCCTACGGCTCGCTCTCGCTCAATGCCAAGGTGCGGCCGGAGTCGCGCGTACTGGTCTACAAGCTCGGCGGCAAGGCCAGCCTGCCGCCGCCGAAGAACGCCCCCGCCGCGCCGCCGGAGCCGCCGCCGCTCACCGCCGACGCCAACACGGTCAACCACGGCCGCGACCTTTACAACGGCAACTGCGGCGTCTGCCACGGCCTTAGCGCCGTCAGCGGCGGCGTGGTCCCCGACCTGCGTTACCTGAGCCCGGAAAAGCACGCCATCTTCCCCGGAATCGTCTTCGGCGCCCGGGCAAGCCGCGGCATGCCGTCCTTCGCCGGCCGCCTCAAGCCGGACGAAATCGAAGCGATTCACCAATACCTGATCAAGCGCGCGCACGACTTCCAGGATGAGTTGAAGACGGCACAGATGGCCAGGGCACCGTAGGGCGGTAGGGCGGGCCGTGCCCGCTGCAGCGTCCTCAGCCGGGCCATGCAGCTGGGCCGTGACCGTCGCTCGGAGTTTTCCTTGCGACGCCATGCCAAAAAGCCCTGTTGGCAGTCTGCGGATACCGAGCGCAGAGCCGCCTACCCGGTTTCCACAAGGGGCTTCTCCCACTGCTATATAATGAAAAATTGGGGAAGCAGTGAATGGGGGGAAGAGGCGTGAAAGCCTTCAGGGGTCTTTTTCACTCCAGTCGATCCATGAATCGACCAGGCTCGATTATTTTATTGATTGGTTTTGCCCTTCTTTGCTCCTGCACAGATGTCCCTGTGCAAAGCAGCGGGCCATCTCCAGGGCCGATGCTGACAAGGCTGGATGTCGAGTTCGACCCGGTGTATAGGATCAACCCGGATGAAGAGAGGGGATCCACCGACCTGTCTGGCTATATGATTTGGTCGGCAAAGCGACTTACCGCATTCGCCGCCGTCAACTTCGTGCCTCGGTTTGATAGGTTGATGACGGCTCACGGCGTGACTTTAGTCGCCCATGAGGATGGAGTTCCAGTCTTATACATACATTCCACCGGGGCGAAAACCGTCTGCATTCCAACTTGCCGGACTTTTGTCGAATATACGGGCACTTTGCAGGGAGCAGCTCCCGATCGGGAATGGCATCTCACTTCGACGCTTGATGCATACGATGTTGACGACAAGATGTTTGATGAGTTTGTACAAGCCTTCGCCGATTCCATGGTCAAAGATGGCTTGATCCAGGCCTCTAGATAGTGAAGGGCTGGCGAGATCGCGATTGCCATCTTCGGCCGAACATCCGTTTCCCGGGTTTCCGCATCTAACCCCCATTAACATCGAACAATCGCGGGCAATACCTGCCTATGCGCATTCAAGGGAGACGACGATGAATACTCCAGGCCGAGGTCTGGCTGTGCTGCGAATCCTGCTGCTGGTGTTATTGCTCTCCTGCATGGCCGGTCACGCGGCCTGGGCGGGAACTATCGTGCGCGACCTGCCGCCGGGTTTGCAGATTCCGGCGGCGGCGCAGCCGGGGCCCGGCTTCGATGCGGACCAGGCTACGGCCGCTTATCTGGCCCAGCTCTCGCCGGAGCAGCGCAAGCTGTCCGACCAGTACTTTGAAGGCGGCTACTGGGTACAGCTCTGGGAACTGCTGTGGACGGTGGGCGCCTGTGTGCTGTTGCTGCTGAGCGGCATTTCCCGGCGCATGAGCGAGTGGTCGCAGCGCATCGGCCGTCGCCGCTGGATCGGCACGCCGATCTACATTGCTCAGTTCCTGATCGCCCTGTTCGTCCTTGAACTGCCGCTGTCGATCTACACCGACTACCTGCGCGAGCAGCAATACCGGCTCACAGAGCAGGCCTTCGGCGGATGGATGCGCGATCAGCTGGTAGCGCTCGGGGTCAATACCGTGTTTGGCGCCGTGGTCCTGACCGCGATCTACGCCGCGATTCGCCGCAGCGGCGCACGCTGGTGGGTCTGGGCCACCGGGCTGACTTACGTGTTCCTGATGATCTTCCTGCTGATCGGGCCGGTGTATGTCGAGCCCTTGTTCAACGCTTACAAGCCGCTGCCGGAAGGGCCCACGCGCGAAGCGGTGTTGTCGCTGGCGCGGGCCAACCAGGTGCCGACCGATCACGTCGAGTGGTTCGACGCGTCCAAGCAGACTACCCGGCTCAGCGCCAACGTGGCCGGTTTTCTCGGCACCACCCGCATTGCGCTCAACGACAACCTGTTGAACAAGTCTTCGCTGCCGGAAATCAAGGCCGTGCTGGGCCACGAAATGGGGCACTTCGTGCTCAACCACACCGTGAAGGAGCCGATCCTGCTGTGCTTGACGGTCGGCCTGGCCTTCGCGCTGCTGCACCTGTGCATGGACCGCGCGCTGGGACGTTGGGGCGGACGCCTGAAGCTGGGCGATCGCGCCGACCCCGCCGCCCTGCCCCTGGCGTTTGCGCTGGTCTCGGTGATTTTCTTCCTGCTGACGCCGGTGCAGAACTCGATCATCCGCAGCTACGAGGCCGAGGCCGATGCCTTCGGCCTCAACGCAGCGCGTGAGCCGCACGGCTGGGCCATGGCGGCACTGCGCCTGTCGACCTACCGCAAGATGGAGCCGGGGCCGGTCGAAGAGTTCGTGTTTTACGACCATCCGAGCGGCTACCATCGTATTCATGCGGCGATGGTGTGGTTGAAGGAGAACCAGGCGATGGTGAGGGCGTCGGAAGCGGCGCAAAACGAGCAGGCGCCGGGCACCGCGCCTTAGCGAGCCCCGGGTAGCGCTACGCGCTTCCCTGGCTACAGGCTGACGATTTCGGGTCCGGCGTCACATGCGTACCATGCGTAACAGGTTTTTGGTGCTGTTACGCATGCTCGAAAATGAAAATCAATGGAATGGACGCCCCCACCTTTACGGCATCAATGTGCCAGAGTGGAAGTGCGATCAACCACTCAACAGATGAGGGCGTCCACCATGAAGATTACGACAGTCGG
>CAJCJI010000060.1 GCA_903970595.1 Verrucomicrobiota bacterium
GGCCGCCAGCAGGGCTCTCACGATCCCGCGAACCCGCAGCAGCGCCAGGAGCATCGCGAGCGCTCGACGGAGCGGGACCCGCAGGCCCCGCGCGAGAAACCCTAGCCAGGGCGTGGCGCAGTAAGTATTGGCTTAACCGGCGCTCAATCAAGGAAGGCACCCCGACGCCGCCCAAGGAGCGGCGTCGCGGCTTTTTGGCGCACACAATGGCGTAGCGCATAAGCCTATGGAAAAGCAAAAAGCCCCGAAACCTGCGTTCCGGGGCCTGCTTTTTCACACCTTGGCTTGGAGCCATCCGTGGCAGATTGCTCCCAACTACTCCGGCGCCAGCCTCCCCCGAAGCCGGCAGCGCGGAAGACCGCGACTCACGCCCAAAATCATGTGGCGAAGCTTAGCCTAATTTCCGGATCAAGTGCACGCATTATCCTGGCCTTGCCACTACCAGGTTAAAGCCGCAGGTTCAGGCCGGTATCCAACATCCGGCCTTCGACTCAGGCTCAATGCCCGCCGCGGGCCGCCGCGTCCGGGGTGAACAGCGCCGGCGTGATATTGCTGCGGTTGAGCTTCCACCATTTGTCGCCCTGCTCCTCGTTGACCAGGTAGCCGGCCTCGTAGGCGTTGGCAGTCAGGTCATGGTACAGGGATACGGCGCGGTGCCAGGAGCTGGATTCCTGCGAGTAGTGGTAGTTGATCAGGGTGATGCGCCAGAGCTGGCCGCGCGCATCGTAGTTGTCGGCCCACAGGGTCAGCCAGGAATCCTCGTCGACGTAGAGGATGCGCTTGCTGTAGATGTGCCGCACGCCGGGCTTGAGGTCGCCCTCGACCACCCAGACGCGGTGCATCTCGTAACGCTCGTAATCGGGATTGATGGTGTTCGGCTTGATCAGGTCGCTGTACTTGATGGTGGGATCGTTGATCTTGAAGTTGTCGTAGGGGACATACAGCTCCTTCTTGCCGATCAGCTTCCAGGTATAGCGCTCGGGCGAGCCGTTGAAGCCATAATCGTCGTCAACCGTGCGCTGCCCGGCCGGCGGCACCGGGTAGTCGAAGCCCACTTCCGGCGCCTCGCGCACGCGGCGGATGCCGGGCAGGTACTGCCACGACTGGGTTGCGTCGTTGTTGAAATCGTTCGGCTGATAGCCCACAGCGACGAAGCCCTTCTCTCGCTCGGGCAGCATGTAGCCGGTATAGAAGTAGGCGTTGATCTTGTCCTGGTAGGAACCGCGCTTGGCCGGATCGTTGGCCGGCGCCAGCACCATGTAGTGCTGCTTGCCCCAGGCGATGGTGCCGCTGGCGTAGACGTCGGCGATGTCGACGATGGCGTCCTCGGTCCAGGCGCGGAACGGGTCGACGGTGTTCCATACCGCTTCGATGCCGCTTGCGGGGAACGGGAACGGAATGCTGCCGGCGATGCCGGTGACACCCTTGCCGTCGTGCACCACTTCCGAGGTGACGGCGTTCTTCTTGGTGGTGTCGCAAACCCACGCCGGGTAGCCGAAATCGCGGTGGCTGGGGTACACATTCATGCGGAACGAAGACGGATACTTCGTCAGCATGGTCTTCATGCCCTCGGTCAGCTTGTCCTGGTACTGGGACATGTTCTGCGAGGTGATGGTGAACAGGGGCTTCTCGTCGGCGAAGGGGCCGGGCTCGTAGCCGGACTTGCCCTTGATGCCGGGCCAGTTGCCGACGTACTTGCCGGTGAACTCGGCGACGCCGGCGGGGCTGCCCGCCTTCTCCGCGCCCATGCAGGTCAGCTTGGGGCCGTCCAGTTCCTTGGCCTTGTCGGCCGTGACCTTGGCCAACGCTGTCTGCGGCGCCAGGCCGATGCCGGCCGCGAGCATGAACGACGCCGCAATCACCTTCGCATTCATCAAGATCTCCTCACCAGCATGCGGACACTCTTTGGGTCCATAAGGGTCCCGACCTGCCGCGGGCACAGGCGTGGCCCTGGTCCTCGCGGCATTTGAGCGGCGCATTGGAGGATGCGCAAACGCCGAACCGGACCAAGGCCGCCAGCGGAGACATCGCGCTGCATGGCCGACAGTCGGAATACACATTTACAACTGTGGAAATACTACCGCGCCACCATCCAGGCGCCTCGTCCAAACCGACTAGTGGCGCCAATGCCAGCGTCAATTGAACGATCGATCCCTGCGCTCAGCGATAATCCTAACGATAATCCTTAAGCAGGCGGATGGCGATTTCCGCTTCCTCGGCCGCACGCTTTTCCATATCGGCGACGACGAACTTTTCCAGCGCTCCGGAGAGCAAGGGAACCTTGGCGTGGATGGTCCAGTCGAAACTGACGAGGCATTCACCAGCCTGGTCGCGCAGCTGGGTGGTGCAGGACATTTCCAGCGGCATGCCCTGAGGCTCCACCACCACCCTGCCCGTCTTGCTCGCGGCGTTCCAGCTCTCCTCGTTGACCACGGTGGATTCGGCCGGAATGAACTTCTTGACGATAGCCGGCGCCTGCATCGGCACCTTGCGCTTGATCCTGATCCGGAACGCCGGACCGTCCTTGGCACAATCCAGTACCCAGTAGTTCTTCTGGTCTTCCAGGCCCATCGCCTCGAGCTTGCGGGTGTGGAACTTGCGGTCGGTGAACATGCGGATCACCACGTCCGAGGATGCCGGATAGCGCGCCTGGCTTTGATGCTTCATTGTGCTTGTCTCCTCGACGGCTGTTGAACTTATGGTATGCGTGCCCCGGTACCAAGCTTGGCAAATCGGCCGCCGCGCCGCCTACTCCGATTTGATGGGGTTCATTGCGCCCAGATCACCTGTCCCGCCCGCAGCGTCAGGCGGGGTTTGACCCCGCCCAAATCCGCGCGGACCTGGTTCCAGCCGGCGCCCAGCAGGCACAGGTCCGCCACCGCGCCGGTCTCGACGCGGCACGGCGCCTGCCCCGGAGCGTCCAGCGGAGCGGTGAACAAGGCCAGGGCCTGTTCCGGGCTGAGGGCTTCGTCCGCGCCCACCATGCGGCCCGCATGGGTCCGGCGGGACACGGCAGCCTGCATCGCCGCCCAAGGCTCGGGCGTGCCGAACGGGGCATCGCTGCTCCCGGCCAGGGGTACACCCGCATCGAGAAACGCGCGGAGCCGGTACAGCCAGGGCTGGTCGGCGGCCTCCACTTCCTCCAGGTAGCGATCGCCACGCTCGGCGATGAAGCCGGGCTGGGTCACGACGCTCAAGCCGAGCGCGCGCACCTCGTCCAGCAATTCAGGCGGCGCGACGGAGGCGTGCTCGATGCGGTCTCCGGCCCGGCTGCCCGCTTCGCGCACGGCACCCAGGGCGAATACCAACTCCGCGCGCGTGACGCAGTGGAAGGCCGCCGCGCGCCCGGCCGCATGGGCGCCGCGGATCTGCGCGCAAACTAGTGCGTACTCCGGCAGCTGCGGCTCGTGCAGATGGAATTTGCGCGGTCCGATGGCCAGCCGCAGCTGGCCATCCGGTTCGGCAGGTTCAGCGGCGCATCCGTCCAGGCTGGCATCCCCCATCAGCAACACATCCTGCAGCAACTCGCCGCGCTGCTGCGCCTGCCGCAGCCACAGCAGTTCCGCCGGGGAATTGTCGGGACTGGTGTCGGTGACACCGGTCACGCCGCGGCTGGCCAGGTGCCGGCTGACATCGGCCAGATCCGGCCGCTGGCGGCCGAGGCGCTGCCGCAGCCACCGATCGTTGTCGTACAGCCGGCCGGTGAGACGCCCTTCGACGCGCTCGAAGGGGTCGTCGCCGGCATCGCTCACACCCAGAGTTCGCAGCGCCGCCGAATTGAGCACCCACAGGCGGCCGCCGCGATGCTGGATGCGCACCGGGCGGGCGGGCAGATGGCGGTCGATCCAGTGGCGGTCGATTGCGCCGGCTGCGGACTCGCCCAGCACCGACTCATGGTAGCCGACGCCGCGCAGCCAGCCGTCCGATCCGGCCTGTGCGCGCAGGCTGGCGGCCAGCTCCTCCGCGGTGCGAATCCGCGGCGGCCCGCAGGGCAGAGAGGCACGCGATGCCGCCAGCGAGGCCAGGTGCAAATGATGATCGCGCAGCCCCGGCAGCAAGGCGCCGCCACCGGCTTCGATCACCGCTTCGCCGCTCCGCGCTTGCAGGCGCGCGGCGATGCCGGCCACGCGGCCGGAGGCGATGCGTACATCGACCAGGTCGCCGAAGTTGATCTCGGCGCGGCGGATCAGCATGGCACACCCAACCCGGACAGCACCGCCGCGGTATCCGCACCCAGCGGCCGCGCCGTGCCGCTGGCGAGCCGCGCTTGCGGCGGGCGTATGCCGCTGCTTCGCGCCAGCGCCGTCCAGTGCTCCTGGCGCTCGTGCAATCCGAGTGTGGAAGCCGGCTGGTCGAAGGCGATGCAGTGGGCGACCACCTGGCTCAAGGCCAGCGACAGCAGGCGCCCGCCGCCCTGCCGGTGCAGGCTCCAGGCCGCCAGCGCCGCATGCAGGCCAGTGAGCGGATCGGCAATAGCGTCGCCGCAGATCAGGTGCAGTCCCGTCGCCTCGTACATCAGGTGCGACAGGCCCGCGGCCACCGCGGCATCGTCGCCGTAGGCCACCCGGATCTCCTGCGGCTCACCTCGCCCGTGGCCGCTGATGGCGATCCAGCTCAGCCCCGGGGTGTTGCGCACCAGTTCTTCCGCATCGATGCCGAGCTGGCGCAGACCGCGCGGCCGCGAAGCCTCGATGACGATGTCCGCGCTGACGATCAGGGTGCGCAGCGCTTCGCGTCCCCGCGGAGTGCGCGGATCGATGGCCACGCAGCGTTTGCCGGCATTGAGCAGATCGAAAAACGCGGGACGACCTTGCCGCGCGCCGTCCGGCCGGACGGGACTTTCCACCTTGATGACTTCGGCGCCGAGCAGCTGTAACAGGCGGCTGCACAATGGCCCGGCCCACAGGGCGGACAGGTCGATCACGCGGGGCGCGCGGCCGTTCCGGTTCGGCCGGGGCTGGCCATCGACGATCACGGAGAACCATCCCGGAACGCTCGCCGCAGGCGCACGGTCGGCGGCTATAGCCAGGCCCAGGAGGCTGCCGCGCTCGACCAGTTCCTCCACCCCGCGCCGGACGATCAAAGCGTCCAAAGCCTCGCTGGCCGGCACCTGTTCCAGTTCCAGCCAGGCCGGCAGCAGGGACCAGTCGCTCTCCCGCGCCAGGTTCAAGGCGATCCAGCCGTCCGCTGCCTGGTACAGGCGGCAGGCGCCGCCGGGCGAAACCGGGCCGGCGCGATGCAGGGCCAGGATGGCGGCGCGCTCCGCCAGCAGCCTTGCGCCGCTTAAATCATCCAGCGCGCCGGCGGGGCCAAGGCTGGCCAGGGCCGCCAGCGCACCGTCGGCGCAGGCGGCCAGCGGCGCCGGGCACATCTGCGGCGCGCTATCGGCCAGTCCGGTGAGTTCCATCAAGCCGCAGGCGGCCCAGGCGACGGCCGGATGTTGTTCCTCCAGGGCAAGGGGTCGCAACGGTATCTGGCCCAGCGAGGCCAGCAGTTGCTGTGCATAGACGTCTGCGGCCTTGTTTGCGGACGGGGCGATGGGCATGCGCAAGATTAGCTCGCCAAGGCGGGCGGCGTCAGATCGTTCGTAGGGCGGCCCGTGGCCGCCGGTCCTGCGCCTTGAACCGCGAAGCATCGGCGGGCATGGCCCGCCCTACAATCCCGGGTAGCGCTTCGCGCTTCCCCGGCTACACTTTCACGCTTTCGGCGAACTCCTGGCGGATCACGCGGCGCAGCACCTTGCCCAGCTCGTTGTAGGGCAGGCTTTCGCGGAACACGATGGCCTGCGGCACGCGCGAGGAGCGCAGGCGCTGCTTCACCAGGTCCTGCAGTTCGGCGACGCTGGCCTGGGCGTTTTCCTTGAGCACGACCGCGGCGCCGACACCCTCGCCCCATTGCTCGTCCGGCACGGCAACCACCGCCGCGTCGGCGACGGCCGGGTGGCTGAGCAGCACGTCCTCGATTTCGCCCGGCGAAATATTCTCGCCGCCGCGCACAATGACGTCGTCGGCGCGGCCTTCGAGGAACAGGAAGCCTTCCTCGTCCAGGTAACCGCGGTCGCGGGTGGAGAACCAGCCGTCCGCGTCCAGCGCGCTGCCCAGGGCCAGGTACTCGCCGGACACCTGGCTGCCGCGCACGAACACCAGGCCGGGCTGGTTCGCGGTCAGCAGCTTGCCGTCCTCGTCGCGGATGGCGATTTCCACCGCGCCGGTGGGCCGGCCCACCGAGGACAGGCGCTTGCGCACCAGCGGGTCGGCGCTGGCGGCGGCGGCGCGGTGCTCGTCCGGGCCGAGCACGGCGACGGTGGAGCTGGTCTCGGTGAGGCCATAGGCGTTGGTGAAATCGACCCGCGGGAACAGGCTCATGGCGCGCTGGATCGCGCTCAGCGGCATCTTGCCGCCGCCGTAGGCGATGGCGCGCAAGGCCGGCAGCGCGGCGCCCTCGCCCTGCTCGCTGAGGTGATCGACGATGCGGGCCAGCATGGTGGGCACCAGGAAGGCATTGCTGACATTTTCGCCGCGGCAGGCCTGCAGCCAGGTGCGCGCGTCGAAGCCGTCGAGCTGCACCATGCGGCGGCAGGCATACGTCGAACTCAGCACCGAGGAGATGCCGGCGATGTGGTACGGCGGCACGGTGACGAGGATGGCGTCGTCCTCCTCGGCCGCCCCGAACTCCACGGTGCCGACGATGTAGGACATCAGGTTCTCGTGGCGCAGGATCGCCGCCTTGGGCTTGCCGGTGGTGCCGCTGGTGAACAGCTGCACCGCCACCGCGCGCGGGTCGTCGCCGGGCTCGGGCAGGCCTTCCGCTAGGGATTGCGGCAGATCCAGGAATTCGGCGCGGTCGACCACCTGGATGTCGGCACGCGGCTCCAGCAGCGCGCGATAGTCGGTGCTGGTCACCAGGTAAGCCGGCGCGATGCGCTCGACCAGGGCGTTGATCTCCGCCTGCGTGAGCCGGTAGTTGAGCGGCACATAGGGCACGCCGGCGTAGGCGGCGGCGAAGATCGCCACCGGCGCCGCCGGGCTGTTGACGTCGAGCAGGGCCGCATAGGCGGCCTGGCTGGCGCGGATCGCGCCCGCGACGCGCTGGGCGGCGGCGCGCAGCTCGGCGTAGCTCATGCGGGTGGCGCCGGACACCACGGCGGTACGCTCGCCGAAGGCTTCGGCGGCCATGTCGAGGATGGTCGCGATGTTCATGTGGCGAAGCGGCCGCTCAATCCGACGACGGCAACTGCTTGGCCTGCTTGATGTCCATGGCCACACCGTTGAGCGCCAGCGAGCCTTGTCCGGCCTTGGTGCAGAGCAGTTCGACCTTTTCCTCCGGGTCGACATAGCGCTTGCCGATCAGGGTGCCGGCGGCGTACGCCGGATCAAGCTGCGCGCCCTCAGGCGCGGTGGCCGTGCCGGCCAGCATTTCCACGCCGCCGCAGCGGATGTCGTACTCGCCCGCCGGGGCCTTCACCACCATCAGCTGTGTGTCGCAAACCGCGCTTTTCAGCTTTGCGCCGGCTTTCAGTGCTACGGCCATCTCAATCTCCAGAACTCATGTAGGAACGCCTACTCTTATACCCCAGACGCCACCGAACGTGCCCAGCCGGCGAGGCGATTGAACAGGCCGGTGCGGGCCGGGAACAGGAAGTGACTGTGTCCGGTTTCCGGCAGGATGTGCAAGCACAGGTCGCGGCATTTCGGGAACGCGGCGGGAATCTGGTGCGGCGGCCCGGCGATGTCGCGTTCGCCCAGGGCCAGGAACAGCGGCACGTCGATCTGCGCCGCCTCCGGCGCCGCATTGCCCGGCAGCATTGACATGAAGGCCGGCACCGGCAGCATGCGGTCGCGCGCCGCCTTGACCGCCTCGACCCCGCGCGCCTCGGCCGCGGCGCCGGCGAACAGGCTGTTGGACTGCGGCGAGGGCTTCACTTCCGGATAGGGCACCACGAAAGTGACCCTGGCCAGCCGCACCAGCTGGCGCCGCACCGCCTGGGTATCGGCGGCCAGCTCCCTGGCCTCGGGAATCAGGTATTCGGGCATGCCGCGCGTGCTGAAGCCCAGCAAGGCCAGGGCGGCGTGGGGACGATGGCTGAACTGCTGCAGCAGGGTCAGCATGGCGCCCATGGAGTGGCCGACACCCATGCTGACCAGCTCCGGCAAGGGCGGCAACGCGGCCAGCAGGCTGCCGGCGCGCAGGCCGGCCAGCACCTGCTGCAGCGCCTGCTGGTTGGCCTGGACCAGCAGCTCCGGCGTCAGCGCGTAGCCATCCTCCGGCCGGTCGCTCTCGCCCACGCCCAGGTGATCCATCAGGACCACGATGCAGCCGCGCCCGGCCATCTGCCGGGCAAAGCTGAAGCTGATGTCGCTCGCCGCCTCGCCGCCGGGCATCAGGTCGAAGAAGCGCCGATTCATGCCGCCGCCCGGCAGGCACACCAGCACCACCGGCGCCGGCCCCAGGCTGGCCTGGCGCGGGGCGCGCACTTCCACCGCCACGTGCAGGGGGCCGGTGCCGGGGAGTGAGACGCCGGAGTCGAGGCGCAGGGTGATGGAGGAATCGCTCATCGTTTTTGTAGGGCGGGCCGTGCCCGCCGCTTGCGCGTCCGTGAAGCAAAGCCGGCGGGCATGGCCCGCCCTACGATTGCTGCCCTACAGGAACTGTTGGTGATGTGCCCCAAGGCTCAGACCTTCTCGAAGATCGCGCCAGCCATGCCGGAAGAGACCAGCACGCGCTCGACGTTCTTCACCTGGTTGACGGCGCTGCCGCGCACCTGGCGCACGCCTTCGGCGATGCTGTTCATGCCGTGGATGTAGGCTTCGCCGATCAGGCCGCCGTGGGTGTTGACCGGCAGGATGCCGTCGATCCCGATCTGGCCGCTCTTGACGAAGTCCTTGGCCTCGCCGCGCTTGCAGAAGCCGAAACCTTCGAGCTGCTTGAGCACCTGCGGGGTGAAGGCGTCGTAGATCATCGCCGCCTGCATGTCGCTGGGCTTCATGCCGGTCTGGGCATAGAGGCGCTTGGCCGTGCCTTCGGCTTCCGGCATCAGCGACAGGTCGGCGTGGTAGTAGTTGGAGATCACTTCCACGTTGTAGGGGATGGACTGGCAGGCGCCGACGATCCGCACCGGCTTCTGCTTCAGGTCGCGGGCGCGGTCGAGGCTGGTGATGACGATGGCCACGCCGCCGTCGCTCTCCTGGCAGCAGTCGAGCAGGCGCAGGATCGGCTCGA